>JADZAA010000042.1 GCA_020852855.1 Bacteroidota bacterium
CATAATAGATTTGTGAGAAGTTTGGAAGAAAGGAAGAAGGCATTTTGGACTATGTTTTCGCACTATCAGAAACCAAACAATGAATTGCAGAAGATTTGTGTAATAAATTATTGAACTCTATGTAATTGGTAAAATAAATAAATTATTGTCCACGAAAACCTGCGGGCGACTCTCCCTTGCGTCTTGTTTGCATAAAACCCGTACTTCTCTTTCATTGGTATTCGTAAAATGTGCAGTTGCCTTTTTAATTTATTCGGCAGTCAAATTGAAAGGACTCTGCGAAAAATCATGTTTGTGAATTTTGTATGTATCAGAAACCGTTTATCAGCATTTTCAAATCACAATAAGTATATTCTTCAATTTCGGCCTCGTTTAAAAGCACTAAGAGTTTTCTACCATCCCAAAGTAATGTATCATAAGGTTCGGCAGTTGCTTTAAAATAAGAATAAATTAAATCGTACTGCCGCTGTAAATTTAGTTCCATAGTTTTCTGTATTTTCCGTCAGTTAAATCAGCCCTGAATTTCTTAAAAAACGAAAGTAATATTTAACGGCTAACGGAAAATACTGTAAAAAACTTTACGAAAATAAGAGAGCCGTTGTCGTATACCCGCATCTTGGGCATATTGTACAAACGGCTCTTCTTTTCACAAATCAGCGTTCGGTAGCCCGTGTCATAATTTCGGTCATTCTCGCTGCAAAATCCGCTGTCTGTATTTGATTACCTTCCGTAAGTGCCTGCGCTTCATATAATTGCCGAGCGCATAATTCTATAAGCGGATCGTTCGGGTTCTCTTCGGCAAGCACCGCAAGATTACGGATAAGTTTATGGTTAGGATTTAACTCCAATACTTTTTTGGAACCTGTAAATGTTTTATCCATTAATTTCATCATTTTTTCCATTTGCGGGTCAAGCCCCGAACTTCCGGCCACCAAAGTCGCCGCCGACTGGGTCAAACGTTTCGATTCGGCTACATTTTCTACTGCATCGCCGAGAATTTCACGCATTTTACTTAACAGCGAGGTAATTGCATTTGTATTTTCGGCAGATTTCGATGTTTCTTCGATTTTTAAATCCGCTTTGTCTGCCGAAACGAAATGCTTGTTATCATATTCGCCTAAATACGGGACAGTAAAAACGTCGACCGGATCGGAAAGCAACAAAACTTCGATATTTTTTTCGAGAAAATATTCCAAATTCGGATTTTTTTTCAATGTTGCGCGGCTGTCTCCCGAAAGATAATAAACATCTTTTTGTTCATCTTTCATTCGCCCTGCATATTCACGCAACGATACAAGATCGCCGGGCGAACGCAACGACGATTCGAAGCGCATTAGATTAACTATGCGTTCTTTATTCGCATAATCCGTATTTATTCCCAATTTAATATGTGCGCCGAATATCTTAGAAAATTTCATAAATTTTTCGGCATCGTTTTTCGCCCAATCTTCCAATATTCCCAGAATCTTTCCGGTAAGAATTGAGCGCAGGCGCGTCATTACGGGACTCGACTGCACGGTTTCGCGCGAAACATTCAGCGGTAAATCGGGAGTATCTGCCACACCGCGTACAAAACGCAAGTATTCGGGCAACAATTCTTTGGAATTTTCCTGAATAAGTATTTTATTAGCATAAAGATGCATTGATTTTTCGCGCCAATCGTAATCAACGGGCGGAGCTTCGCCAGGTATGAAAATCAATGCTTTACATTCTACTGCGCCCTCTGCCGATATATGCGTCCAGCCCAAAGGCTCGCGATGATTTCCCGTAATAAATCCGTAGAACTCGGCAGCCTCCTCGTTTGATATATCACTGCTTCGTTTTTGCCAAAGAGCCTGTTGCGCATTTATGCGTTCGCCGTCGAGATATACGGGAAATTCCACGAAATTGGAATATTTTTTGATGATTGATTCTATTTCGGAAGCCGAAGCAAACTGTTTGAATTCTTCTTTCAATATAAAACTGATTCTTGTGCCGCGCTCGGGCATTTCAATGTCCGATACGGAAAAACTTCCTTCGCCGTTCGATTCCCATCGGCAACCCGCCGAGTCGGGATTTGCCGAGCGTGTTTCAAGCGTTACATGGTCGGCCACCATAAAAACAGAATAAAATCCCACTCCGAATTGGCCTATTAAATTACTGTCTATTTGTTGATTTGCTTCACGCATAGCCTTAATTGCTTCGAGAGTTCCGGACTTGGCTACGGCACCGATATTGGCTATGGTTTCCTCGCGCGTCATGCCTATGCCCGAATCTTCTATCGCAAATTCCCGTGTTTCCGGATTTACAGTTATTCGAATGGCAAGATCGGCTTCGGGTTGCAAAATATTCGTATCGGTTAATAGCCGGAAACGCAATTTGTTCAATGCGTCGGACGCATTGGAAATCAATTCACGCAAAAAAACTTCTGGATGTGTATAAAGAGAATGAACGATAAGATGAAGCAATGGCTTCATTTCTGCCTTAAATTCATGCACTTCGACGGCAGCTGAGGCATTAGACATAAGTTAGAACGACCTATATTGAAAAACAAAATCTTACGGTGCAAATAACGACTGCGCAAAATGATTATTGTTTGCCTTTTCAATAGTCCGCAACATTGCGTATTTCGTGCAAAAAGCAAATAAAAGCGTATTTTTCGCCGGATTTTCGTTTATACTCTTAATTTTTTCGAGATAGTATGCCTTCCACTTCCAAAACTTTCATATATAAACGCGCACGTTTCGAGTCGGCAAACAAGGAACTTACATTGCAATCTCTATTGGAACGATGCTATGAAACCGACGGTTGCCGCACTGCACAAGGTCGCTTTCTGGATATCGGCGGTGCAATACGTTGCATTAACTATCACGGCTCGGCCTATAATAATTCTATGCAAATCGGTGTAATGGTGCGATTTGAACCCGGACGGCACTTGCCGGCCATCCGACGCAACGATGCGGCTGATTGGCTTGATATGCCGCTTTCGCCGTCCGAAGAAGAAACCGATTTTGTGCAAAACGTGCTATATTTCGGAGTTAGCGGCAATGAAATAATTATTTTACCGTCCGGCTCGTTTAACGCAGCTGCTTTTGAGGAATACTTGCAATGGCTTCTAAAGTTCAAGTCGGAATTATTAGACGCGGATTCGTATTTTTCGCTTACGGACTATATGCCGCCAGACAGACAAGAGAAAGCGCGATATTTAGAGATAGTTACGCAAGCTTACGTGGAAGAAATGCCTGGAGGTGCGAATTTTATCGCAGGGAATGCAACTGCAATTTTATCGTCAATTTTTCCGAGCGATGCAATTTCTCTCGATAAAATCTCGAAAGATTCGACTATTACGGCAAAAATCAGAATTACCATGCAAAAACGCCCGAAAACTACGGATTTCGACTTATTGGACGATATAGCCGATTCGTTTCGTCAATCTGAAGGTATAGGCTACTCTTTCGACACCGCCGAAGGAATGCGTATCAGCAATGTTAAAGAGTTCCGCTTCAGCAAATCTTTCATAATACCGACCGACCGAAACAATATGCCGCGCCTTGAGTCGGTATGGGAAGCGATGCATTCCTGGTTGGATAAAATCTCAAATCTCCAAACAGCCGTATCGGTATAATTAACCGCATTTTTAATATCAAGAATAAACCGAAATTAATGACCGACAACAATTTTCTTCTTGCTATAGAAAGCGGGGCGGCGACTTGCGGTGTATGCCTTGTTCGCAACGGTGAGATTTGGGGCGAATACAGCATTTTCGCACCATATAAGCACGATAAAATGTTGGCCGAATTTACCCGTCGGCTTATTGCCGACGCGGACATTTCATTTGAAAACATCGCTGCCGTTGCCGTAAACTCAGGACCCGGTTCTTTTACCGGATTGCGCGTAAGTGCAGCATTTGCCAAAGGGTTGTGTTTGGATTTTATCTATGCCGTGCCGCCGAAACTCATAGCCGTACCCTCGCTCGATGCTTTCGCTTGCGCCGCCGAAGAATTTGCCCGCACAACCGATGCCGCATCTGTTATTGCAGCCATACATTCACACAAAGACATCGCTTACATCAGACGCTATACCGCTGACTTACAACCGCTTACCGAAATTGAACTTGTTAATTCGTATCAACTGGACAGCATCGTGGAACCGCATGACATTGTTTGCGGAACAGCCGCTTTTTTTACTGAAAAAGGAATGAAACTTTCCGGTTTGAATCGCCCTACGCCGCGATTTATCGCACGCTTGGGAATGCGTTTGCTTTCTGCCGGTATATTCACCGAAGCACTTTCTTTTTCTCCGCTTTACGTTCAGGAATTTACACCGAAAACAGGAGCAAAAAAAAATATTGTTTCGTATTAATTCCCTATTTTTCAACTATTCGATTATTTGATGGCACCGCGTTTATTATGGGCCGTTTCGGCCGGACTTTTACTCGGCTTTTCATTCCCGCCGCTACACTTGGGGGCGCTTGCTTTCGCAGGCTTTTTGCCGCTCTTGCTCGCTCTCGACGGATTAGACGGAAAGTTCCGGCGATTGTGCATATTATACGCTGCTTTTTTCTGTTTTTGCGGCGCAGGAAATTGGTGGGTATTAAGCTGGCAGAAAAATACCGATCCATATTTAATTCTATCCGGCGCGGCCTTATGGATTGGCCATCCTTTTTTCTTTATGTTGCCTTTTGCCGCATACCGCGCCGTAGAAAAACGCATCGGCCGCACGACGGCTTTGTTGTCGCTTCCGGTGTTTTGGACATCCTTTGAATGGTTGCATTCGCTTTCGGATGCCTCCTATCCTTGGCTGTCGCTCGGATATTCGCAAATCTATAATTTAGCAGTTGCACAATCTGCCGATATAGGCGGCGTATGGATTTTGAGTTTTTTAATTCTCCTGGTGAATATTCTCATCGCGCTTCCTATATTTCGCTATTTGGAATTGCGTGGGAAAATGGAATTTGCCTCTGTTTTTAGAATGATTTTTCGAAGCCGCGAAGCACTTTTCATAGCGATAATTTTAATTGTTGCGGAAATTTACGGTCTGAGGCGAATCTCGGAAGTGGAACGTTCAACGATTACTGCCCCGAAAATAGAAGCCGCAATAGTGCAACCGAATATTGATCCATGGAAAAAATGGGAAGGCGGCGTATTTGACCAAGTTGCATTGCATAAAAGACTTGCCGATTCTCTACGGCGTGTTCGCCGCTATGATTTATGCGTATGGAGCGAAACCTCCATACCCTATTTAGGCATGGCCCGAAGTACGCCGGAGGGCTTGGGTTTTTTGCAGGCTTGGACGGATTCATCAGACGCGGCATTGCTTACAGGTTTTTCGGAATTCGCGCTCTACTCAAAGGCGACCGCACCGCCTACCGCCCGGCCGCTTCCGTTCGATTCTTCAACGTATTTCGGCGCATATAATGCGGCGGCTTTACTGCCTGTGGGCGCGGCTTCCGGCAAGCAACGCCCTACGCATCGCAAAATGAAATTAACGCCATTTGCCGAGCGAATACCTTTTGTCGAATACTTCCCTATTGCAAAAAAATGGCTTGAATGGGGTGTCGGTATTTCTGATTGGCAAAAAGGCGAAACACAAAAAACGCTGAATTTTCAGTCGAAAAATAAATCTGTTCGCATAGGATGCATTATTTGCATTGAATCCGTATACCCTGATTTTGTACGTAATTATACAGCCGAAGGCGCGAATATTCTGGCGGTGATAACTAATGACGCTTGGTATAATTACACTTTTGGCCCCGAACAGCATTATCAAATAGCCGCAATGCGGGCAATAGAGAACAGGCGCGGAATTATCCGTGCAGCAAATTCCGGAATGTCCGGCTTTATTTCGCCTACGGGTGCGTCTATTTATCGTGCCGAACCTTACAAATCCCTTGCGGCCGCAGCAAGCGTTCCTTTGATAAGTACGCAAACGATTTATTCGCGCTTCGGCGATTGGCTGCCCAAGCTGCTTACTTTAATTTCTGTCGGTATAATCACTTATGCAATATTGTCGCATAAATTTCGTAAAAGTACGCGCTGATTTCATGATTTAGAGCAAGATAAAATATTTACTCAAAATATTTATGAACATATTTTTGAAAATAATATTTCTTACGCTTTTTCTTCTTGTCGCGTTGAATTTAAATGTGTACACGCAAATTATAAAAGTCGTTAAAACAGATCATTTGCTGGAATTGTTGAACACAAACGATGACACGGTTCGCATAATCAATTTTTGGGCTTCGTGGTGCAGACCATGTATCAAGGAATTACCCGTGTTTGATTCATTGAATATTGCTTTTACCGAAAAAAATGTCAAAATAATTTTAATAAATGTAGATTTACCGGCAAATTTGCCCAAAGTATCCGCTTTTGTAAAACGGCACGGAATATTTTCGGAAGTGCTGTTGCTCTCCGCAGGAAGTCCGAAAACATGGGTTCGCAAAATAAGACCGGAGTGGTCGGGTTCTCTGCCGGCAACGATAATTACCGCACACGGCCGATTGTACGAGATATTCTTAAACGGCTCCATAACTTACGCCGAGATATACGCTCAAACGGAAATATATCTTGAAAAATTACTTCACAGATAATCCCATGCGGTTAATTGTTAATTATTTTGTCCTCTTTATTCGTGCCATATAAAAACCGTCCGCACCCGTTACCGGACTAATTCTACGCTCATCTTCAAGGCAAAACTGCCCTTTGTTACGATTTAAAAAATTCAATACCTGATTCTCTCCTTCAGATGGAAAAATACTGCAAACAGAATAAACGATCCGCCCGTTTATTGCGGCCATTTTAGAGTATTTCTCCAGAATTTCGGACTGTTTTTGCCGCAAATTTGTCAAATCGTCGGGAATAAGCCGCCATTTTGCGTCAGGATTGCGTCGGAATACGCCCGACCCCGAACATGGCACGTCAAGCAACACAATATCCGCACTGCCCGCCAAACGTTTTACTACTTTTGTAGTTGCAATATGTCGGGTTTCGATAATATCAATACGAGCGCGGGCGGCGCGTTTTTGAAGCTGCACAAGTGCATTTTCTCTAATGTCGAGAGCAATAATTTTTCCGCGATTCAGCATTAAATCTGCAAGATGCAACGACTTCCCTCCTGCTCCCGCACATCCGTCTATTACACGCATTCCGGGTTTTACATTACAAAACAGGGCAACTTCTTGCGAAGCGGCATCTTGCATTTCGTAAAGACCGCTACGAAACTCTTCGGTAGAGAACAAGCCGCCGGTAGAGTTCACGGCAATACCGCAAATATTATGTTCAAGCACGAACGGTGCGAATCCTCTGCGCGATAATTTACGCGCAAGTTCCGCTCGCAAGCAATGCCGCAAATTTACGCGAATTACGGGTTGCGGCCGCCACAAAAGCGCATTGGCTATACTTTCCCAATTTTCGCCGAGTTCGCTCTCCCCCAATTCATCGAGCCAATCGGGTACGGATAAACGAATTGCACGCTTGAAGTTTTGCATAAACGGATTTGCAATAACAGCATTTGGGAGTTTTTGTAATGCAACGAATAATTTACCGAACTCTTCGCTGCCCGATATTGCTTGCAGAAGCCTCGCATTGCGCAACATATCGTAGAATATTGTGGCGATTAGCCCTCGTTTTTCCTCATCTGCGATTTTATTTTCACGAAATAGTCGCTCAAGTGCTTTATCGGCAAATTGTCCGCCACGCACAACGTCGCTCCACGCATTCGCTAAAAGCGTAATATAATTTTCAGCGCTTCCCGCTGCGTTTATCGGAGTTAAATATTTCTGCACTATATTGATATTTACGAAGTTATGCAATGAATAAATTATCTGCGAATGATAATTTGTCGGGCATTAAGAATACAGACAATAAAAATTGCGGCATACAAGAATATGAGTCTATTGCGTATATTTGGAATATGACCGAGCCCAATAAACGAATTTTACCCGCAGAAACATTGCTGCTTCGAATCGAATACGACGGAACGCGCTATGCCGGCTGGCAATACCAGGAAAATGCGCGCTCCGTGCAGGAAGTATTGCAAAATGCATTGCAAAAAATCAGTGGGCTTAGTCTGCCGGTAATCGGCGCG
Source organism: Bacteroidota bacterium (assembly GCA_020852855.1). GTDB lineage: Bacteria > Bacteroidota > Ignavibacteria > Kapaibacteriales > UBA961 > JADZAA01. The sequence continues at coordinate 8,068 of JADZAA010000042.1, forward strand.
GGGCGTACCGATTCCGGCGTTCACGCACGCGGACAAATTGCTCATATCGAACTGCCGAAGCCACTCGGAATACCGGAGAATAAAATTCCGATAGCATTCAACACGCGCTTGCCCAAAGATATACGCATAACGGGCGGGCAGTATTTTCAGCGTCCTATACATGCCCGATTTGACGCTTGCGCCCGCGAATACTCATATTTAATGTCAAAAACAGACAGTGTTTTCGGCCGCCATTTCCGGTGGTTTATGCCGTTTCCTTATGACTCTGACGCACTTTTCGAGTCGGCCGCCATATTTCTCGGCAAGCATGATTTCACTACATTTTCGAAACGTAACGACGACACACCGCGATACGATTGCAATGTTGAGATTTGCAGATGGAGCAGAATTGACGAAAATACCGTGCGCCTGCAAATAAAATCTGACCGGTTTGTATATGGAATGGTTCGAGCTTTAACAGGAGTTATGCTTGAAATAGCCCGCAAGCGCAGAACTTTCGACGAGGTTAAACGCGCACTCGCCGCGTGCGACCGTACTTTATGCAGCCCGCTTGCCGCAGCGGAAGGCTTAACGCTGGAAGCGATTTATTATCCGTCGGCATTTGGCGTTTCGCTGTGACGCGGCTCAAAAAATACGGCCAGCCAGATTGTTCGGTCGCGCTCGTCCGTCCATTCAACTCTGTGCCGGCAATGTGCCGGTAAAAACAAATAATCTCCCGGACGCAACGCTCGCGTTTCGAGCTCGCCTTCAATTTGAATACCTGCATGGCCCGTCAACAATATCACCCATTCATGGTGCTTTTGGTCGTACCATTCTCCTTCCGGCGTAGCTTGTCCCGTAGAAATAATTCGCTCTATTAGAACGCCGTCAAATTCAAACATCGGTTCTACGATTTCAAGCGAAGCTGCATGAAAAGGTATTTTAGAGAAGATATTGGACATATTTTCCGGCATCGGTTCGTATAATTCGCCGTTAGCGGCGCATTTAAACTGCAAATTTACGAACATAGCCGCAAAAACCTTTCTCGGATGTCGGGATCATCGGTTTTTATGGATTGATAGCTACTGTTAAAGCCAGAATATACACAAGCTTGGCGCAAATTAGCAATAAAGCCGAAATACATGCTGTACATCGGCTTTATTCGGAAATCTAAAATGCGGACTATTTTTTCCGGCGCTCGGCTGCTTCTTGCATTTTCTTTAATTGCTCCGGTGTCAGCAGGGCTTTTATTTTATTGCGTGTTTCCTCACGCAACGATTTCATTGCGTTTCTTCGGGCTTCTTTATCGGAATATGTATCTCGGTCGCGACGCGCTTGCTCTCTGGCATTGTTGAGAATAGTCCGTACCTCTTCGGTTTGACTATCGGTCAAATTCAGATGCTTTTTCATGCGCTCGATGCGTTGCTCAACATTACCCGACATATTGTTCTTTTGAGCAAATGCAGGCGACATAAAAGCTACGGTCAGCAAAGCAAATACAGCAACAGCGGCCGTTCTCAGAATATTCTTCATGATTTTCTCCTTAAAAATAAAAACAATGATTACCAACCGATTTCGTATGCTTTGATAGTATTACGGCCGATTTGGTTTAAGCAGAATATTTTTTTCGATGCCGCACAATTTGTCCGTAGATAAAACATAGCCGACAAGTCGTTGCGATACATCGAGCAGTAACGTTTCTGCTACCGGAGAAATAAAAAAATAATTCCGTATTATTCTGCAAGAATTACTGAAAATACTGCAAAGTTCACTCTATGGTCGGTCTGCAATCGGACGCAAAATGCGAGTTATGGCTATGGCAACGCCAAGAATAGGATTTGCGACATTCGCGGGAAACGAAGGAAAAGATTTGACCGTTGCGCGAAGTTCTGGAAATTTAGCGCCTTGTCTCCATTCGCGAGTAATAACCGAGCCGTTTACTAGAGCTGCCACAATATCACCTTCGGTTGGTGCCGCGTCGCGAGTGGCAATTACAATATCGTCTTTGAAAATTCCGATATTTTTCATGGCAAAATCGTTCACCCTTACGGCAAAAGCTTTGTCGTTAAGCCCGTAATATGCCGCATCAACCGCAATTTGCCCTTCGGGTTGCATAAAAGCGTCTAAAGGCGTAGCGGCCTTTGTTGATATAATTACAAGATTGCGCATGGGGGTTTGTTTTGCCGCCGACAATTCCCCTTGTTCGATAAGTGTTATGCCCCGCGACGCACCGCGAAGCGGGCGGCGAATATGCCCCTTGCGTTCCAAAGTACGCAAGAACTGCGTAGCCGCATTGGTAGAGCCGAAACCGAACTCACGGCATAATTCGTGAAGTGTCGGCGGGAAGCCGTTGTCCCCCATAAATCGGCGAATAAAATTCAGAATTTCTGCTTGTCGTTTCGTCAATTCACGCATAGATTTTGTTTCTTTTATTTTTTAATTATTTCTCGTGCATGAAAAGTATACGAATAATTGTATTGCGATAATCTTCATTGCAATAAATACAAACTACCGTTTCGCATCGTTGCGAGGTGTGCGCCGCCTTTTACGATGCTGTTTCCAAAGAATATAAGCGCGTTTGATACGCCGAATAATCCAGCGTAACAATTGTGAAAGTTTTAAGCGTTTCAGTCCTCCCGATGCACTTTTGCCTAATAATTTGACTATGCCGCGCCTATCCTCCTCCGAGATATCAATAGAGGCCGACAGACCGTCTACGGCTTGCTTTAATATTTTTTCTAATAATTCTTTTAATTCTTTGGCCTGCGCGGATAATTCCGCATCATTAACAGCCCGGTGTTCCAACAGCACGTCGAGATGTTCTTCCAATGTAGCAGCGCGTTTGGCATATTCAATCGTAGGTTCATTGCGCATAACTTCCAATATTTCGGCCGTCAACTCTTTTAATTCTTCCAGACGTTCGCCCTGAATCGAGAATAATTTTTCCGGTTCTATATCTTCAATGGCAATAAAAATATCTGAGAGCGACTCTATTTCCCTACCGTATGTTTCTCCGAGTTTTTTTGCGAGTTTCTCGGTTTCTTGTGCAAGATACGAAGCATTATATTTCAGTTCGCTTTGCAATGCCGAGCGCCGGCTTTCGGTTTTCAGCGAATGAAGTTGCCGTTCTATGTCGCGAACGCGCTCCTGCATGGCACGCAACGTTTTTGTTTCTTCGTTATTTCCGCTGCTAATATAATCACGTAAAAAATTAGGACTTGGCGAAATAGATGCATCGCCTATTTTTACGGTATTTATGCGAATATTTTCTCCTAACATTCCGTGAATTTTTTCAATATTTATATGTGCTGCGCCGTCGGTTATGACCAATATCTCCGCTTCTGCCATGTGGGCGTATGCCCGAATATCGTTGATTGCCGTTTCCAATGCTTTTTCAAGAGCCGTACCACGCCCCAAAGCGTCGAGACGCATCATATTTCCGATTAATTCGCGATAGCTGCCTATGTCGTTTGCTATATGCAAAGAACCTATTTCATGGTCGAATGTGCGAAAAAACACAACGCCGAGTTCGCGTGCATTGCGCCGCAGAAAAAAATATGCTATCGCCTTTGCCAAATGTATGCGATAATGCTCTTGCATAGAGCGCGACGAATCAAACAAGATATAAACCTTTTGTTTGCGACTGTCGGGCGCGAAATTGCTTGATTCCGACGAATAGCGATAGTTATTCGGTGCTTTAGGCTTGGGCATCCACAAAGAACGCTCTGCAAGGCGCTGGTAGAATACCTCGTCAGGCAATAAAAATTGATGCGGATAAATGCGGGCAATGTCACGGTAGCTGTCTATCAAATACGCCTCGTATTCCTCGGCTGCCGGCAGATGCGGAATAATTTCTTTCTCGTTTTTTTGCTTAGGTGCGTTTTCGTCGGGCAACAGCCAAAGTACAGGCGCAAGACGTTCGGTAAGCGAATGTTCGCCGTCTTCGAGAACACGTGCAATCTCATAGACAAGAGAAAATTCGTCGGGCAATTTCTTCTCTGCACCGTCAAAGAAGCCGAACTCCTCCATGCGAGTAAAGAAATCCGATTCACTGGCAAGTAAATGCGGCATGGAATATCCCCTTTCGATTATACTGCGTTTGCGTCTGTTTGCAATTTACGAAAACATTTTCGCTTCATATATCAAGCGGTAAATTTTACGTCCGTAAATGATTTTCTCACAGGCACTGCCTGCAAATCGCGTTTTGCAATGCCCGCCCGGAACGAAGGCCTGACGTAACCGAGCGATTGCACCCGAAATCCCGCCAAAACGGTATCTTTGCGTTAGAATCTCTACTCTTTAGCCGTATTCCGTGCAATTTTACCGTTAGCGAACTGCGATGACAGACGACGATTTCAAGCCGACACGCATGAAACTTGCTACAATTACGGGGTTTATCGAGAAATTTATTGCCGAAAGCACCGATAAAAGCAAAGAAACGCGCGGTACATACCGAAGAGCATTAAGAGAATTTACGGTTTTCTTTTCTCGCGACCGCTTATTTATGTTCCGAACGCGCGACGTGTTGCGCTATCGCGATTATCTCTCTCGCGTCAAAGAGTTACGGGAAATTTCCATATCTACGTATATGACTGCGTTGCGGCGTTTTTGCCAATATTTGGCAGATACGGGCGTTATAGAAAGTAACCCGGCCAAACTTGTAACGGGCGGCCGTCGGCCGAAGTCGCATAGTCGCACGTTTCTTACATTGCAGGAAGTAGACGCTTTGCTGAACAGCATCGAAACCGATTCGGTTGCAGGCTTGCGCGACCGCGCCATTATCTACGTGATGTTAGGTTGCGCTTGCTCAGAATTGGAAATAAGTCATGCCGATGCAGGCGACCTAAAAAAAACGGGCGACACTTGGACGCTTTATGTGCAGGGCAAGGGAAAAACCGTAAAAGACGAGCCGGTTGAAGTTCCTGAGGCGGCGGCTGTTGCCATAGAATTATATCATAAATCGCTCGATGTGGAAATAACGCCGTCTTGGCCGCTGTTTGCCAGCCGCAGCAATCGCACATTAAACCGCCGCATGAGCATACGCGGTATTCGCGAATCAATTTCGCAAAGATTGAAATCAAGTAATGTAAAACGAGGGCGCGATTTGAAACTAACGCCTTTTTCATTGCGCCATACAGCCGGAATTTTAATGGCGGAAGCGGGATATTCCGTAGAAGACGTAATGAAGCGTATGAGAATAGAATGGCGGCCTACGGCACAACTCTATTTCAAGCAAAAGGGCGCACTCCGTAGCGAAAAAACGCCAGAATCGGCCGCGCTTATAGATATAAAGCCGCAAATATCCGACATTCAAAACAGCGCGAGCAAAGCCGACAAATAAATCGTAATTTTTCTATGGCTTGTAACTGAACATCGCTTTCGAAGATTATCTTCTTAAAATAAGCTGTGCATATTTCTAAAAAACCGACAACTTTACGCAAATAGTCCGCAGGTAGTTGAACCAAGAAATGAAATTATGAATATAAACCGACATAATAATGCGATCTCGTCGGTAGCCGTTTGCGGTGCCGGCTCTATGGGGCGCGGCATAGCATTAGCCGCACTTACATCGGGCTTCCGCGTTGTATTATATGAATTGCAATCGAAAACACTTCATCAAGCAACGGAATACATAGGCGAACAATTAAGAAAAAGCATTGCGAAAGGGCGAATATCTCATGACGAGGCAAAAAATGCTCTAGGCAGGCTTTGTGCAACCGAAAAAATAGCCGATGCGGTTGGTTGCGAAATTATTATCGAGGCAATTATAGAGGATATTGCCGCCAAAGAAGATTTGTTTCAGGAAATCGAGGAAAGCGGCATAAGCGAAACTGTCATTTTAGCCACAAATACATCGTCGTTGCCGGTAAGCCTGCTCGGTGCGAAACGTAAATCGCCACAACGTTTCATAGGGCTTCATTTTTTTAATCCTGCAAATATAATGAAACTTGTGGAGGTGGTTCGCGGTGCCCGCACCGATGAAGAAACCACGCAACATGCCGCCGAATTTGCACGGGCATTGGGCAAAACTCCTGCAATAGTACGCGATGTTCCGGGTTTTATAGTCAATCGAACGGCACGAAATTACTACAACGAGGCTATGCGTATAGCAGTCGAAGGTGCTGCCCAACCCGAGCAGATTGACCGAATTATGAAAGCGGCCGGCTTTAAAATGGGGCCGTTCGAGCTTATGGACTTAATCGGGAATGACGTAAATCTGGAAGTTACCAAATCCGTTTGGGAACAATACTTCAAAGAGCCGCGATTTGCACCGTCAATAATGCAACAAGAGGCCGTCGACGCGGGAAATTACGGCCGCAAAACCGGCCGCGGATTTTATCAGTATTCGCCCGACGGACAATAAGTGTTTGCCCGAATTACAATAATAATATCGCTTTTTGCCGCTGTTCCGAGTATTCTGCAAGGAAAACCCGCCGACTCTCTGTATCGCGTCTACGAAAAGCAACAATTTTACCCGAACGGAAAACTCGAAATAGCCGCTCTCGGTTTTGCTACAAAATACTTTGGCGAATATACGGACAAACATATCGGGCTTTCCGCCGGTATTATGACGCGCTATATGTTGCCTTTTCTACCGGAAATCGGATTAGGCGTTCGACTGACAAGCGGCAGATTGGAATATGAAAGACGCTACAAGGCACGCTTCGGCCCGGATTTCCTGCGCCAATTTCCCACGGCCGATTTTCCGGACGCTATGGTTCGCGGTACGATGCGCTACACCATGTTCAGTGCGTTCGAGCCTGCTCTTTTCATCAATTTCTTCCCGCGCTCTTCCGTTAATTATTATATTTTTGCCGGATATAGCACAATGATGTATTATCCGCAAGATATTGACGAAGACCCGATTGACGATGGCGGAATATTGAAGCATTATCCGGATTATCACGACATAGACCGGCTTTCCTTGCATTGGGTAGGCGGTGTAGGTTTCGACGTTTTTCTCTCGCGGCGGCTTGCATTGGGTATGCAATGCGCGTTCCGATATGTTCGCACCGATTTGCTGGACGGTTACGCGCAAATAGACGGAAACGGGATGCCTACAAATACCGATAATTTTGCCGAAGCAGGCGTAAAACTCAGTTATTACGCATTTGAACGTTCGGATAGTGACGGCGACGGAGTTGGCGATGAAGATGAAAATAAATACGGCACGAATCCTTACAGCGCGGATACCGACGGCGACGGGGTAAGCGATTACGATGAAATATCGTTCTACAGATCCAACCCTTTGAAACTTGACTCGGACAACGACGGAGTAAGCGATTACGATGAGGTTACACTCTATAATACAAACCCTAATCTTGCGGATACGGACGGCGACGGAATTGGCGACTATGACGAAATTTCGCTGCACAAAACAAATCCCCGGTTGCCGGACAGCGACGACGACGGAATTGGCGACCGCGACGAAATTGCACGCGGCACAAACCCGATGAATGCAGATACAGATGGCGACGACGTTCCCGACGGGCAGGATAAATGTCCGCTGAACGCAGGAATGACAGAATTTCACGGCTGTTCGGCACCCGTCAGAAACGATATAGTAGTAGTTCGCGACACAATTCATATATCGCGTAGCGACACCGTTTACATTACACAAATTGAAACTTCGTTGCCGAAAGAAACGGTAACTATTCACAAGGGACAATCATTTACGGTTTACGGCATAAATTTCCGAAGCGGAAGCGCGGTAATTGAACCGGACTCCTACCCTATTCTCGATACCGTTGCCGTTTGGTTGCGTCAAAACTCCGAAATAATAACGGAAGTACGCGGGCATACCGATTCCATCGGATCCGTAAATTCCAACAAAACGCTTTCCCAAGAACGCGCCGCGGCAGTAATCGAATATCTTGTGGACAAAGGAATTGAACGGTTGCGGCTTTCGGCGGCGGGCTACGGGGAAAATATGCCTATAGGCGACAATGGAACGCCGGAAGGACGCGCTTTGAACCGTCGAATAGAATTTTTCGTGAAAAACAAGTGACATCTTGATTTATCCGATATTTACTGCTGTTTTCGAGATGTTTTTGGTATTATTGCGTAACAATTTCTCTCTTTAACAGCCATTATCATATAAAAACGGAACCGAACATTTGCGATGCAAAAACGAACCAATAACGTCTTGATATTGACAGCTTACGGCTCGGAAGACATGGAAACGGTGATAACTGTGGATATACTTAGGCGCGCCGGACTTTCGGTTACGCTTGCCGGAGAATCGCAAATAGTAACATGCTCGCGAGGCGTTAAAATTATTCCCGACGTACTGATTGACGATATACTCGAAGAGGAGATTTTTGATGCCGTAGTTTTGCCCGGCGGCTCGCGAGGCGTAGAAAGTTTGGCAGAAAACCCGCAAGTTGAGCGATTGACACGCATCAACTTTAGTCGTGGTGCGCTAATATGTGCAATATGCGCCGCCCCAACCATTTTGGCTCGGTTCGGCTTGTTGCAGGATTTGCCGGACATAACAATAACTTCACACCCGTCGGTTGCGTCAATTTTGCGGCAAACTACTTCGGCAATATACACGGAGTACAACGTAGTTCATAGCGGAAACATCATAACATCTCGCAGTGCGGGAACGTCCATAGAATTTGCATTGGCAATAGTACAAGCTCTTGAAGGCAAACAAAAAGCCGAAAAAACCGCCGGCGACATTATGTTTTCCGGATTTACGACAACAATACAGGGTTTCGAAAAAACCGATAACAGCTTACCGGACGGAAACGATGAATAATATCGCGATATACGCAAACGCCTCCAAGAGCGAAGCAATTTTTTGGGCAGAAAAAGCCGTTGAACGGCTAAAGAGTTTAGGGGTAAATTGTTGTGCCGAACCGCATATTGCGGAGCGGTTCAGCCCCGGGACGGCCGAACTTGTGGAACGTGTCGCAGTAGAGCGTTTCGGGCATATAGCCGATATGGTTATTGCTTTCGGCGGCGACGGCACAATGCTGGCAGCGGCGCAAAAATTAGCAGAAACCGACATACCGCTTATGGGCGTTAACGTCGGGAAACTCGGCTTTCTTGCCGAATTTTCCACAAAAGAATTGGATGAAGCATTGGACTCCGTATTAAGCGGAAGTTACAGAATAGTCGACCGATCGCTATTGCAAAGCGAAATTGACGGCCGTATCGTTTATGCACTTAACGAATTTGCCGTAGAGCGTGATAATTCGCCGAAAACATTGGACATACGGCTTTCCGTAGGCAATCATCCGGTTGCGGATTATCGTTCCGACGGAGTTATTATTTCAACTCCTACCGGATCCACTGCCTATTCGCTGTCCTGCGGCGGGCCGGTAATTGCACCGTCGGCGCCTGTGATTTGCATAACGCCGATTTCCGCCCATTCTTTAACCATGCGCCCGCTAATTATACCCGATACGCTCGACGTAGGTATTGAAATTGTAGCGGCCGAAGGCGGCGCACGCTTAACGGCAGACGGATTCGTAGAAAAAATTCTCAATAAAAACGATGCGATAGTCGTCCGTAATTCGGAAATGAGGATTAAGCTCGTCAAGCATACTTCCACGACGTATTTCGACTTGTTGAGAGCAAAATTCTTATGGTCGGCCAGCGGAATATCGGAAAAATATCCCGAAAACGGCGGCAGATGATTTTGAAATGCCGATAGACATTATCTCTAAAAGCCTTTCACATTTTATCTCGGTCGCAAAATCATACAATATTCAAAGCGGAATGATTATGAAACGCACCGTTTGCGTCCGATTATTATGTAGCTTTGTATACGCGGCAGTATTGTCGTTAGTCGCGGTGCCCTGTTTGACCGCACAACCGACCGGAAGTCGCGGCAAAGACTTTTGGCTGGCGTTTATGCCGAATTTTCACCCCAACGGCTTGTCGAATGACCCAAGACTGCGTTTCGAAGATTCGCTTTATATTTATATTGCGGCCACCGCCCCTACTCGTGTTACCATATCTTACCCGGATTTACGCACAGGCAAACGGCGCGATACCATACTGACCATTGCAAATACCGACAAAGTATACGCTTTCAGCGTTACTTGGGAAGGATATGAACTCGAAGGATTTAATCACAGCGGACAAATAACCGGCGGCGGGCAGAACGAAATACCGGCCTCCCAAACTTTCCACATAGTAAGTGAGCAGGATATAAGCGTTTACGCATTAAGTCAGGCGCGAACAACAAGCGATGCTTTTTTGGCATTGCCTACGCCCGTCTTGGGAGTAGACCACTACGTTATGTCGTACAACAGCGACGGCTTCTTGGATAATTACAATAATTTATCATCATCTGTTACCCCTTCGCAATTCGTAATAGTAGCCGCTTACAACAACACTCAGATACGCATAACACCGACGGCTCCTACGCGCCGAAGCGGAAAAAACATCAAGACTGCTATTTTGAATGCCGGGGAAGCCTATCTTGTGCAGGCTCAGATAACGTCCAATAATTTGCACGGCGATTTAACCGGAACCAGAATTGTTTCCTCAAATCCGGTGGCAGTTTTCGGCGGACATCAACGCGCTACATTGCCGCTTGAATATCGCGACCGGCTAACCTCGCGCGATTGCCTTATAGAGCAGATTCCGTCAGTTGAGGTATGGGGAAAAAGTTCGTTTTTAGTTCCCTACCCTCAACCGAGAGGTGCGTCCTTAATCGGAACAGATTTATTCAGAGTACTGGCCGCTTTCGACAGTACGCCCATTCTCTTGGACGGCAATCAAATCACATTGCTCAATGCCGGCGAGTTCTACGAAGGCAAGCTGAGAACAGCCGGAATTGTTTCATCGACAAAGCCTATACTTGTTGCGCAATTCAAGAAAACTTCCGGCGAGCAAGGTGGCAGCGGTTCGGGCAATACGTTACGCTTAGGCGACCCGTTTATGATGCTTATTCCGCCGGCCGAACAATTCCTGAATTTTTATCGTTGCATTAATGCCCAGGCATGGGAACTGTCGAACGTGGGAAGTAGCTCTCCCGCTCCGGTTTATGAGAATCAATACATAACAGTAGTTGCACCAAACACTACAATTTCAAGCATCAGAATTGACGGCAAACCTCTCGTATCAGCTTTTACGCCTATTCCGAACTCTGCGTATTCTTATGCTTGGGAGGCTGTAAACGACGGTGCGCACACGGTGGAAGCCGATGAACCTATTGGTATTTATGTGTATGGCTATGGTCTGGCAAATTCTTACGGCTACGTCGGTGATATGAATTTCCGCGCTTTTGACTACAGTCCGCCGCAACTCGCATCGGCAATTCGATGCTATACGGCAAAAGGCGTTTGGTATGATTCTACACGTGGCGACACACGGTTGCGCTCTGTTGCGGCACCGCCGGATTCGCAGATAAACGTATCGGTAGATATCGAACCTTTTACGCCATTCAGCGATTCCGTAGGATTTTCGGCTGTTTTAAAAGATATTTTCAACGACGGACTTCTGAATATTCATGCTCAAGATTCGGTAGGCCTTGTTTCCTACGCAAAAATTCCGATACCCGGCTTTACTTTGCGGGCAGAATCGGCCGTTCCCCCAGAAGCAACTGTGCAAATTATTTCCGACGCACCGATAAAAAAAGATTTCTGCCATACAATTAAAATCAGAAATTACGGGGAATTTACGCAAACCGTAACGGGTGTGCGCTTCAAACCTTCAAATCCGGCTTTCCGCTCCACGGCCAAATTCCCGATAATAATTCCTCCAGGCAATACGGCCGACATAGAAGTCTGTTTTTTTACGAACACTGCCGGAATATTTTACGACAGCATGGCCGTTTTCAACGATTGCGGCGAAAGAACAACGGCGATATTTTCGTATTATGCCAAAGGCGACACTTTAACGCCGACCGTAACGCAAATCTACGATCCGTGCGGTACAGAATTTAAGTTCGACATTTTCGAATCTTCGCCTATAGACCTTGGAATTGCTGATATAGAGTTGATTGATTCTGCAACGAAAAACTGCGTGTTATCGGTAGAACGTACCGATGGCAACACGAAAGCGCATGCAGTTGTAAAAGTCGACGATATTTATACCGATGCGTACTATTTACTGAAAATAACCGATTCTGCCGGCAATCAGCGTCTTTTTTCCGATACAATTCCGGGGCTGACCGTTTCCGTCAGTTCTATTACCGCACCTCCCAACGATATTATTCGTTTCGACTCTGTTCAATTAGGCGACATAATTTGCGATACCGTAATAATTCATAATTACGGACGTTTTCCGTTATTTTTCCGTCAGATTTCCCCTATAGGAAATATAATTTTTTCAACACCGCAAACACAGTTTCCAATATCGCTTGCGCCCGGCGAGCGGCAGCCGCTTATTATGTGCTATTCTCCGGCTCAGGTAAAGGACACATTCGACCGCGATACCTTGCGCTTTGAATTACGTTGCCTTACGAGAGATTTTCCATTACAGGGCGGCGGCGTTGCACCAATTATCCGAACGGGTGATGCCCAGTGCGACATCTCGCTTGTATCTCGTTCTATTTCGATGCCTTCGGCATTTTACTTAAAAGACATTCAGCCTAATCCGGCACAACGCGGCAGTGAAGTTTCGCTAAGATTTGCATTGCCGGACGTATTGAGCTTCGATTTATCGATATACGACACTCGAGGGGTCCGGCAAGCAGTCGCAGCCGCGGGTGCGGCCGAAAGCGGCGAATATTACGCGCGAATTGTAACAGAACAGTTAGCGTCCGGTTTATATTGTATAGTTCTTCGCGCTAACGAGAAAATTCTTTCAAAAACATTTATCATTCAATAGCCGCCGATTGATAAACATTTTACAGGCTCAATGCGAAAGGATTGCAGTTATGAAAAGCACTTTTATTTTCAGGGCATTCTTCGGAATAATTTGCCTATTGACAGTTGGCGTATTTTACGGATTATCCGCTCAAACTATTGACAGCAAAGGTACTGAATTTTGGCTTACATTCCCGCCGAATTATCATAATAACGGAGATTTTTCCAATGATTCGTTATACATTTTTATAGTAGCCGACGAACCTACAACCGGCGAGATAAAATACAGAAATAAATCCGGCAAAGAATTTACGCATAATTTTAACATACCCGATATTTCCAAAGTTTATACATTCGGCATTCTATGGACAAATATCGAGCTCTCGGGCTATAATGACAACGGAACCATACTCGACAATAACAGCAAAAAATCCCAGCATGAAATAACGGCGCTGCAATCTTTCCACATAACTTCGCAAAAAAGCATAGGCGTTTATGCTTTGGAGCAAGCCGTAACAACAAGCGAAGCATTTCTTGTTTTGCCCAAGCCTGCTCTTGGTAAGGAATACTACGTAATAGCATACAACTGCGACGGACGGTCGTCCGGGGGATTTGGCAGCATAGACGGCAACAGTACGCCTTCGCAATTCGCAATAGTAGCCGCCGAGGACAATACGGGAATAACCATTCGCCCCAAAGTTCCAACGCGTCGTTTCGGCATGAGCGAACAACAAATTACGCTGAACAAAGGCGACGTTTATCTTGTTCAGGCAGATATGTCGTCTAAATTAGGTTATCAGAACGACTTAACCGGAACTCACGTTAAATCCACCAAGCCGGTTGCGATTTTCGGCGGACAGCAACGCACAAAATTACCTGTCGAGAACCCCGAACTTACCTCGCGCGATTGTATTATAGAACAGATTCCGCCATTAACCACTTGGGGAAAATCCTATTTGCTTACGCCGTATCCGCAACCTTCCGGTGCCACAACCATAGGAAACGATATTTACCGCGTGGTTGCAGCGCAAGACAGTACGGTTATTTACCTGAACGGCACAAAATTAACGACTTTACAGCGAGGCGGAGTATATCAGGGGCAACTTACAGTTGCCGGCGAAATCACTTCGCCTAATCCTATTCTTGTGGCACAATATAAAAAAACAAGCACGGAATCATCGGCCAGTAATTCAACGCAATACGGCGATCCGTTTATGATGATTCTGCCTCCCACCGAGCAATTCCTTGATTTCTACCGGTTTATCAACGCAGAATCATACGACGAACAGAATCCGAATGGTGTCTACAAAAATTACGAGTATGCCACAGTAATTGCTCCTACTTCCGATTTGACAAGCGTAAAATTCGACAATCAACCCGTACCGCCGTCCTCGTTTACCAGAATAGGCGCGACCAGCTATTCTTATGCTCAGATTAAGACTACGGTTGGCTCGCACACGGTAAAATGCGAAAAGCCTATCGGACTTTTGGTATATGGATACGGACGCGCAAACTCCTACGGCTACGTAGGCGGCATGAGCTATCGCCCTATCAATAAGAAAATGCCGGAACTGATTCTTTCAAACGATTGTTTCGAGAGAAAAATTATCGCTCCGGGTGTTTATGACGGCGGCAATCGAATTGCATCTATAATTCTCGACACGACAGTACCGACCGAAAACCTTGATATTACATTGCCTACTTTACCTCCAACACGAGATTCGGCACATTTTTCAATATCGCTGCGCGACAAATATCTCGACGGCTCTTGCGGAATTATAGTCGTGGATACTTTAGGTTTTCAGGGTAAAACAAAAATTGATATATGTGGTTTTACGGTTGGAATTACTGCGCCGGGTGCTACTGTATCTTCAATTTCCGATTATTATCCAATCGTCAAAAAATTCAATACCGGACGGATTCAATGTGTCGACATAGACCTTGTAAATTACGGCAAATGCGAACAAATTATCACAAATATAAAAACGGCGGCCGGACAGAACGGAATTATCGCACCTAATTCTTTTCCGCCGATGCCCGTTACTTTGGGCGGCGGCCAACGTCAAACATTACGCTTATGTATATTCGCTGCTACCGACGGCGATTATACCGATACGATTTCCATAGCCACATCTTGCGGATTACGCAACGTGCTTGTATTAGACGTGCAGGCTCGTGCCGATAAAAACCCTCCGACTATATCCAAAAACGGCGATCCTTGTCTTACTACATTCGACGCACGTATAACAGATTCTCTTGATTTTGACTCGGGACTTGAATTTGCCGCTGTGATTGATTCAATAAATTGTAGTGCCGTACCTATAACCTCAAACTCTCATGTTTATTCTTATAAAATTTCAGTAAAAGACCCGTACCAAGATGCATTCTTTACTGTCAGCGCACGTGATTCCGCAGGTAATTCCACAATCATACGCGACACTATACCCGGCTTTACAATGCAAATACGCTCACTTTCCAACGTGGAACCGCCAACTTTGGATTATGGTGTAACTGCATCGGGAGTATTTGTTTGCGATTCTTTGGAACTCTATAATTACGGCTCTTATCCACTTACATTCAATAATATAGAACTCGATGTAAATATTGTTTTTTCCATTCCGCAGTCTCAACTTCCATTCGTGATAATGCCGAAAGAAAGCCGTAAACTTGCGGTATGCTACACACCCGTATCTGCCAGAAAAGTAAATCCTTACGACTCCGTAGGCCTACCGGATAAAGACGGCTTCGGATTAAATTTCCGCTGTTTAACGAGGCGCATTCTTCTGAAAGGAACGCCGTCCGATATTTACCGCGACGGGGATTCTCGCTGTCAATTACCGGTTTATACCATATCCGACCGCGTTGCGCCACATTATTATTTAGACGACGGCTATCCGAATCCGTCAAACGGTATTGTTCGTTTTGGGTTTGACGTGCCGATAGAATCGGATATCAGAATTGTATTAACCGATATTTCCGGAATAGAGCAATTCGTAATTTTAGAAGGACATTTTCCGGCCGGACATTTTATAGGCGATATTCCTACTGACCGACTTGCGCCCGGCGTATATTTCTATCGAATGACTGCCGGCGGAGAATTGCTGGCACGCCCGATTATCGTAAAATAGAAATAAAAACAAATTGTTACGACTCTTTTTTAGTCACGCACCGTTTGTATAACGGTGCGTGATTTTTATACAGAAATAAATTTCTAAATACACAATCTCACTATTTCCTGATTTGAAGTGATGTGGTCTGCTTAACACCTTCGCAAACAGCCACGGCTATATATGTTCCGGCAGGAATTGTTGAACAATCTGCTGAATATATTCCATCGCCCTTTCTAAGAAGAGTCGCTACACGCCTGCCACTTAAATCTGACAAATAAACATCAACCGGTGATGGCAGTTTAATTTCCGAGATTACTTCAACAATCGCTTCATTCTGAGTAGGATTTGGCCGCGCCAATATTGTAAAATGTAAGACTTGCGTTAAAGTCGGCGCATCGTCAACAATAAATGTTGCCGGATACGTTTCAATCTTTGATTTCGGCAAGTGTTGTTTATTATTATCCGAAGCTGTTACGCTTAATGTAATTGCAGTTGCGGTCTTACCGCCGGTCAAAGTAAGAAATGCAAACTGGTCGGCAATGCTGTTATCTGTAATTTTCGATGCTTCAATATAATACTCCATTGTTGCGCTGTCCGTATTAATAATCATAACGGGTTGCGGAGGATTAACCATACCTATTGTCTGTGCTTGCCAGCGAAGTTCAACACGATAGAAGGCTACACCAAGCGATGTTGCTTGTGCTGCATCTAACGATGAGATGCGAAGAGATATAGTTTGGGTATCTTGCAGTGTTTTACTTATTGGTGCATGAGCAATATAGCCACCGTCTTTATCGGTCAGTCGAAATACTACAAGAGTTTTCCTCTCCGGTACGCTTTTCCAGCCTACAATACTACATCCGGCGGCATTTGTAATTTTTACTAAATAAAACCCGGAAGAATCGGGCATATAAGTCTGCGCTGTTGCCCCCTGAATAACAATCGTATCCGGCGGCAGGTATTTATACCATTGCCAAGCTACTCCATCTGTTGCCGTAAGCTCATAAGTTGCATTATTTATTATAACTTCGTCTGAAGGTAATGCTTCTTCCACAATCCGTATTTTATCCGAACTGCCGGAACAGTCGCCGGAAAATATCCTAACCGAATATTCACCTGGTTTTGTAACAATAAGAGTATCTTTATTTTCTTGCGGAATAGGATTACCATTATAGAACCATTGCGCACTATCGGCCGCTCCTGCAATTATTTTGGTGAAACTCCCAATGCAAAAAGACCGCACACCGATAATTACGGGTCTAAGGCTGTCGCCAATAATTATAGAATAATCATCTGATGTGCTTGTACAGCCGGCAGTATCGATGATTACGGCGCGAATTTTTATTTCACCTTTCGACACAAAAGTCAAAATGCCGGATTTAGCAAATTTAGATGCATTAACAAGCGATTGCCCTGCAACAATTTGCCACTGTATAGTTTGAATATCGGGCGGTAATGATTTAAGAGTATAATGAACATCCTTCAAGCCGACACAAACCCCGCGCACACCGTCTATTTCCGGCTTAGGTATTATTCGTTCGGCAATTATAATAGTATCTGTCGCTTCGCAATCCCCGATTTCCGATGCACGAACTACATAAACTCCGGGTTTTACTGCGGTAATGCTTGGCTCGGTCGAAATTTGTACGCCGTCCAACAACCAGCGAATCGAAGTAAAAGATTTATTTAAAGAAAGGTCTAAATTACCTCCTTGACAGAAATACGCTTTTCCCGTTGAGGTTTGAATCTTTACGGCTGAATTGCCTATCTTAATTGAGAAATTAGCGGTAACGTTATCTTTTGCGTCTTTAATATCGCACTTTATATTGACCGACGCTTTAGGGCGAATAATAACGGTATCTTCAAAAAAACCGCCTCCCGCAATTTTAATTTCCGCAGGAATATCATCGCCGGCTTCTGTTTTCCAAGTATAAGTATATTTATTTTGCCCGGGTTGCGGCTTCCCGTCTTGTCCGGTAGCACGCAACCTTATTTCTCTGCTTTCGCATAAAGCGGTATCTTTAAAATTCTGTGAAAATGAGAGCGGTATACACTTTGTAACAAAACTTCTCTCACCGATAATCAGCCCGTTTTCGTTATTTACACGTACTCGCCAAAAAAATCGTGAACATACAGTAAGATTCGGCAATGACGGTGCTAGCGTCATAATTGTATCTCCGTTAGTTATATCACCTACAGTAGGATACGAACCTCCTTCAGGCTTTACTTGAAGTACGTAATTTTGAACTCCGGGTATTTTGCGCCATGTATAATTTGGCGTAAGAGGTTCTATATCTTGCTTATTTGAATCCGGGTCTACAAGGGCCGGTTCAACACTAATTGCAAATCTCGATGTTCCAAATATATTCGACGAATTATTTAAATCAGAAACAACACATGTAACTATTACTTTCTTATCATTTGTTGAACCGTCCAACTTTTTAACTTCTGCATCTGTATAAGGTGCGCGCCAACGGTATGAAGTATCGTTTAATTTCGTGAAATTGAAATCCCCGCTTTTAACGGGTTGTGTTTTTCCTGCTATGCTATATGTAAAATCATATTTTCGCGAGCCTTCTCCTATATTAACAATTAGAGTTGCATCCATTCCGGAAAAAATGCGAATGGCAGTATCAGCATCTTGTTGTTTGGAAGCTATTGAATCTGTATGTATTCTGAACAAACGGTCGCCGGCAGCTGCATAAATCCACGTTTCGAAAGAAGCCAAAGAATAGATATTTTTATTTCCGATATCTTTTGTTATATCTATCCATGTTTGGCCGTCGTTTGTACTTCTGAAAACTCCGCCGTCGCTCTGAAGCCCTGCAAAAAGTACATTTCCCGAATTAATTAAAGTTCTTATACTTTTATTTGCTAATTCATTATTTATTTTAGACCAAAACTGACCACCGTTAGTGCTTACATATATACCGTTTGCTGTTCCTGCAAATACTTGATTATTCAATTCACACAAAGTAAATACATTTAAATTACCAAGTCCTGAATTTGATTTCGACCAATTCGTTCCGTTTGTGCTGCGATAAACTCCGCCGCCGCTGCTTGTGGCAGCTATCAACACACCGCCCGATGATAATATCGCGTTTACCGGTTCAATAATACCGCTTGTAGAAGTCCAAGAATTTCCATCGTCCGTACTTTTATATATTCCATGGTCGCTTGTGCCCGCATAAATAGCGGCACCAACAGCAGTAAGCGATAAAATCGCAGCCGGGGGAAATGATGTAACTTGCGTCCATTTATTAGATACACCTTGATATAAACGCTGTGTTTCTGTGCCGACAAGTGTTTTTTGTGTAGATGTATTGACAATGGCCGACACAAGAGCGGCAACATTTTCATCGAGCAGAAAGCCCGAAAAATTTATGCCGTCCGAGCTGATGTAAATATCGTCGCGTTCGGAAGACGGCGCAACCTTGTTATATCCGCCCGCATAAAGCCGTCCGTTATTTACATACAAACAACGGCTGGACAAGCCAATATCCTGCCATTGAGCAGAGGCCGGCAAATTAAACAAAAAACATATCGAAAACAGAAAGAAAAAATACGATTTCACGGCAGGTCTCGCTTATGGAAGTAAAACTGAAACAACATTGGCTAAATTCCAAAAAGTTTCAGATAAAAATACGATTTTTTGTGAAGAGCGGTTCTCTACTATTGTGCGGCGTATTTCAAAGCGCGTTTAATTAGAATGTCGGCGGAAAGTTGTGTAGCATCGGGGTCGGTTACGGCACGTTTTACGGCTTTTTCGGCGATTAGGCGCGCAAATCCTAGTGCAATAAGTGCCGAAACTGCATCTTGTTGCATAAGGTTTAGTTTTGCGCTTGGTGCGGTTGTTTCTTCTCCGGCAACAATCTTAACGGCGCGGTCACGCATTTCCACAAGCAGTCTTTCGGCTGTTTTTTTTCCGATACCCGGTAATTTTTGCAAAGCCGATAAATTGTTGCTCAACACATAACTGCGCAGTTCGCCAAGTGAAATCGCCGAAAGTATGCCGAGAGCGGTTTTTGTTCCTATACCGGGAATTGACGTAAGCATCGTGAAAACATCGCGCTCGGCAATTGTTGCAAAGCCAAAAAGTTGCAATTCGTCTTCACGTGGTATCAGTAATGTGTAAAGCGTTGTTTCCGAACCTGCAGACGGAATTTTATCCGATGTGGCGACCGAAGTCATAACGCCGTAACCGACTCCGCCACATTCAATTATAGCCATAGTAGCTGTTTTTTCAACCACAATGCCGCGAAGTCGCGCTATCATGCTTTTGCCTCCGTTATCTGGATAAAATTACAAAAAGAAGAAGCCTGACGTGAACGTTCTCCGTCAGGCTTGCATTTTTTTACTTTTACAATGCTTTCAATAATTCCCGTGCAATAACTATGCGCTGAATCTCTGATGTGCCCTCGTAAATTTCGGTAATTTTTGCATCGCGCAACATTCGCTCTACCTGATATTCACGCACATAGCCGTAGCCGCCGTGTACTTGCACCGCTTCCAATGCTACTTCTACCGCTATTTTCGAGGCGAAAAGTTTTGCCTGCGCCGCTTCTTTGATAAACGTTTCGTGTTTATCTTTCAACGTAGCAGCTTTGAGAATAAGCAATCGTGCGGCTTCGATTTTCATTGACATATCGGCAAGTTTCATCTGTATTGCCTGCAATTCGGCAATAGGCCGTCCGAAAGCCTTACGCTCTTTGGAATACCGAAGCGCGGCTTCATAAGCACCTTGTGCAATGCCCAAAGCCTGCGATGCAATGCCTATTCGTCCGCCGTTCAGACTTTCCATTGCAATATTAAAACCGCGCCCTGCTTCACCAAGAATATTTTCCGGCGGCACCGCTACATTTGTCAAACCAATGGAGCATGTATCGCTGGAACGAATACCGAGTTTATCTTCTTTTTTGCCCGGTTCGAAGCCCGGCGTATGGCGGTCAATTATAAAACAAGTAATGCCTTTATGACGTTTTTCACGGTCGGTTTGCGCAAATACGATATATGTATCAGCAGAAGTTCCATTAGTTATCCAATTTTTCATACCGCTCAAATACCACATTCCGTCGCGAAATTCGGCCGTAGTATGCTGTTGCGTAGCATCAGAACCGGCCTCCGGTTCGCTAAGGCAGAACGCGCCGAGTTTTTGTCCCGAAGCCAGCGGGCGCAGGAAACGCTCTTTTTGCTCGTCGGTTCCGTAAGTCTCCAAGCCCCAGCATACCAACGAGTTATTAACAGACATAATTACGCCGACACTTGCATCTACCTTAGATATTTCTTCCATTGCAATTACATAGCTGACACAATCGAGCCCGCTTCCGCCCCATTCTTCGGGTACCATCATACCCAGAAAGCCTAATTCGCCCATTTTTGCGACTATTTCACGGGGAAATTCGCCGTTAATATCGCGCTCTATAACGCTCGGTGCTACTTCTTCTCGCGCAAAATCTCGCGCAGTTTGGCGTATCATCTCGTGAATTTCGCCGTACTCCATCGAAAACATAATTTTTGCCAATGAATTGATACAATCGTGTTTATTAACAATTTCGCAAAATTACGGCTAATCTCGCAATTTTCCGCGCATTTCAAACCGAGCGAGTTATCGCAGGCTGTCGAAATATGGCGAAAGTTCGTAGTTTTGCGCCAAATGGACGGGGAATAAGTCTTGTCTTTTAATCAGCCAATCGAATTATAGCAAACCATTATGCCTCTTCAATTAAAAATGACAACATTGCAAAAAGGCTGGCATAAATATCTGAACGAAGTTTTTCAAAGTGCAGTAACGGAACTTGTAATTTCCAGTCCGTACATTTCCGATGCAGGAGCTGAATTTCTTTTAAATAATATTTCAAAAAAATTCAGAAACAAAGGTATTCTAACGTTCTTTACCGATTTATCACCCAAGAATATTTATCAAGGCTCGACCGACATTGATTCTTTTAAACTTCTTTTTAATTCTATCAATTTTACCCGTATTTATCATATTCCGAAATTACATTCCAAAGTTTATGTATGCGATGCGAAAAAGGCAATAGTAACATCGGGAAATTTAACTGCCGGCGGTCTGTACAATAACTTTGAATATGGTATTTTTACAAATGATTCCGAGACTGTTTCATCAATCAGAAGCAACCTGATAAGCTATGGAAATCTCGGCGCATTATTTAATGAAAATGAAATTGACAATTATCGTAGAATATCGTCCGAAATAAAAGAATTGTACAAGCAAAAAGATAAATATCTGCGGGAAGAAATTCAAAATAAATTTGGCACGGCTATCGCCAAAGCCGATAATGAACTGATAAAAGTCAAGTTAGGCGATGGTGCTTTACACAATATATTTGAAAAAACCATTGTTTATGTTTTACAAAAATACGGAGCATTACCAACTGCGGCCATCAATCAAATAATAGAAGACATTCATCCCGATATTTGCGACAATCGGATTGACAGAGTTATAAACGGTATTAATTTCGGGAAAAAATGGAAGCATGCGGCAAGAACCGCACAACAGCATTTAAAGAAAAAAGGGCGCATGAAAATAGCAGACGGAAAATGGTTCTTAATATAACTCAAAATATAGCGTACAGTATTTGGCACACAGCTTTGCTATGCTTGAATATCTTTTTATTCAGTATTATTTTATGCTATAATTATTTTTTTAATCATTTCTGAAACATTTCCCTATGAAAATTATCTCATGGAACATAAACGGTATTCGCGCCGCATATAAAAAAGGCTTAGGCGAATATATCGAGCGCGAAAATCCCGACATTTTGTGCTTGCAGGAAACCAAAGCAGAACCCGAACAGCTTACACCGGAACAACGAACGCCCGACTGCTACTCTTCCTTTTTTCATTCATGCGCTATACGCAAAGGCTATAGCGGCGTTGCCACATTTACAAAACGCAAGCCCGATAATGTGCGGCTTGGCTTTGGCATAGACCGTTTCGACGAGGAAGGGCGCGTTGTACAATGCGATTTCGGTGCATTTACGCTTTTAAATATTTATTTTCCGAACGGCGGACGCGGCGATGAGCGCGTTCGGTATAAGATTGATTTTTACGACGCACTTTTCGATTATTGCAATACTTTGCGGCAACATGGAAAGAGATTGCTTATTTGCGGCGATTATAATACCGCACATTATGAAATTGACCTTGCACGCCCCAAAGAAAATGAAAAAACATCGGGATTCTTGCCCGAAGAACGAAAAAAATTAGATGAAATGGCGCAAAACGGTTACATAGACGCTTTCAGAATGTTTAACTCGGAAGGTGGGCATTACACGTGGTGGGACCAAAAAACACGAGCGCGCGAACGGAATATAGGTTGGCGTATTGATTATCATTGGATTACAGACGATATAGTGCCATTGGTCAAAAATTGCTATCATCAGCCCGAAATTACGGGTAGCGACCATTGCCCGGTGATTATCGAACTCGATGCAGATATTTCAAATTTCGTCCGTTGATTCTACGCACTTTCAATGAATTCCGCCATTTTTCGTCAATGCGGCGCGGAAATGCTGTTTTTTTAACTTTACAATCGGTATGACGGAAACTATACAAACTGATGTTGCGATTATCGGTGCCGGCCCCGTAGGTCTTTTTGCTGTTTTTGAGGCCGGTCTACTTAAATTGCATTGCCATTTAATGGATTATTTGCCGATTCCCGGCGGACAGTGCGCTGAAATTTATCCAAAGAAACCAATCTATGATATTCCGGGTTTTCCTTCGGTGCTTGCATGCGATTTAATTCATAATTTAATGGAGCAAATAAAGCCGTTCAAGCCTACTTTTACTCTCGGTGAGCGCGTCGAAAAAGTAAGTAAAACGGACGAAGGAAAATTCCTTGTCGAAACTAATCGCGGCACACGAGTTATCGCGCCTATCGTGTGTATCGCCGGCGGTTTAGGCTGTTTTGAACCGCGTAAGCCCGATATTGCCAACCTGGCAGATTACGAATATAAAGGCATAGATTATATTATCAAAGAGCCTGCAATATTCCGCAATAAAAACGTGATTATTGCCGGCGGCGGAGATTCTGCGCTTGATTGGACAATAGTTCTGGCCGATATTGCGGCAAATGTTACGCTGGTTCACCGCCGCAAAGAATTTCGCGGTGCGCCCGATTCCGTGGAAAAAGTTCGTAAATTGGTTGAAGATGGTAAGGTAAAACTATTTACCGATGCTCAAATAACGGAATTGCACGGCGATGGCAAACTCGAAGGCGTAACAATATCGGTCGACGAAGGCGACTCGCATCGCGTAGAAACCGATTATTTTATTCCGCTTTTCGGGCTTTCGCCGAAGCTCGGACCAATAGCCGAATGGGGTTTGAATATTGACAAAAATGCTGTAGAAGTAAATCCGATAACTTTAGCTACAAATATTCCCGGAATTTTTGCCATTGGCGATGTTTGCACTTATGAAGGAAAACTTAAATTAATTCTCTGCGGCTTCCACGAAGGCGCTATGATGGCGCAAGCAGCTTACAAGATTTTATTTCCGAATAAACGTTCCGTATTGAAATATACGACCGTTACGGGAATTACATCACTCTGAGCACATAAAATAATCCCAACCGTCAAAATAAATAAATTTTTACAAGATTAAATCTAAGTTGCAAAATAATAGCGACTTACAATCACAATGAAACAATCGCAAATTTTCTTTCCGACGTTAAAAGAAGTTCCGACAGAGGCACAAATTCCTTCGCACAAACTTATGCTTCGCGCAGGTCTTGTCAGGCAACTCGGTGCAGGTATTTTTTCGTATCTGCCGCTCGGTTATCGCATTGCAAAAAAAGTAATGAATATTATCCGTGAGGAAATGGATGCTATCGGCGGACAAGAGTTTCATTTGCCGGCATTAAATCCCATTGAAATTTGGGAACAAACCGGCCGCGTGGAAGCAATGGGCGACGTTCTGTTTCACATAAAAAACCGCGAAGGTTTGGTACTTGCGCCCACACACGAAGAAATCATTACCTTTCATGCACGACAACATATTCATTCATACAGGGATTTACCGCAAATTTGGTATCAAATTCAAACGAAATTCCGAAATGAGCCGCGCCCGAAATCCGGCGTTCTGCGTGGGCGGCAATTTACAATGAAAGACTCGTACTCGCTCGACGCTACCCGCGAAGGACTCGATGCAAGCTATGAAAAACATGCCTCTGCCTATAGAAATATTTATTCGCGAAGCGGACTTAAGTTCTTTGTTGTCGGGGCATCAAGCGGTGCCATGGGCGGGAGCGCATCGCAGGAATTTATGGTGGAATCGCCTTATGGCGAAGATACTTGTGCAGTTTGCGACTCATGCGGCTACGCTGCCAATATCGAAGTTGCTTCGTCGGCTCTTTCGGCGGCAGAGCGCATTGCCGATAATAATTCAACGGAAGAATTTGCTACGCCGGGCGCACGTTCCATTAACGATTTAATAAACGGCTACAATATCCCCGAAGAACGTTGCGCCAAATCGGTTGTTTATATCGTGGATTCAAAACCGGTTCTGATATTGATGCGCGGCAATGACGAGCTAAACGAAGCAAAACTACAGTCCGCCTTGAAAGCCGTAAATTTACGTCCGGCAGAAGCGGCCGAGTTACTTGAAATTACAGGAGCCAATGCAGGTTCAATCGGGCCGGTCGGATTAAAAACACCCGCACTTATTATTGCCGATAATTTACTGCGCGATGCAAACGGAATGGTCAGCGGCACCAATCGCGACGGCTTTCATATTCGCAATATTGATTTTAATCGCGATTTTACGGTTTCCTCTTTCCATGATTTGCGCATGGCACGTGCCGGAGAACAATGCTCGAATGATTGCGGAAACGCTCTTCGCGTAGTTAATGCTATAGAAGTCGGGCACATTTTCAAACTCGGAACAAAATATTCGTCTGCACTCGGCGCAACTTTTTTAGACGAGAACGGCACTGAAAACCCTATTATTATGGGCAGTTACGGTATTGGAGTCGAAAGAATAATTGCTTGTTTTATCGAGCAAAATCACGACGACAAAGGTATATTCTGGTCACCCGCAATCGCACCGTATCATGTTCATATTCTCGGCTTAAATATTAAAAAATCGGAAATAACCCGTGAAGTTTCCGAGAAACTTGCCCAACAATGCGCGGAAGCCGGTTTGGAAGTTCTTTACGATGACCGCGACGAAAGTCCGGGCGTAAAATTCAATGATGCGGATTTGCTTGGTCTGCCCGTGCAGGTAATAGCCGGCGAACGTAATATTAAAGACGGAAAAATTGAATTAAAAATTCGTGCTACAGGAGAGCGCAAAACTGTGGAAATTGACAAAGCCATAGATGAAATTCGTGATATTCTGCGCATTTAACTCTTTTTGAAAAAATAAAAAAAAATCTATCAAGCCGAGCAAATCGCAGTTCGGCTTTTTTCTTTCCGATACATTCGGCTCAACAATAAAAATATATTTTTACGATAATTATCATTAAATTTCCTACCAAATAATATTTCCATAATATAATGCCTTATGAAAATAGTGATAACAGCCGGCGATTGCAACGGCATAGGGATTGAAGTTCTGACTAAGGCTTTGGCAGAAATATCGTTTAACGCTATTGACTTTACTTTGTGCTGCAATAAAAAAACAGTTGCCGAATATGCAGCCAAAATGAATCTTGATATTAATATTTCCGATAATTATGCGGTTGTCGGCAACAAAAAATGCGAAATTCTTGAATGTGATACGGTTGCGCCTGTTCATTTCGGAAAAACAACTCTTGAAGCCGGAACGCTTGCTCTCGAACAATTAGAACGTGCAATTTCATCTTTAAGCAAAGGTAAATTCGATGCTTTGGTAACCATGCCCGTATCGAAGGCCGCGCTTCAGCTTGCAGGCTGGGAATTCCCCGGGCAAACCGAAATGCTTGCGGCGCGGTTTGGCGGCGAACCACTTATGATATTGGCTACGGGCAATGTTCGCGTGGCTTTGCAAACAATTCATATTCCTATTTCAAATATTACTTCTGCAATAAATCAAGAAAATATATATAAAAAAATTATACAGTTTAATACAGCCTTAAAAATGGATTTTGAAATAAAACATCCAAAAATTGCGGTTTTAGGATTAAATCCTCATGCAGGAGAAGCGGGACATATTGGCAAGGAAGAAATAGATATAATCTCTCCAGCAATTATTTTTACAAAAAATATGGGTATTGAAGTATTTGGACCGTTTCCGGCAGATGGCTTTTTTGCTTTTGGCGATTATCTCGGCTACGACGGCATATTGGCAATGTATCACGACCAAGGACTTATCCCGCTAAAATTACTGGCGCACGGAGGCGGTGTAAATATTACAGCCGGGCTTTCGGCAGTGCGCATTTCACCAGACCATGGAACAGCATTTGGTATTGCAGGTTTGGGAAAAGCCGATTCTGCAAGTACGAAAGAAACATTGCAAATGGCAGTAAATATTGCAAAAGCAAGAAAACAGTATGATTTGTAAGCATCTGTATTTATTAAGGTTATATTATTTTACCATATTTCGAAAATCATCCTCGTTTATAATTGCAACACCGAGCCCCCGTGCTTTTTCCAATTTACTTCCCGCATTTTCACCGGCCAGCACAAAAGTAGTTTTTTTACTTACCGAGCCGCTTACTTTTCCTCCATAAGCTTCAATAATATCGCTTGCTTCTTTGCGTGTCATATTAGGCAATTCACCTGTAAGAACAAATATTTTTCCCTCTAAAATAGGGCTTAGATTATTTTCTTCTCCAATATCACGATTAAAATTCAGACCTGCGGTTTTAAGCCGCTCTATTACTTCGCGTTCATCTTGTTCGGCAAAAAACGCAGCTATAGAGGCCGCGGTTCTTTCGCCTATATCTTCTACCGACATCAATTGTTCGGCTGTTGCTTCGGCAATAGAATCAATCGAAACAAATTTTTTCGATAAAATTTTGGCCGCGCCCTCTCCTACAAATCTGATTCCGAGAGCAAACAGCACTCGCGCAAACGACTGTTTTTTACTCTTTTCTATTGCTTTCAGAAGATTTTCAACGCTTTTTTTTCCCCAGCGGTCAAGCGCGGCAAGCTCGTCGGCGCGATTATGCAAATCATAAACATCGGCTATCGTCCGCAATATTCCGAGATCCGTCAGTCTATCCACGATTTTCTCGCCTAAGCCCTCTATATTCATAGCGTTACGCGATGCAAAATGTGTTATTTTACGCCTTATTTGCCATGGGCATTGCGCGTGGTCGCAATAATAATTCGCTTCGCCTTCGGGGCGATGTAATTTATTATGTAAATGGCAGGGACATTCTATGGGAAAAACGTAGGGCTGTGAATCGGCGGGGCGTAATTCTGCGACGTATCCGCTTACTTTGGGAATTACATCGCCGCCCTTTTCCACTACGACGGTATCACCCGGGCGAATATCCAATTCGGCGATATAGTCGGCGTTATGCAATGTGGCACGACTGATAGTTGAACCGGCAAGAAAAACAGGTTGGAGCTCGGCAACCGGTGTAACCACTCCTGTGCGTCCAACTTGTAATGTAATTTCACGTAATAAAGTCTGTGCTTTCGCTGCTTCATATTTATAAGCAATAGCCCAGCGTGGTGAACGTGCTATCATACCGAGCTCATCTTGTTGCCTCAGCGAGTCAACTTTAAGTACTACCCCGTCAATAAAAAAAGGTAAGGATTCACGGCGTTCGCGCCAATAATAAATATAGTCAAGAATATCATCTAATGTATTGCAAATACGCAAATTTCCAACGGGAAATCCCATTTTTTGCAACAGACGAATATTTTCCGAATGTAATTCCAATTTTACATCTTCGGAATAAAGATAATAGCATGTAATTTTCAACGGACGTTTTGCAACTTCTTTCGGGTCTTGCAGTTTCAGCGTTCCGGCAGTTAAATTGCGCGGATTGGCAAATAATTTTTCACCATTTTCTTCACGTTCTCGATTTATAGTTAAAAAATCCTCTTTCAGCATATAAATTTCGCCGCGTACCTCGAAATTCTTTAATATTGCACCCTTGATTTCAATAGGTTTTACACGCAAAGGAACAGAATAAACAGTACGAATATTTTGCGTTATATCATCGCCTTTTTCGCCGTCGCCGCGTGTTGTGCCAAGCGTTAAAATGCAGTCCGTATAGCGCAAACTAATCGCAACTCCGTCATATTTTAATTCTGCCGAATAATTGGGTGCAATTCTATCAAGTCCGTCGGTTACTCGACGCTGAAAATTACGAATTTCATCTTCGGAATAAGTATTGGCAAGCGAAAGCATAGGAATTTCGTGATTTACACTGCGAAATTCTTTAAGCGGTTCTCCTCCTACGCGCTGCGTAGGCGAGTCCGGCGTAATAAAAGACGGGTTTTCGTGCTCCAAATCAAGCAAACGTCGAAAAAGAGCATCATATTCGCGGTCGGATATTTCCGGTGCGGCTTCTACGTAGTACAATTGGTCGTGTCGGCGAATTTCTGCGCGTAATTTTTCTAATTCGTCGGCTGTATTTTTATCTTCTTCGATATTCGCTTCAAACATCGAGGCTTGTCGGTGAATGTCAGTCATATTTAATTGTTTTTGAGATAAAATCTTGGGCAATATCGCGATACTTGTCGCATTATTTTGCCGTAGATAATTGGTAATTGCAATGCCGCAGAATCAATTTTAGCGAAGAATAGACCGCACTCCGCCAAAGTTTCCGTTACTGAGCAGTACAACCGCATCGTTCGGGCGTATTATTTCTTGAAGCAATCTCGCAATTTCACCTCCCCAGTCCGGGCGTTCTGCTATGGACTGCGGTAGTGAATATGCGGTTATGCTTCTATTTTCAAGGTCTTTTTTCAGGCGATTTATATCGAGTCTATCGGCTTCTGCATAGCGTTCCGGGCGATTCAAAGGCGCGAAAACAACTACGGACGCGCCCGAAAAACATTCCGCTAATTCATTCTGAAAAACTGCGCGAGTAGTCGTGTTGCTACGCGGCTCAAAACACGCGATTATCCGCCGCGACGGAAATTTCTGTTTTGCCGCGACAAGCGTTTCTGCAATAGCGGTCGGATGATGGGCAAAATCATCAACTATAATTGCGCCGCGCCACTCCCCGATAATTTCAAGCCGTCGTTTTGGTAATTTGAAACTTGTAAATCCTTTTTGTATATTATTTACGGCTGAATCAAGCGAAAAAATTCGGTTGCGAAAAGCAGCATCCGTTTCCATGGCGGAAATTGCAGCGGCAATGGCGGCAACGGAATTACGAACGTTCATTTCGCCGAAAAGAGGAGTTGTAAAACGCGCTGTTTCCTGAGCCGATTTCATTAAAGTAAAAGTCGTGCCTTCCGCTGCATATTCAATATCTATCGCCCGCCAAACGGCATCGGGTTCTATTCCGAAGGTTTGTACATTGGTCAAAGATTTAGCGGCAATTTCACGGCATATCTTACTTGCGGCGTTAATCAAAAGCACACCGCTTTTCGGAACAAGCCTTGCAAATAATTTAAATGATTTAATTATATCGTCAAGAGAATCAAAAATATCGGCATGGTCAAACTCGATATTATTAATTACGGCTATATCGGGGCGATAATGTAAAAATTTTGAACGTTTGTCGAAAAAAGCCGAGTCGTACTCGTCGCCTTCGGAGACAAATATACCGTTTTCCGATGCACGGCAACCAGACGAATAATTACCGGGTACACCGCCTATAAAATATCCCGGTCGTTCACCGCAAGTTTCCAACAACCATGCAGTTAGCGATGATACGCTTGTTTTGCCGTGTGTGCCTGATATTACAACCGATGTATTGTTGCCTATTAAATAACGTCCTGCAAGTTCGGCCATAGAAATCATTGGCAGACGATTATCCAGAGCGTATTCCAATTCCACATTGCCGCGCGATATTGCATTTCCTACAACAATTGTTGTTTCGGCAGGTAAATTCTTTATATTTTTTTCGTCATATCCTTCGTAATAAATAATATCCGACTTTTGCAAAATGTTGCTCATAGGTGGATAAACCGCTTGGTCGGAGCCGGATACTTCTATACCGAGAGCCGCAAGAGCCAGCGCAACATTTCCCATGGCCGCACCGCCTATCCCTATGAAATAAATTCGCTTTATGTTATTCGGCATCATTGTTTCTAAAAAAGAAAGGTTAATTGATTTTTTATATTTATCTGATGGATGCGTTTAAATTTACTGCCCGACATTTATTTCTGTAATTCAGGCGTTTCAACAATCACGTTTACAGTACGATTATAGAATCTATATTCCGGCAAGTCATTATTATACAGATATACTCCGTCTGTCCCGAAAACATCTGCATTTCCTGCGCCGATTGCATCAGCCACTTTCCGCGCCCGCATTTCCGAAAGTGTTTTATTATACATTTTACCGCCTATTCCGTCAGCATATCCGCGTATCGTTATTTTTGAATTTTCGCTTATATTTTTTCTTATAGACATCGCGACCGATTGATTTGCATCATTAAGTTCAGAGGAATTAAAATCGAATAAAATCAATCTGTAATTATCCGTTTTCAGACCGTTTGCACTGCTATTTTCTTTTATATTAACAACTTCGACCGGCACAGAATACTCGGTTACGTTTCCCGACGGGCTTTTTGCACGGAATAAAAGACTGTCGCAAGTTGAAATATCTTTTAATATTTCGTCGGTTTCAGACGCTATATTCCAATTTATCTTGCCTGAATTTATTTTGAAACTGCGTAATTTTTTACCTTTTGCCAAAATGTCAATATTTGCCGCAGAATCTTTTATTTTCAATTCGACATTCGGCGTATCTGTCAAATAAGTCGTTTTACCGAAAATGCAAGGTGCGAAAATCAAATCCGAATTACTCGTTAATTCCACACGACGATTTTCGGCGTTACAGTACTCTCCTGCTCCCAGCGTCGGCTTTTCCGGTTTATTCCTGTAAATTACCGAAAGTCGTGCAGAATCTATATTCCAATTTTTTATTAAATATTGTTTTACTGCAACCGCACGTCGAGCTGACAGCGCAAGATTACCTTTTTCACTGTCAATATCGGCATTACAACCCGTTATGGTCAAAGTTGCCGAAGTTTGTGCAGACAATCGCGCTCCAACTATATTCAGAATCTCGTAATACATTGGCAGTACGTCCGTTTCATGCATATGCCCGGCATTAAATAAATGTATTGAATCCGCGCTGATTTGATGATATCGTGCCGGTATTTCATCGGAACTTTCACCAAAAAATATATAGTTTAATATCGGATATATTTGTTTTGATAAAACTTCATTAATACGTATAATCGGCTGTATTTTTTTGTATTTTTCGGAGGTTGACAGCGTATTTTCAAACTCTGCCGCAACTGATTTAATTTTAACTGTATCATTTGTATCGTTTGCATTTTTTTCTTCTGCTAAAGCAGGTAAAGGTTCGTATTCTTTTTCTTGCGGAAGATCACAATTCATTTGCGGTTCAGATGCAAATTTAAATGATAATCCGAAGCGGACGGCATGGGCTTTCCACGATGCGACTCCGGCTGAAATATCCGTAAAAGTATATTTAAATATTATTTCGGGCGACATAAACATAGAGTTTCGGTTATTTAACGGCAAATCATAAGACAGTCCGAATACTGTAGCTGCTTGAAAGCGATTTATATCGGGAATATCACCGTAATATTCATTTCGCCTGCGTGAGTGAGTGTCCGTAAATATTCCGTCGTCCGGTTCGAGAATAATTTCTTTTTGTCTGAAGGCATCCGATATTATTATTTCCGCACTAAACCCACCCAGAAAAAATAAATGTGTTGCAGGACTAAAAATGAGCGACGGCTCTATGGCTACCGATGCTATACGTGAGTCTATGGAATGTTGGAATATACCTTGCCGCAATGCT
This sequence comes from Bacteroidota bacterium, assembly GCA_020852855.1. GTDB lineage: Bacteria > Bacteroidota > Ignavibacteria > Kapaibacteriales > UBA961 > JADZAA01. The sequence goes on from JADZAA010000042.1 coordinate 40,841, forward strand.
CCGTTCACAAGTACATAAACCGATTCGTCGGCTGACAAACGCGCACCGAGTTCGTTGTACGTTAATCGTGTGCCAAACTGCCACTTCTCTGCAATCGGACTTTCAAACAGCAAGCCTACGCCCGGCGCGAAGCCTTCTCCGTTTCCGAATTCGGGGCAACAATTAGGAACTCCGGGCAATGAAGAAAAGTTTACGGAATGAATATTAAAAAATCCGTAGGCAGATACTCCGAAACGCGGGTGCAAATCGTCGAATTTTTGTCCGAAGGCAGAAGTTATATCTGCAATAAAACAAATAATAAGAAGAAATAATATTCGCGTCATAACTTTATTTTAATCAACGGGCAATAATAATCGGCAAAGTAATTATTTGATTCGGTGTTCGCAGAACAAGCGTATAGTTACCACTCGAAATCTCGTCGAAATTTACTTTTATTTGCCTTTCTCCCGTTTGCTGCTCGCCCTCGAAAATCGTAAGCAAAGAACGCCCGAATCCGTCATACAATTCCAATTTGGAATTTCCTTTTTCTATAAGCCTGATAGCAATATCGGGCGTACCGCCGAAAATCGGATTGGGCAACATTGCAAGTGCTGCACGCCCGGCCGAGCCGTCAAATAAACGCTGACCACCTGCACGACAAATATCCGTTATCAATACTGTGGCCGAATCAGATAAAACGAATTGCTTGCAACCCTCAAATATTACGCTATCAACCGTAACTGTTGCGGAATCTGTATCGCCGAGAGCAATGCGGAATTTTGCAATTGCAAGTGTGTCGTTGCCATATTTATTATACACGGGAATTATCGTATATCCTATATTTCCAGTTCCGTATATTATCGCATTGCTGTCAAGCGGCAATAAAACGGAACGATTATATTTTATTCGTAAAGCCGATACGTCTAAAGTTTGCGGTGTTTTAATAATAATTTCAATATTTTCACCTGTTTTTCCAAAAATAATTTTATCGGATATATTTATATTAATCGCCGAAGGGTTTGCATCGCACAACCCTTCGCCATACAACGGAATTACGGCAGAATATATTTTATTAAAATCGCTGCTTGACGCATACGTAAATTCAAGTCGCGCACTTGTACGGGCGACAAATTCAGGTGCGAATCCCAATGCCAATTCATGCGATTGACCGCTTTTCAGCGTAAATCTTTTTCCATCGAAAATTAATTTGAAGTGCAACGAATCCGGCCCGCGTAACGTTATTTGTGAAATAATTATGTCTTGACCGCTTGCATTTCGAATAATTGATTTTACTGTCGAATCTTTTATTGAGCCTATAGCAATTCCTCCGAAATCAATCGCTTCCGGCATTACGGGTGCTGTTATGGCAGCAGTGCCAAGCAAATTTATTTGCACTTCGCCTATATTTGTAGAAAATTTAGCCGTAGCGGAGTAATTTCCTTCTTTTAGCGGCGAAAAACGGAGCTCTACAGGAATATTGCCGAACGGAGGTATTTCTGCCGGCAAACCTGCAACAAGAGTAAACTCGGCATCGATCGGCGAGTCAAAAGAAACAGACGAAATATAAAGCGGATAGTCGCCTCCATTCAAAATAGTTGCGTCGAATATAGTATCTTTACTGGTTCCGGCAGGTGTTTCACCGAAATTCGCGTCGCGAAAATCAGGCTTAGGCATAACAATAGAAAAAAGCGTGTCCGAACGGGCGGAATTTTGCGGCTTTCCTTCCCAAACAACAGTTTTATTATCATTATTTGCAGAGGAATATCCCAACGTTGCAATACGTCTGCCGTAATTTGAAAAAGAACCGCTAAATATCGGATATTCAAAACTTGTATCCGCAAGCATTTGAATTAATTCTCCCTGCCGGGAATATATTCGCGCACCTGCCGACTTAATACTTTTTCCGTTTATTACTGTATCAAAGACACCGTTATACGGAAATATCAAATAATGTCCGTCGGAAGAATATTTTACATTTGTAACATTATTTTTTGCATTAAAACCGGCACCGTTGCCCATTTTTTCAATGATAGGCGAAAAATCATTCATTACGACGGCATATTGCATTGCATCACAGCCCGCGTCGCCGCTTGCAAGTTGTTTTTGATACACGGATTGCAATTTAATATCCCATTCGGAATTATTATGACGCAATATATATATTTTCCCTTGCGTACCATTATTTTCTGCCAACCAAACAGCCGTACCGTTATCTGTAAATACCAAGCAAAGCGGCGCGTTAAATTTGTACGGTGCAACGGAAATAACAGCCGGATTTTCACCAAGGCGCATCAATAAAACACTATCGCCACGTGCGATCACGGCAAGCGAATCGTCGGGACTAATGTCTATGGCTGTTATTTTTCCTCCCGAAATATCTATGGCACGTCCGTTTTTTTGTCCTGTTCTTGCATTGTATATTGTTGTAAACGAACGATTTACAGAATCAGTTACCGCCAGAACATATTTTCCGCTTCGTCCGTAAACAGCCGTATAAACGTTTGGTATTGTAAATTTAACGGCCGGCGTTTCGACGTTCCATATTTCGGCCGTACGCATATTTTTCGATGATATTGGCAGGTCAGGGCGTTCGCGTTCATACAAAACAAGTGTTTGTTTCCCGTCGGGAGAAATACTCGTTTCAATACCGCGTTGATTATTGTTTTTATGATTAAATCCAGCTATCGGCCGCCAATAATTCGAGTTAGACGCGGAGTCGAGCCGAATAAATATTAAATGCCCGTTGCCGCCGGCGGCAAGCTCGCGGCCGTCGGGACTGAACGCAAGAGCCGTAAAATCTACATTAACACCCGCACCGTTGATAATTCTTTTTTTTATATTACGAATTAATTTACCGCTTTTTACGTTCCATAATTTAATTGTATCTCCGTAATAAGCAGCGGCGAGTATCTCGGCAGAATAATTTAGTGCAATATTTGAAATCGGATGGGTTTGCGCAGGAATGCGCGATTTTAATCCGCATAAAGTATCGGCGACAATTATGTCGTTATTATTTGCGGTTGCACTTGCCACAGTTGTCGCATCCGCACTCCAAGCGGCTATATAGACCGGCGCGGAAGCGGCCAATGAATGTTGGGGCATTCGACAAATTTCGGCACGGTTGTCAAAATGCCTTAACGAAAGCCTGCGCTCACCGGCCGTTAAAGAAACTGCCATTATTTTACCGTCAGGGCTTAATGCACCCGTATTTTCGGCATTCTCGAAAGTTACCGTAAATTGTTTTGCCGAAACGTCGAAAACATATCGCCCTACCGCAATATATTTTCCGTCGGGTGTAAAACTAATACCGGCATACCCGGATACTTGCTCGGGTAATACGTATTTTTCAACCGTTCCGTCGGCAATTTTAGCTGTAAAAAGCGTTGCCGTGTTACGTGAAAAAGCGGCTGCGTAATTTTCATCGGGCGAAATATCCGCGTCGGATATTTTTTCATTTGGTAAATCAATCGGAACCCCGACAATAGAACGCTCTTTTTGTTTGGCACTGTATATTTCGATACGCCCGTTGCCGGCAGACGTATAACCGGCCGCCACAAGCAAATTTCCCGACCTTGAATACCGGATGTTCCATACATCCATCGGTAAATCGAATGAAGTATCAGCAGGTAATTTTGTTGCCGTTGCTATTCGCAGCAGGCAACTATCCGATGCAGTTTTCGGTATTTTCCACACGAAACGGTAATTTACTGCACTATCCGTTATTTTTTCCCAATTGGATCCTCCGTCTGAACTGAATTCTATAACAGCGGCTGCGCCGGGCGGCGTTCCCGTCCATTGAATCACGGTATCTGTTCCGGCAAATAATTTTTCGCGTCCGTTTGGGCGAATTATACGAATATATCCATCGTCATACCCATCGGTATTACCACCAATAGCCGACGCATCGCCCTGCGAGCAAGCGTCCGATTCTATTTTCAAATTACCGAGTGCGAACAGCTCGTCCGCCGGGCTGAATCGAACGTGCAAGCGAATTGTTGCACCCGATTTCAATACAAACGACACCGGATTATCATACGTCGTGAAAAAAGGGTTGTCAAAAACAATACGTTTAATAAAGATATCTCCGTTGTCGGCGCGAAGTTCAAATGCAGTATCAACTTGTGACCAAGGAGAAACCTTCCCGAAATTTATGCTCGAAGGCGTTACAGTTAAATACGTCCGACGAGAAATAGGCGATACATACGAAAATTTACAAGCTGCGCCAAGTATTTTATCTTGCATTTCAACTTGCGTTACAATATCGCATTCGGACGACGACAGCCATTCGATTCTACATATATTCTGTCCGCTTGCAACAGTATAAATTGCTTTGCATATTTTCGGTATTTCATGTTCCGAATTAATATTTTCAAAATATATTCCGCCGGTTCTCGATATAACTTTTTTTATAGAATCCGTAAGTGCAACACGTAATCCTACGCCGTAAACAGCTGCGTCAATATCCTTTGCAGCCGCTATTGCCTCGTCCGCAACGATATTGCTTTGCCCGTCCGTAATAAAAATAATCAGTCGCTTAAATTTGCCGCGAGCTGCGGTAGGAATTCCGCCATCGGGCGACGAAAGTAATGCATTCCGGTGATTAGTTCCGCTTTGAGGTTCAACAGCATCAACATTTTGAAGCAGAGTATTTTTATTGCGGGTAAAATCACGGACGATGTAACTGTTTGCATCAAATATATTTACAGCACACTCTGATTTTGAGTAATCCTGTAGACCAATCCAGAATCGTGCGGCCGAGCGAAGCAATTCTATGTTTTTTTGCGGATATCCTGCGCTCACAGAGCCGGAGACATCGAGAACAAGAACAGAGGATAAAGCGGCGAATGGCGTGGCCGGCGGGCAGTAAGCCGATGTAACTGTACGTTGAATATTATTTTCGTAGATTGTCGTATTCGACGGTTGCGCCGAACGAAAAGACGAGTCAAGCGCGAGCAGTTTTGCCCTTATATTCGGAAAGCCGCCTGCATCAACGTCAAAAACTTGCATAATCTGCCCGTAGCACGGCGCGAAAACAGCAAGCAATAAAAGCAGAATATATATGAATACGGCGAATTTCATCGGTACGGATCAACGTATTTTTCGCATATTTATAATTTTGGCGGGCTGTATTTCGGTAATTTTCTCTTTTATTTTTGCATCGGCACTGCAAATATAACAAATAGCACCGCGTCTTAACCGCAGTTGTTTTTTTTATTCAGTCCTGCATTACGGCAATCAGCCGGATATTAAAAATACGTTACAAAAGCCCGATATCTCTTTTTTAGACTTTTGTCGGAACGGGCAATAAAATAAACTGCGCCTTGTCGCTCTAATGACAGCGTTAGAAAAGCTTAATCGGATTGTAAAATTGGACGGCTGAGAAATTGAAGTCCGGAAGAAAAGAAAATTTTGTGGGAAGATTTTTGCGACTCTCGGAAAAAAGAACCGCAATCTCGACTGTCCGCGTTAAATACGTCGTGCTACGATAAGCTCGGGCGGCAAATTAGGACGATTGAGAATAGAGATTTTTTGCACGGTAAACGACTCGGAAGGCAAGCCTTCCGCCCATTCCGTTACTGCTCGTGCTTCTTCTGCGCCGCCGATATGCCCATGATAGCAAACAACCGTCATAATGCCGTTTTTTGCCAACAGCATCGCGCCGAGATTAAGAGCCGATACCGTAGTTTCCGGCTCTGTTATTACATTCGGATCGCCGCCCGGACGATATCCTAAATTTGCCATTATTCCATGAACGCGCCCATGTAATTCGCGGGGAATTATCTCGAACAGGCGGGCATGATTGTCGCACACCAAAGTTGCGTTCGCATTATTCTCGGCTAAAAGTCTGCGGCTTTCTGCGATTGCTTCGGGCTGTATGTCAATGCCGAACACTTGGCCGTGTACGCATAAACGTGCGAGCAACAATGTGTCGTTTCCGTTGCCTGTGGTTAAATCAATGGCATTCATTCCGTAACTTAAAGCAGAGCGCATTATTGCGGCGGCAATTCCAACTGGACGACCGGAAAAAAGAGCCGATGCGAGAGAGTTCTGAACTATACGATTCATAAAATTTCAAAGAAAATAGCGGCAAATCGCCAAGAACGACGATATTCGTCGTCTAAATTCTCAATAAATGAAAATAAATCCTGCCTACTTAATGTATGGACAGATTACTACCGTTGCTTGTTACGGCTTCACTGTTAATTGCCATGTTTTTTTTCGGCACACATTGCTTTGCGGCAAATAACGGCGGCATCGTTATCGGTACAGCCCGCGATTCGGCTACAAAACTGCCGATACGTTTTGCTACGATTCGCACAGCCGGATTATCAAAAGGCGCAATGACAAATGCCGACGGCAGATACTCGCTGAGATTACCGGCCGGCTCGTATTCGCTGACTTTTTCAATGGTCGGTTATAGAACAGTCCAACGTACTATTGTTTTGCGCCCGGACGATACTGTCAGGCTCGATGTCGCACTTGCGGAAACTCCCTTTAAAGCAAGTGAAATTATCGTAACTGCCGAGGAACCGGCTACGCGCTTCATGCGATTGGCAATTGAACGCAAAATGCAACTGCGCGATTCGCTATCATCTTATTCCTACGTACTTTACACAAAATTTACACTTGGAGCCGACACAATTACGGTCAAACGCCGCGACAGTAGAGCCGACACAACTTTATTGGGTATTCTCGAAACTTATTCCAAGGGATATTACAAACGCCCCGACAAATATTTCAATCAAATCATACAGCGTCGTCAAACAGCAAATTTTCCGCCGCAAGCGAATCTTATCGCAGTAGGAACAAATCTTAACGCTTATGACGACGAAATTTCCCTGCTCGGCGAAAGTATTTATTCGCCTTTTCACCCCGACGCTTTGGACTTTTATTCTTTTGCGATTGAAGGCGAAAGCGAGAACGAAGGACGTTCTATTGTACGGCTCAGAGTAATACCCAAAACAACTCACCGCAAGCTTTTCGACGGAATAATTCTACTCGATAAAAACAGTCTGACTCCCGCAGCAGTAGATTTGCGGCCGAACAAGGCTGTTATGTTGCCGTTTGATGCTAAATTGCATTTCAAACAGCAGTTTGAATTAATAGACGGAAAATTCGCATTGCCCGCAGGCTTATCTGTTGATGGTTCGTTAAAAGCCGAAATTTTATTTATGGTAAAGCCGCGCATTGATTTTTCCATCGAAACAGTCGCTTATGATTATGTATGCAATATTAAAATTGACGAGAATATTTTTTTGCAACGACGTATCGAGGTTTCGCAGTCTGCCGATATTTTCGACTCCACGTTTTGGGCAGAACGTGCAATAATGCCTCTGCGCCCCGAAGAAGCTGCGGCTTATATTGCAATTCAAGAACAAAAAGACAATCCCGACTCGCTCAAAGCGAATAGTTTGTTCGGCAATCCTATTTCTCGAGAAATTGCCAAATTGGTCAAGCGACCGTTCAGCGGAATTAACGATATTTTCCGGTATAATCGCGTCAACGGCTCATATTTAGGGTTGGGGCTAATCCATAGTTTCGATACTTTGTTCGACGCTCGCGGCGGCTTCGGCTACGGAACTGCGGATAAACGTTGGTTCGGTTGGAGCGGTGCCACCGTTTATTTTGATAATCTGCGCCGATATTCTGTGGAATTAACCGCATACAGAAAATTAGCGCGGCGCGATATAAATTCACCCGTTGATATCGGTGCGATTACTTTGCTGTCTTTATTATACAAAAACGATTACGGCGACTATTATTACGCCGACGGCTATGAAATAGCGGCAGAAATCGGATTTGGCCAATTGCGGCTTATTCAGCTGGACGTTTATTTGCGCCCTACGTCATTCAAAATTTTCTTTCGTAACGAAACGCATGCGCCCGCCGAAGTAAACACCCAATATGCATTTTTCGGTAAGGGCTATGACTTTAGGCAAAATCCGGCGGCGGTACCGGGCATTTTGCGTGCATTCGGCGGCGCGTTCAACTGGAATTTCAATACGCAGAATCGAATTGCAGGCAATGGCTTGCGAATAGAAACCGAGATCGCTGTTCCTTCTGTCGTTCATACCGATTTTAATTTTAGGCAGGTACAGGCAACCGCTTACTTCCGGACAAAAACGTTGCCTCTGTGGCGCTTGGACGGCAAATTTACAGTCGGTTTATCGGAAGGTTTTATCCCACCGCAACGATTCTTTTCCATGGAATCGTCGGCATCCGGATTGGCCGCCGAAGGCAGTATGCGCGGACCGGGAGTAAAGGAATTTTACGGAGACAGATACGCCGTTCTTACGGCAGAGCATAATTTCGGCGAAATCGAACCAGGCCTTTTTCGCATTCCGAATATCGCGCCGTTAGGCTTAGAGTTTTTGCTGACCGGTGCTACCGGTTACAGCGAATTTTCGCAAAAAACACTCGACTATACCCGGACAGCACTTAACTCTACCGCCGCAACAGCCGATAAGTTCTATTACGAAGCCGGTTTAAGCATTAACCGCGTCCTTTTGTTTTTTCGTTTCGATTTTACAATGCGGTTCTCGCAACGGATTACTCCACAATTTTACTTTACGCTTTCAGCCGCAACTTTCTGAATATTTTTTTGATGCGGTAAACCATAGCCGAGTGTTATTCGTCTGAAAAAATGATTTTTACGGTATCTTTCGGTAAATGAAAAAAACTCTTGACATATATATTATCGTGTTTAGCGGTCTGTTATTAAGCACTTGCACTACGCCAACGAAGAACGCCGGCGATTCGCAGCGCGTTGAAGCTGCGGCGGTTGTGAAAAAGATTTCGTACAAGCATATTATTTTTGCTCCGGTGGCAGAGTCGTTATTGGTGCGCGGAATTGACACAATATTCTTACGCCAATTGCTTGACGACGACCGTGTTGCCTTCAAAGAAAACCTAACGCGCTACAACGTAACAGGCTATCGCAATCCGCCCGATTATTCGCATAATTACAATGAAAAATCAGTTAAAAAAGCAAAAGAATTTTTGAATAATAATAACGACGCATTACTATCGGCCGAAAATGCTTACGGTGTTCCGAAAGAAGTAATTGCCTCTATACTTTGGATTGAAACAAAATTTGGCGCAATATTGGGCAAGAACAATGTCCCGTCGGTATTTTTAAGCGTGGCGATGGCAAATCAGCCCGAATATTTAGCAATGAACAAAGACAATCTCCGCAAAAATTGGACGGGAACAAGCGATGAATTACAAGAACTCGATTTAAAAATAGAGCGACGCTCTCAAAAAAAATCTGCTTGGGCTTTAGATGAACTAATGGCTCTCGATACATTGAGAAGGCGCTCTCCTTTTCATCCGTTGGAATTATACGGCTCGGCCGCGGGTGCTTTCGGCTTGTCGCAATTTTTACCGTCGAGTTATTTACGCTGGGCAAAAGACGGCAACGGCGACAACGTAATTAATCTTTTTGAGCTGCGCGATGCCATGCACAGCATTGGCAATTACTTGAAAACAAACGGCTGGGGCGCAACACGCGAACAAAAAGAAAAAGCAGTTTTTCACTATAACAACAGCAAAGATTACGTGGCCGCTGTGCTTACGCTTGCCGATAAAATTAAGCGATAAACGTAATTTAACGCAAACAAAAGCCGGCACTCACGCTTATATGGGTGTCGGCTTTTTATTTTGACGTTCACATTGTAATCTAAGGCCTTAGCAACGGCTCTATTTCTGTTTGAATCGGCGATGACGGAGTAATTACGTCGCCGTCAGGCATTATGATAACGCTGATTTCCGAGCGCATCCCAACGTCGTTAGTAATATAAATTCCGGGTTCTATCGAGAAAGATGTGGCGGAAATTATTCGCCTTTCGTCATAGGTTTCGTAATTATCCATATTTGCGCCGGCACCGTGAGTTTCCGTAGTTATGCTGTGGCCGGTGCGGTGAATAAAGTATTTGCCGTAGCCCCTGTTTCCGATATAATTTCTGGCGGCTAAGTCGACTTCGTATCCGGCGACTACTTCACCGTCGGCAAAACGGCGACGAACCAAATCAAGCGCGGCATCGCGGCCGCCCGTTACCGCCGAAAAAATATCGGCGTATCGTTGCGGTACTTTCGCGCCCGTATAACACATCCACGTAATATCGGAAAAAACCGAGTCGGCTTTCGGTGATTTCGCCCACATATCAATCAGCACAAGTTCATCGGACGGAATAACGGCGAAATGCTCGGCCGAAGGCGCGTAATGCGGGCTTGCCGCGTTACGTGCTACGGCTACAATCGGCGGACTGTCTGTTACCAGCCCCGATTTGTCGAATACGGCCAAAATATGTTGCTGTACGTCATATTCGGTAACGGAAATACAGTTTAATATTTTTTCACGTATGAAATCAAATGCCGAAAACATCGCCTCGCGCAATTTCGGAGCGGTATATTCAAGATTTTCCGCTAATTGAGAGTCGCTCCAAACAGCATAAACTTTCTGCACCAAATCGGCAGACGACACTATATTGCCGCCGCATTTGCGAATAAATTCTATTGTTCCGGCATCTACTTTGCTTATCGTCGGAATAGCGTTGCAAGTCGAATACTCCATCGCAACAGTAGGATATGAAGTCACTATTTCACGCATAATGCTTTCCCATTCATCGCGGTTGGAATATAGTATTTGTCGCGCCGAAACATTGCCAAGCGTAAAATGCTCTATGGCATGAACAATCTTGAACGGCTCGCCGTGCGCCGGTATTCCTATCGCCCAACGCCGGGTGCAGTGAGTTTCGGGCGCAAGTTCTGCCGCTTGCCATGCAATTGAATTGCAACCGCGAAAATCATATAACAACCAAAGGTCTATCCCCTCTTCGCAAAGTATATTTTGAATACGGGCAAATTCCATTTTTTTGTTTCCGTTTTTTTACTTGTTCCGCCTCAATTCTTTTTCAGCAGAATAAGTTTATTCACCACATTATTGCCTATCAACGTACCTACCCGATTGCCTTCATTCACCGAACGCGGAAAATGTATACCGCCATAGACGCGGCTCATTGCCGCTTCCTTAGCTGCCTCGTGAAAATTAGAAAAAGTGCGGGGTTTAAAGCCGAATGATATTTCGGTATTGTCGGTAAATTTCACGGGGCCGAACACTTGCGTAAGAACTTCGGCGGCGGCGGCCGATATCGTCGCATGGCCGGCTGTGTATTCGGGAAACGGCGGCGTTTGTATAAGCGGCTCCCAAGTCGAATCTATGTAACGGTTTATGTATGTAAAAGGACGTATGCCGTGACCGCGGAATTTTTCCTCCCAGCAAAGCAGAAATCCGTCGTAAAGCCCGATTGATGTAAGTGTATATGCCCTGAGCGATTCCATCATATCGAACTTAGCATTTTCACAGGCGATTTTGCAAATATTTATCCAATGCCCGCCCGGAGAAATTTGCCTCGTATTAAACACAAAATGCCCCGCATTCCATGTTTTTATCGGACTGTCGTCCCAATACAAAGCTATATCCCTTTGTTCGTCTGTCAGCCCTTTGCAAGTCGTATAGGTTTGCATTACCATATCGTAGAACGCCGAGCCTTTTTCCTTGCTGAACGGAATCGGCGGCATGGGACGTAATTCATTACGATTATCCGCCACGCTCATTGGGCGCATAGTCGAAAAATAAGGGTCCAACGGCTCTGCAAAAGCCGGCGGCGTAGGCGACCAATATTGTTCGCCGCGAGGCCAATTATATCGCTTTCTGCCTTGATTTTTGGAATGTCCGTCGGATTTAAACCAAGGCGTCATAAATTTAATTACTTCATCGCCGTAATTCTTTGAACGTTCGATAATTGCGTTACCGTCGGAAACTCCGGCGTATTCGGCCGATATTTCTTTGATATTGGCATCGTACAAGCTGTCGCAAAGCGAACTGTGATATAGAATTTTCTTAATCATGCCGCGATATGCCTGTATCATTGATACACGCCAATCGTATTTTTTCGATTGGTCGGGCTGCGGAAATTCCTTCAAATCCGGTAACTGCCCGCCAAGCGAAGCGTATTTCGCGGCAAATCCCGGCTGCGCCGCCTGATACGCAGCAATATTCGTAAGTATTTCATTGCGACTTATAACACAAGGCGAAAAACCGTCGTACATAATAATGTCGGTTACTTTCCATACCCAATCATGCACGTATTTGGCTCCTGTTGCATTTATATGTTCTGCGGTGGGCGGCTCCGCGGCCCCCATAGGTAAAAAAGCGGTGCAAATCAGCAATGCCGCCATAAACAAACGCTTCATCTAAATCCCTCGATAAAAATTAGAAATTTGTGAATTACGGAACAATTGAACGGAAGTGTTCAATTTGCGTAAAATGTGCCTTTGCGCTTCATTAAGTGGAGGCACGACAATTAACACAACAATAAAATTACCAAAAATACGGCAAACAGGCTATGACTTTTCCCGTAAACGAACAGAAAAGCAAGTCGAAAGCAGCATAAACCGCACAAAATTTTCTGCCATGCAAATCACAGCCGCATATTGCGAAACATGGAATTCGGATGCGGTAAATTTCCCGATGAATGTATTTCTGTATTACATGTTGCAAATTTTTATGTCATTGTAAAAATATATTTTGGTAATTCGCTTGTATTTTATTAGGTTAGAGCCGGACTGACCATAGATGCCATTTATATTTCCCCCGCACGTAAAACCGCGGGTATTATCTTTTAAATTTCATATGGAGTTATTGTATGTTTTCACGTTTCAACAATTTAAGAATAGCCGCCAAAGTGTGGCTTGGTTGCGGTGTGATAATGGCGATTTCTCTTATCATTACGGCGTATTTATTATTTACGCTTAACGGCACAGCCAAAGACGGTGTTGCCAGCTATAAGACGCAGGTAATGCCGTTGCGAGATTTGATGTATATGTTGAATCATCTCGGCAATGCTCAAGTAGCATTGCGCAACGGAATGATTCTGCAAGGCGACGGCAATATGGAAAGTGCAATAAAATTCTACGACAAAGTGCCGGTTGCCATAGACAGCGTCCGATATTACGGCTCGGCATATAAGCAAGAGCTTGTTACGGAAGAGGGCAAACAAGCGTATCAAAATTTCGCGGAAGTCCTGAATCGTTACGACAAATATTTGCACGATTTGATTGACGGAAGGCTCCGCGGCGGCAACCTGAAAGAGGGCGTACAGTTTATGGTGACAAACGGCGTTGAATTGGTTAAAGCCGTGAATGCCGCATGCGTTGCAATGCAAAACAATAAATTAAGTACGGCTAAACGTATGACGGACGAGCATGAAGCGCAGGCTGCAACCGCTATGTATATTGCACTCGGTATGATTTTACTGGCATTAATAATTTGCTTTTTTGCAGTA
>JADZAA010000043.1 GCA_020852855.1 Bacteroidota bacterium
ACGGCACAGGTCGTGCGTTCCAAGGTACGAATAACGACGTAACGAGCCCCGCCGCCGAGTTCAGCAACTCTTCGGCTGCCAATCCCGGTCTGGTAGTTTTGGGTACAACCAACCTTACCGGCAATACTACAATTACGGGCGATGCTGTTGTTACGGGTAATTTGACCGCAGGCAATCTGACCGCTCTTCAAACAACATTCACAAGTGCGGTAGACGAGCCTTTGGCTTCATTGAATGCCACAAACACCGGCAACGGTCGCGCATTCAACGCTACGGCTAACGGTACGGGACGTGCAATCGTTGCGGTTGCAAATTCCGGCAGTGCAATGTCGGCCTCCAATAACAGCGCGGCAAATGCAACAATTACCGTTGCAAACGGTGCAGCAGCCGGCACGGCTATCAGCGCACAAGGCAATGTGAGCGTAACCGGAAATACTTCGGTAACGGGCAATGCATCAGTTGCCGGAAATGTAACTTTTGCTTCCAATGCAGGCTCAAGTGCAACTATCGGTAATGCTGCCGGTACAAATACCGTAAGCGGTAATACAACGTTCAATCAAAACGTATTTGCAAACGGCAACACGACGTTAGGCGATGTCGCAGGCGACGCAATAACGGTTACCGGTACGGCTACTTTCACGCCGCAAGCAACATTTACCGGCGGTGCAATTACCGCAAACGGCAGCTTTATTGCCGGCGCGGCCGGTGCGGCTCGCGCTGAAATCAGCGGCGGTGCTACTCCCGTAGCAATCGTAACGAACGGAACAAATAACGTTACTCTTAACGCTGACGGTACATTCAGCACCTTTGCGGCACCCGGTACGATGAGTACAATGATGACATCGGCCGGTTTAGGAGCTTTCGGCTTATTCGTTGATAACAGCAGTACGGGCGGTACAGGCGGTGCTATCGTAGCGCAAGCCTCCGGAACAGGCGCATCAGGCGCACCAGGTACAGCCGCTATTGACGCACAGCAACTCGGTTCGGCTGATGCTATCGGTGCCCACAATACAGGTGGCGGACGTGCCATTACCGCTGTAGCAAGCCAAGTTGCCACAGAATCGGCCGTTATGATTGACGCTAACGGCGGTGTAGGACGCGGCGCAACAATAATAAGCAATACTGCAAGCGCAGCCACTCCGAACGCAGAAGCAACTTTGGTTGTTACCAATAACAATGCAACCGGCTATGCTATCCGCACTAACGGCAATATCCAAATTAACAGCTTCTTGGAAGCCCGCAGCGCAGGCAATACACTGATGCAAATGGGTCTCGGTGTAAATCACCCGCAAAGCGGTGCAGGTTTTACCGACGGTTTGGTCGTTGGTTCAACCACCAACGCGGACAATGTGTTCCGTGTAGATGGCGCTACGGGTAATCTTGCTCTCGGCACAGGCGCGTCGCCCTTGCTCACAACCAATAATGCTTCCAAGCAAATCACGCTCGACAATACCGGCAACGTAGCCAATAACGGTGCGCATACCCTGCAAATTACGCACGGTACGCAAGCCTCCGGCGTTCGCGCTCTGTTCGTAACGCAACCGGGCGGTGCAGGCGTATCCGACGGCCCGATGGTGGAATTCCGCCGTGAAAACCCCAACGGTGCTCTCGGCTCCGTTCTCTCGCTGAATCAGCAAAATGCGGCTTCAGTCGGCGGCGTACTCGACATCGCAAATAACGGCACAGGATACGGCGCGGCTATCGTTACCACAACCGGAAACGGCTTGCAAGTAACGACAAACCCGGGCTCAAACGCTATCGCGGTACTCTCAGGAAATGTCAATTTGTCTAATGACCTGACCGTCGGCGGTACGATTAACGCCAATATTATCAACGCTACCGGAAATATCACGACTACCGGCGACATCTCGGCCGCAAATCTGATTCTGACCGGAGGCGGTACCACATTCAATACTACTACCGCAGCCGTTGCTCTTACTGCAAGCCAAACCGGCGGTTCTACCGGTGACGCATTCCAAGCTACAACAAATGGTGACGGCGACGCAATTGATGCCCGCAGCTCGGATGCAACCGGAGCAGCAGTACGCGCCGAAAATACCGCGCTGAACGGTACGGCTATCGTTGCTTCAACCAGCAATAATGGAAGTACGGTTGCATCATTCACAAACAGCTCGGTAGGAACAGGCCTAAGCGTTACAACAAATAACGCCGCATCTACCGGCGTAAGCGTAAGTGCTACCGGCATAGGCGGAACAGCCGTAGAAGCAAATGCAGCAGGCGGAACAGCCGTAGAAGCAAATGCTACAACCGGAACCGGCGTAGTGGCAACAGCAACCACCGGAACGGGTATCAGTTCGACTGCTACAACCGGCTTTGCTATAAGTGCAACCAACAGCTCGGCCGCAAATGCAGCATTTACTGCAAATAACGGCGACGGTGCAGGAACCGCAGTAAGCGTAACCGCTCTCGGAACGGGCGTAGCCGTAAATAATACTGCAGGTACAGGCGTATCGGTAAATACTACTACCGGCACAGGATTCAGCGCAGCTAATGTAACTACCGGTATGGGCGTTCATGCAATTGCCACTACCGGTACAGGCGTTCATGCAGGAGCCACTTCCGGTATGGGTGTTCTTGCCGAAGCAACTACCGGAATAGCAGTTGCTGCCGAAGCAACTACCGGAGTAGCAGTTGCTGCCGCAAACAACTCCGCAACATCGGCTACGGTATTTGCAAATAATGCAAACCCGGGCGGCTCGGTGTTTAATGCCGATATAATTACCTCGACCGGTTCATCGTTCGTCGGTATGAATAATGGCGCGGGCGATGTGCTGACGGCAACTTCCGCCAATCCACAAGGTATAGCCGTTAATGCCACAAGCGCAAACGAGCAAGCAGCAGAAGGTACAATTTTTGCCTCGAATACGGCAAATAATGCAAATTCCAATGCTGTTTTTGCTACGCTAAGCAATAATGAGGGAACGGCTGTTCGCGCTGATGGCGGAAACGGCGGCGGCGTGGCTGTTGTTGCTACATCGGCTAATACAAATGTAGGCGAAGCAACCGTAATGGCTACCAATGACGGAGATAATACTAACTCTGCGGCAATTATAGCCTCTACCGGCGGTGCTGCAAATGACGGAACTGCCATCAGAGCCGGCTCCGCTGCCGCAAGCGGCGTAGGCGTTAATATCATTACTACCGGTGTAAGCGGCGTAGCTCTCAGAACTGCAAGTGCATCAAATGCAGTAGCAGCCGTTCAAATGGGCAATACAGGAACAAACAGCGTCCTGTCCGTTTCAAGTGCTACGGCTACCGTCGCACCTATAGTCAATATAGCAGGATCGACCGGAAGTACACAAGCGGCATTGAACGTTACGCATAACCTCGACAACTTCGCGGTAACAATGTCGAATACAAATACCGCAAACGGTACTGCACGCGCATTGGAAATTAGTAGCGATAATAACAATAATGCGGGTACGCTGAACGGCGGTAATGCAGCTACGGTACGTATTACAAACGGTGCTGTAGGAAACGTAACGCCCAATCGTTATGCATTGCAAACATTCGGCAATATTCAACTTGCTACCGACGGCGATGGCGACGGCTCATACCTCGAGGCATCGCATACCTCTAACCAAGGCGCGATGTCTGCAAATATGCAGTTCGGTAACTCGCTCACGCATGCTCAGCGCGGACCGTCGTTAGGCTTCGGTATGGTAATCGGAAGCACGGCTGATATCGACCAAACATTCAGAGTCGACGGCTACACCGGTAATCTTACTATCGGTGATAACAGCGGAACTCCGGGAACATCGCCGTTCTTGACTACGGATAACAATGCGAAAACAATGGTTATCAATAACCAAGCGACAACGACGAATAACGTTCCCGTTGTTACGATTACGACTACCGACGGTAACGCTAACAAAGCACTCTACGTTAATACCGGAAATGGCACGGCCGCTACAAATGTTCCGCTTGGACATTTCGAGCGCACAACAAACGGCGACCAACCCGCTCTGCGTACGAATATAGACAATGCCGCACACACAGGCTTTGCTCTCGAAGTTGCGCATAATGGAACTACGGTTAATGGCGGCGGTATCGCTATTGCCGCAGGTGCAAGCCAAACCGCTCTTAATGTTGTAGCAGGTGATATCGTGGTGGGAAGCGGACCGACGTTTGTAGGCCTCCCGAATACATTCACTAACTGGGCCGGTTCTTCTATCTTTGAAGTTTCTATGGGTGGTTGGAGCCCCGTTAATACTTGGGCAACAGGTAATGCCAAAACGGGTCAAGTAGCTTATGTCATAAACAGAACCGGTGCCTTGCAAACGATTGGTACAACTACCATAGTTGGTAATGGTGAAGGCTTTGTGATGATATTCGACGGAACCACTTGGGTGCCGTTAAGCGGATATTAATCCTTTATCGGATTATTCGAGAAAAAGCAATGCGGCGCGGGAGGGATTGTTCCTTCCCGCGCCGTTTGCGCATTTATGTACGGCGTTCGCGTGTCCAATATATACGCCGTAACCGTCCGTTACGGTGCGGCGCATTCCGTCCCGTCGGGACGGCATATCGGTAGAAAACAACGCATTTCAAAACATTCAATCCCTACCCATATTTCAATCCCTACGGTATTTTTTGGGGAAATAAAATGCGCCGTTTTTCAACCTGTATTTCAATCCCTACCCATATTTCAATCCCTACGGGATTTTTATTATATTCGTATTTTCAACCTGTATTTCAATCTCTACCTATATTTCAATCTCTACGGGATTTTTTGGAAAAAAGCAAATTGTGCCGTAGGCACAACATATCGTTAGGCACAACATATTGGTAGGAAACAACAACAACACAAATAAAAATGCCTGCAATAATAGACAAAGTCGCAAAACGCAGCCACTTAATATCAGCGGCGGCAAGCACATTCGCCCGTAAAGGCTTCCATGCAACCAAAATGCAGGACGTAGCCGTTTGCGCGGGCGTTTCCAAAGGTGCTTTATATGAATATTTTGCTACGAAAGAAGATTTATTCTTAGCGGTTTACGATGCATGGATGAGCGAATACGAAGAAACTGCACGCAGAAAATTTGAGGAAGCGGAGGACGCAATAGGCCGTGCCGACGCTGTACGCCATGCCGCGGTGGAATTTTATTTGCAACGTGCCGAGCAGGCTCCGCTTTTGCTTGAATTTTGGGCGCATGCCTTGCGTAGTGGTAATGCTGCATTTTTGGCGCGGGCGCGTCGCACAACAGCCGTTCTTACCGAAATGGGTGAAAGCATAGCCTGTGAATTAATCGAGGCGGGCGCATTTGCACCCATCGAGCCGCGTTCGCTTACTTTGTTGGAGGCCGGCATATCCGACGGTATATTTCTGCTGTGGGCACTTTCAGGCCGTACTTTTCCGCTTGATGCCGCATATATTTTCCGCCAATCACTATTGGGTATGGGATTACTTTCCGACGACGGCCGCACCATAATACGCGACTATCTGCGCGAAAAATTGGAAGACGGGTTTTTACCGAAACAAAACGGGGGCGATAATGGCAAAGCGCAAAATTGAAAATGAAATAGAGGAACTAACAGTAGAATCAATAGGTTTCGAGGGCATAGCCGTTGCGCGAAGTGCTTCGGGCATGGCGGTATTCGTGAAACATGCCGCGCCGGGCGACCGCGTAGAAGCAGAAATTTATCGTCGAAAAAAAAACTATGCCGAGGCACGTTTGCGGCGTATTACAGAGCCTTCACCTCTTCGCGTTAAGCCGCGATGCACACATTTCGGCGTATGTGGCGGCTGTTCTTGGCAACATCTTGATTATACTGCCCAACTTGATTGGAAGCGCCGTCAAGTGGAGGATTGCTTTACGCGCTTGGCAAAAGTTCCTGTGGACGAAATAGAACCCGCACTTGCCGCTCCCGAAATATACGGCTATCGCAATAAAATGGAATTTTCATTTGGTGCATCACGCTGGCTGACCGACGAGGAAATACGCTC
This sequence comes from Bacteroidota bacterium, assembly GCA_020852855.1. Taxonomy (GTDB): domain Bacteria; phylum Bacteroidota; class Ignavibacteria; order Kapaibacteriales; family UBA961; genus JADZAA01. The sequence goes on from JADZAA010000043.1 coordinate 5,969, forward strand.
AGGCGAAGCGATAGCACGCGATTTTGCATTGGGTTTGCACGCTCCCGGGCGCTATGATAAAGTTCTCGAAATAGGAAGATGCGAAATTCAGCCGGAACGTGGAAATGAATTGCTGACTGTATTTCGTAATGCCGCAATACGTTTTGGCGCAAAATGTTACGATGAGCGCAAGCGCGAGGGTTTTTTGCGGAATTTGGTAATTCGTTCGGGCGGCGGCGAGATAATGGCCATACTTGTAACGCGCATGCCGTCCGCCGAAGCCGACCTTTTGATGCTTGATTGGTTCGAGAATGATTTTACTTCAGAATTTCCGGATGTGCAGGCCATACATGCGGTTAATGACACACTTTCGCCTATGGCGCAAGGCGAGGCGCGTTTGATTCGCGGCGCGGGTTATTTAACCGAAAGCATAAAAGGCATATTGTTTCGCATTTCTCCTTTTTCGTTTTTTCAGACCAATCCCACGCAAACGGTGCATTTCTTGGATTCAATATTTGAAATTGGTGCAATTCGCGGCAGTGAAAGCGTAATTTGGGATTTATATTGCGGTGCGGGAACAATTTCATTGCCGGTGGCGCAACGTTCATCGGGGCTTGTGATAGGCGTGGAATTAAGCGAAGGTTCCATAGCCGATGCAAAGGCAAATGCCGCGTTGAACAGCATAAACAATGTGGAATTTTACTGTGAAGATTTGCATCGTCCGGCAGCACTTGAAATGTTGCGCAATCTGCCGGCACCGGATTGTATTATACTCGACCCGCCGCGGGCAGGAGTTCATGGGCGCGTATTGGAGCATTTATTGGCGGTTGCCCCTCCCAAAATTGTATATGTAAGTTGCAACCCGGCCACGCAAGCCCGCGATTGTGCCGTGCTTGCCGCTCGTTATGCCGTTCGTCGCGTCCGTCCGGTGGATATGTTCCCGCATACATTTCATATAGAATCCGTCGCATTATTGGAACGTATCGAATAGAACCGAATTTTGTCGTTTTTTTCTATACACATTCAATCCCTACCTATATTTCAATCCCTACGGGATTATAGGGAAATGAAATTTGTTTTTTTTTACCTATATTTCATCTCTACTGGATTTTTGTAATGGCAAATATCTATACGCAAATTCACATACAATCTGTTTTTACGGTACAAAACAGAGATTGTATAATCCATAAATCATGGAAAGATGAATTGTATAAATACATCACAAGTATCATTCAAAATCATAATCATAAAGTGCTTGCCGTAAATGGAATGCCCGACCATATACACATTTTCTTTGGAATGCGTCCAACACAATCCACAGCTGAATTGATGCAGGATATAAAAGCAGACAGCCCCAAATGGATAAATCAAAGAAAATTGATTAAGACTAAGTTTTCATGGCAAGAAGGATACGGTGCATTTTCTTATAGTAAATCACAGGTGAATAATGTGATATCATACATTCGTAACCAAGAAGAGCATCATAGGAAGAAAACATTTCTGGAAGAGTATCAAGAGCTCTTAGAGAAATTTGAAGTAGATTATGCAGAGCAATATATTTTCAAGCCGATAGAATACGACAAAGATGATAAAAAGCAAATTGCGCCGTAGGCACAACATATCGGTAGAAACAATTCGGATTATTCTTTTTAGGTTGTTGCGTACACGCTGCCTTTGCCTTTTCCAATTATTATCAGCACTTGTTCTTCTCGTAAATATTGTAAATCTTTCTTTAGCGTACTCAAACCGATTTCGGGAAATTGCTTTGCCAAATCACTTACTTTTACGGGCTGATTATTTGCGATAAAATTTTTGATTAACCGTTGTCGGCTGTTCAGATAGCTGCCTTTTGATTTGAAAACATCATATTTCCGCTCTAATTTTTCGGTAAGTACTTTCAAACTTTCTAAGAAGAAAATCAGCCATAAGCCAATACGTTCAAGGTCTGTTCCCCGATTTTTTTGTCCGTTCATCAGAGCTTCGTAATAGGTTTTTTTGTTCTGCTCAATATGGCTTTCAAAGGAAATGTATTGAATAAATGTATAATCGTTTTGCAACAAGCAAAGTGTGGTCAGCAAACGGGACAGCCTGCCGTTTCCGTCTTGGAACGGGTGAATACTCAAAAAATCATAAATAAAACTACCGATAACAATTAATTGATGAATGATTTTTAGTTCTAACTGATTATTTGTCCATTCAATCAACTCCTGCATTTCTCCTGCTGTCAAAACAGGCTTGGAAGTGGCAAAAACAATTCGTTGTTCGCCTGTTGGATATGTTGCAACCACTTTATTTGAAAGAGATTTGTAAGAGCCTCTATGCCTTTCGTCTTTATGGCTGTATTTTAGCAATATTTGATGAAGTTGTTTGATATAATTTTCTGAAAGTTTTATGCTCGGATAATTATCGTAAATCAATTCCAAAACCTCATAATATCCGATTACTTCTTGTTCATCACGGCTTTTCAGTTTTGTGATTTTAATATCTTTTAACAGGTCTTGCACCTCTTTGTCGGTTAGTGTTGCTCCTTCAATCCTCGTAGAAGAGCCGATACTTTCAATTGCGGCAATTTTCCGCAATTCTTTTAAGTAGCGGTTTTTCTGTTTTTCGGCAATATTCCATTTGCCTTTGAAACCGTCAATATGGGCGATGAGTTGCAATATTCGTTGATTGGCGGCAAAATCAAAATCGAGCTTCCGAATAAATTTATCCATATCTTATCCGTATTTTATACGAAAGAATATTGCGCAAAGATATGAAATATCCGTATCGTATTCATATTCTATCCGAAAAACCGGATTAAGTTTATCATTCAAGTTGAATCCCTTAGCGATTTCGGAAAAAAACGTCTGCCGTACAGCACAGCATATCGGTAGAAAAAACAATCGCAAGAAATGCAAATTGTGCCGTCAGGCACAACATATCGTCAGGAAACCGTCCCGTCGGGATAGGTTGTATAAATAAAAAAATGCGGAAGTCGGCAGAATTGTGTATCTGCAAACTTCCGCAAAACTTCCGTTTAACTTCCGTTTAATCTGCTGAAAACTTCCGTTTAACTTCCGTTTAACTTCGTGAATTTCCGCAGAATTTCCGCTTTTTTCCGTTCTGCGGAGGCACATTTACCGCACGATAAGCGGCGAAGAAATGCGCGATGCGCCGGATTGCAGCGTAATCATATACGCGCCTTGCGGCAGTCCGTTCAGGTCTAAGGCGTTAAATCCGCCGGAAACGCGCTCCTTGCGAACAATGCGTCCGAGCGCGTCGGTCAATGCGAGTTCGCTGTCTGTTTGCACATCGAAGGCAACAGTAGCAGCACCGGCAGTCGGATTCGGAAATACCGAGAGAATTGCTGCCGCCCCGGCCGCTTCTTCATGCACCGAAGTCAATGCGTCGTCGACGGTAAATTCGATATTGCCTGTGGACGAGCCTTCAAACTTTGTGAAAATAACTTTGAAAATTTTTGCATCCGGAGTTTGCACAAAATAAGCTGCATCGCTTGCCACAGTATAATTAGTTCCGGCAAATACTTTCCAATCATGCCCTATTTCGGCGATATTATCCGTGAATGTAAGTCCGTTTGCGGTGGCATTTGCCGGGTCCGCGCCTTTATATTTGGCAGTTTTCACGCCATTGTTTGTTCTGACTCCAACAACCGCATAGGATGCATTGCCTTGGTCTTCGAGAACGGCCAAGTATTTGCCGAAAACGATATGCCAGTCGGCACTTTCTGGTTCGCGGTCAATAAATTCGCCCGAGTGCATAGAGAAATATACGAAATTCTTTTTTGCATATTCACTGCGCTTGAACGTTTTTACTTGCTCGTCCGAGCCGTCAATATTGGCATAGCGAAACGTGAAATCGTCGCCGTCTAAGCCGTCCATAAACACTTTGCGGACTTTACTGTCGGGCAGTTTGACAACAAAGACGGCAGAGCCTTCGATTTTATGCGTAGTTGGATTATACAGCCCCCAGCCGAGGTCGCCGGTCATAGGATTTTTACCCATATTGAAGGCTCCGCTGTGCCAAGTTTCGGCCGAATTTGCAAGCGGTTGTTTTGTTGTGAACAGTGTGTTTGTGTCTATGATGGTTTTGTAGCTGTCCATACCTTTCAGTTCGGTATCCCACAGAACAGCACCAACCATGCCGCTTACGGCATTTCCGCCGCTTACGAGTATGGCGCCCGATTGACCGGAAGTTTCAAATGCAATGTCCCAGTCGGCGTTTGGGGCATTGCCCGATTTTGCGCGCCCTTCTATATGATAGAAAACGTCGTTGGCGTAACCCTTACCCACGGAAACTGTTTCGCCGGCCGAGGCCGCAGAAAACATTGCCAAAGCAGAGGCGATGCAGGCAGTTGCGAATTTCATCAAGAATCCTTCAAGAAAAAATATAAAACGAATGAAAAATTTATTTTGATATAGATAGGCTAAGTCTAATCTTTCCAATCGGCTATGAATATATTCGTATCGCCCGGCTTTGCATTGTTGCGATTGGAGCAGAACACAAGGGTTTTGCCGTCGCGGGTAAACATCGGGAAGCCGTCGAAGCCGTCGAAATGCGTAATGCGTTCAAGTCCGCTTCCGTCCGTGTTAATCATATAGAGGTCGAAATTTCGGCCTTTCGGGTCGCCTATGTTCGATGAGAAAATAACGCGCTTGCCGTCGGGGTGGAAGAACGGAGCAAAATTTGCTTTTCCGTTATTGGTTAATTGAACGGGGTTCGAGCCGTCGGCATTTGCCGTGTAAATTTCCAAATTGCGCGGCTTTATCATATTTTTGGCTAATAATTCGCGGTATTCTTCCAATTCTTTGCCTTGCGGTCTCGATGCGCGATACACGATTTTTGTTCCGTCGAAACTGAAGAACGCGCCGCCGTCGTAGCCGGGCAAATTTGTAATTTGGCGAATATCGCCGCCTTCGAGATTGCAGGTGTAAAGGTCTATGTCGCCGCTGTGGGTCGAGGTGAAAACAATGCGGTCGCCTTTTGGCGAAACGGTTGCTTCCGCATCGTAGCCCGGTCTTTTTATCAGCGGTTTCAGTTCTTTACCGTCGGCGGTGGCCGTAAAAATATCAAAACTCGGATACAGCATCCACACATAACCGTTCGACATATCGGCAGGCGGCGGACATTCGGCGGCCGCTTCATGAGTAGAAGCATACAGGATATGTTTGCCGTCGGGCATAAAATACGAGCAAGTTGTGCGCCCTTTGCCTGTGGAAATCAGGTTGCGCTCGCTTCCGTCCAAGTTTATCGAGTAAATTTGGTCGCAGTCATTTTCATTATTATGCGATTGAAAAATCAGCCGTTTTTCGTCGAATGAGAGATACGCTTCGGCATTCTCGCCTTCAAAAGTTAATTGGCGTATATTCGACAAATGCTTTTCCTGCGGAACTATTGCGCTTTCGGGTAACGGCCGCGCTTGCGCCATAACCGAAACTGAATTAAGCAGTATTGCAGCACAAATCAAGGCGATGCGTTTCATTGGACTCCTTAAAATTTACAAGATGAAAGTCTTTTCGTAATTTTGTAGTGCAAAATTAGTTGTTTTTACGACATTTGTAAAAACAAATATCCGTTAATGATAAAAAAAGTCATTATGCCCGATAAATATTCCGGTTCGCGTCATGAAGTTTCGCCTGCATTGGGTGCGATTATTGCCATTAACGAAGCGTCGGCATATTTGCGCGACTATTTGGATCGTGCGGTTGCTCCGTTGGGGGTAACGGGCGGCCAATACGTTATTTTGCGAATACTTAAGCGCGCCGCTCCCAGCGGATTGAATCGTGCCGAGATGCTTAGGCAAATTATAGATAAGAAGGCTGATTTAACGCGGCAATTGGACGGTTTGGACAGGTTGGGCTTTATAGTGCGAACGCGCCCCGACAATGACCGACGTATTGTAATTTCCACGATTACGCCTGCGGGCGAGGAGGCTCTCGAGCGCATTGCGCCGCTTTTCAAGGAAACGCTGAACCGTTTGGACGCTGGGTTGGCCGCCGGGCAATGGAATGAATTGGCACGTCTTTGCCGTGCCGTTACCGAAAATTCTTAATGAATATTTCAGTGTTGCATTTTTCTGTTTATTCGTGGTGAAAAAAGAAATAACAAGAGAAAAAGCAGTATCTTATTCGCATATTTCATGGTTTTAATTTATCCCGAGCGTGTTCCGTTTTTTTCGGTTATTGTTTGCACTTATAATCGTGCAAAATTATTGCCCCGTGCATTAGACTCATTGCTTAACCAAAGCGAAACCGATTGGGAAGCGATAATTGTGGACGACGGCAGCGACGATAATACGGCCGAAATTCTGCTTGAATATATGCGGCACGACGAACGTTTTCGCTATATGCGTCATCGCAATCGCGGCGTGGGACTAAGCCGAAACGCGGGATTGCTGGCAGCTTGCGGACTTTTCGTAACGTTTCTCGACTCGGACGACGAATATCTGCCCGAACATTTGGCTTTGCGCCGCGAAATTCTGCACGCTTATCAGCAAATAGACCTTTTGCACGGCGGTGCGGAAATAATCGGCAATGCTTATGTTCCCGATAAAAACGATGTTTCGCGACAAATACATTTGTCCGATTGCGTTATCGGCGGCACGTTCGTAATCAGGCGCGACCGTGCTTTGGAAATTGGCGGATTCGATGCTATGCGATATGCCGATGATGCAGATTTTTACGAGCGTGCCGAGCTTGCCGGATTTATTATCGGTAAAACCGATGCGGCAACCTATCGCTACCGTCGCGATACGCCCGATTCGCTGTGCAACACGCAAAGTCTTTGAAAATAAACGGCACAAATCGTCTGTTTCGCTATTGAATATGCCAAATAAAAAAGCCGGAAAATCCGGCTTTTTTATTTGGGTTTTCGAGAACGTCTTTTTACAAAGTTCCGCGACGCTCTTGCTCGGCTTCGATTGATTCAAACAGAGCCTTGAAATTCCCTTTGCCGAAAGATTTCGCGCCTTTGCGCTGTATCACCTCAAAAAACAGCGTCGGGCGGTCTTCCACAGGTCTTGTGAAGATTTGCAGCAAATAGCCTTCCTCGTCGCGGTCGACCATAATGCCGAGTTCCTTCAAAATCGCAAGGTCTTCGTCAATTTCGCCGACGCGATTTGCAACCGTATCGTAATATTCGCCCGGCACGTACAGAAATTCCACGCCGCTGTTTCGCATATCGCGCACCGAATTAACTATGTCGTTGGTAGCAATAGCGATATGTTGGCAGCCCGGCCCTTCGTAGAAATCGAGAAATTCCTCGATTTGCGATTTTTTAATTCCTTTGGCAGGCTCATTCAACGGGAATTTAATTCGGCCGTTTCCATTGCTCATAACCTTGCTCATAAGCGCGGTGTATTGCGTGGAAATGTCTTTGTCATCAAAAGTTACCAAATTTGCGAAGCCCATTGTGCGGCGATAAAAATCTGCCCAAGTATTCATTTCGCCAAGCTCTACATTTCCTACCATGTGGTCAATATAACGGAAGCCCTTTTGCGGCGGATTATACGTTGAGTTCCATGCCGTATAACCGGGCAGGAAAATACCGTTATAGTTTTTCCGCTCCACGAAAATATGCACCGTGTCGCCGTAAGTATGTATACCCGACCGCACAACGTGTCCATGCGCATCGGATTCTTCACGCGGCTCCATATACGGCTTTGCGCCGCGCTGCACCGTAATATTGAATGCTTCTGTGGCATCATCTACCCAAAGGGCAATTACCTTAACCGCGTCGCCGTGTTTCTTTACGTGCTCGGCAACCGGATTATCGGAGTTTAATGCTGTTGTCAATACAAGGCGAATTTTATCCTGCACCAATACATAAGAAGTTCTGTCGCGGCTGCCGGTTTCAAGTCCGGCATAAGCCAGAGATTGAAATCCGAAAGCGGTTTTGTAATAATGTGCGGCTTGCTTGGCATTTCCTACGTAAAATTCTACGTAGTCTGTACCGTTAATCGGAAAAAAGTCTTCGGCATCGGCAAATATTTTCTCTATGCCGTAAGAAACGTTTTGAGCTGCTTTCAGGTTATCCATTTTTACTCCGTGAATTAAACGAAAATTGCTTGTCGGACAGTGAATTTACGGTTGTAACTGCTATTCCAACCAAGACTTGTAATAATCGGGAACATCTATTTTCATTGCTTCTTCGGTAATGCTTACCGGATTGAACGGGTCAATCATTACTGCAAGTTCTTTGGTTTCTTTCTTGCCTATGCTGCGCTCTATCGCGCCCGGATGCGGCCCGTGCGTCAGTCCGGCAGGGTGCAATGTAAATTGCCCGCGCTGAATATTGTTTCGGCTCATAAAATCGCCGTCCACATAATAGAGAATCTCGTCGGAATCTATATTGCTGTGATGGTAAGGCGCAGGAATAGCCAAAGGATGATAATCGTAAAGGCGCGGTACAAAGGAGCATACCACAAAATTATTGCCTTCCCATTGTTGATGAATCGGCGGCGGCAAATGGACGCGGCCGGTTATCGGTTCGAAATTGAAAATCGAAAATCCGTAGGGATAGCTGTAGCCGTCCCAGCCGATTAAATCGAAAGGATGCATTTCATAAATATATGGATAAATCAAGCCGTTTTTCTTGATATTAAGCAGAAATTCACCGCGCTCGGTATGAGTTTCGAGGTTTTTCGGCAATTTGAAATCGCGCTCGCAATAGGGCGATGTTTCCAGAAATTGTCCGAACTCATTAGTATAGCGACGCGGCGAGCGAATAGTACCAAAACCCTCGATAAACAAAAGGCGGTTTTGCGGCGCGTCGAACATAAGTTGATAAGTAGTGCCGCGCGGTATAATCAAGTAATCGCCGTACTCAAAATTTATTGAGCCGTAGCAGGTTCGCAACGAGCCGTTGCCTTCGTGAACAAACAGCATTTCGTCGGCATCGGCATTCTTGAAAAAATACGAATCCATAGATTTTTGCGGCGCGGCCAAGCCTATATGCAAGTCGTCATTGACGAACAAAGTCTTGCGGCTTGCTATGTAATCGTCATTCGGCTCAACGTTAAAGCCCCGAAAACTCAAGGCTTTCAAATTGTCTTTAATTGCTGTTACGGGGCGAACAGAATAAGGCTCGCCCATCGAAAGAACTTTTGTGGGCGGCGCGGCATGATACAGCAAAGACGATTTTCCCGAAAATCCTTCCGTACCGAAAAGCTCTTCGTGATATAATGTGCCGTCGGGCTGACGAAAAACTGTATGGCGTTTTGGCGGAATATGTCCCACGCTTTGATAAATCGGCATAATTGCCTCCGAATAAGAAAATGGAAAAGTGCTGTTTAAAAAATAAGCGTCGAATAGTTAACGCTTTATGCGGAGTAAACGACGTTTATTAATGGAAATCGTTACGGAAAAATTACGATTTTTTATTTAGAATGAAAGTGTATTTTTTCTCGCTCGTAAATTGTAATGAAACGGCGATGCTATCCATTCCAAAATTGTCTGTCCAAAGAGCGATATTGAATTGCTTCGCCAATATGTTGCGGTGCGATATTTTCACTTCCGGCAAGGTCGGCTATTGTTCGCGCCACTTTCAGAATGCGGTCGAAAGCCCGTGCCGAAAGATTAAGCCGCTGCATGGCGGTTTTCACAAGCTCTTTGCCGGCGGTATCCAACGGGCAGAAAGTGCGTATGTCTTTTGTAGTCATATCGGCATTTTTGAATACGCCCGTATGCCCTGCAAAACGTTCCGTTTGGCGTTGGCGCGCCGCCACGACGCGCTCACGTATATTGCGGCTCGGCTCGCCCTGACGAGTTTCTGCAAGCTCTTGATATTTAACGGCCGCAACCTCTATATGTATGTCAATGCGGTCTAAAAGCGGGCCGGAAATTTTCGACATATAGCGTTGAATCTGTTGAGGGGCGCAGCTGCAAGCTTGGTTCGGATTGCCGAAATTACCGCACGGGCACGGATTCATTGAGCATACAAGCATAAAATTTGCCGGATATTCCACTCGCATTTTTACTCGTGAAATGGCTATGTATTTATCTTCCAAAGGTTGACGCAACACTTCCAGCACATTGCGCGCAAATTCGGGTAATTCGTCCAAAAATAATACGCCATGATGAGCCAATGATATTTCGCCGGCACGAACAACACCCATTCCGCCTCCAACAAGTGCAGCATCGGAAATTGTATGATGCGGCGCACGAAAAGGACGCTCCGTAATCAGCGGAATACCCGGCTGCAATGTACCGGCTACGGAGTGTATCTTTGTGGTTTCCAAAGCTTCGTCGAGTGAAAGCGGCGGCAATATAGTCGGCAAACGCTTGGCTATCATAGTTTTGCCACTGCCCGGCGGACCTATCATAATTATATTGTGCCCTCCGGCGGCAGCCACTTCCATAGCACGTTTTACGTTTTCCTGACCTTTTACATCGCCCATATCAAACAAATAACGGTCATCGGTCGAGAATAAAGCGGCAGTATCTACAATATGCGGCGCAATATTTTCTTCGCCGGTGAAATAGCGCACGGCCTCCGCCAAATTCTTTACGGGAATGGTTGTAATAGTTTTGACAAGAGCAGATTCGCCGGCATTTTCAGCGGGCAACACAATAGTTTTTATGCCGTTTTTGGCCGCTTCCACAGCAATGGGTAATGCCCCGTGAATGGGGCGCACACTACCGTCAAGTGCAAGCTCGCCTAAAATCACGGTATCGGCAAGTTTATCGTTTTCTATCAAACCTAAAGCCGTTAATATACCCAAGGCAATAGGCAAATCGAATGCACTGCCTTCCTTGCGCACGTCGGCGGGCGCGAGATTTACGGTTATCTTCTTTTGCGGAAAAGGCAAACCCGAATTTTTAATTGCAGCCGAAACGCGCTCTCGAGATTCTTTTACGGCAGAATCCGGCAGCCCGACCATAATAAAATTCGGCAGATTATTTTCCAAATGCGTTTCTATTTCAACGCCGAATGCGACTATTCCCTGAACAGACGAAGAGCGAAGCCGAGAGTACATTGTTCGTGTAATGCGATTTAGTATAAGAGCCTTTTAACTTCGCAAATTACAAATAAGATTCGATATGCTTCCATTTTCGGAGAATTTTCGACACTTTACCTTAATTTTGCACTCGAAACAAGTTTGATTATTTATATGCGACATTTTTCATGAGCAATAATCTCTATTCGGGTTTTTCTACGAAAGCGATTCATATCGGGCAAGAACCCGACGAACTCACCGGTGCCGTTACCGTACCGCTTTATCAAACTTCTACTTATGCACAGCAGGGCATAGGGCGGCACAAAGGCTTTGAATATGCCCGCACGCAAAATCCGACACGCTTTGCATGGGAAGAAAATCTTGCAGCACTTGAAAGCGGTAGCGCGGCTTTTGCTTTCGGCAGCGGGCTTGCGGCCATTGATGCGGTTTCCAAATTACTGAAAGCAGGCGATACCGTTGTTTGCGGCGACGATATGTATGGCGGTACGTTCAGGCTTTTCGATAAAATTTTAACACGATACAATATCAATTTCGAGATTGTGGATATGACCGATATTGCCGCCGTTCGCAATGCCGTGCGCGGTAATTCTGCTCGCGGAGCGGCCGCTATGATATACGCCGAAACGCCTACAAATCCCATGATGAAACTTTGTGATTTGCGTGAAATAGGCGCGATATCTCGAGAATTCGAGGCGATTTTCGCAGTCGACAACACATTCGCCACGCCGTATTTTCAGCGTCCGCTCGAAATGGGCGCGGACATCGTAATTCATTCGGCCACAAAATACTTGGGCGGACATTCCGACCTTGTCAGCGGCATTGTTGCCGTTTCTCGCGCAGATATTGCCGAAAAATTGCGCTTTATTCAAAATGCGGCCGGTGCAATACCCGGGCCTTTTGATTGCTGGTTGCTTTTACGCTCGGTGAAAACTATGGCTTTGCGTATGGAGCGTCACGCGGAAAACGCAATGCGCATAGCGAATTATTGCGCCGCACATCCAAAAATTCACGCTGTACATTATCCGGGCTTAAAGTCGCACCCGCAGCATGAGCTTGCACAACGGCAAATGTCGGGTTTCGGAGGAATGATTTCGATAGAACTCGGTTCGCTCGAAGCGGCAATGAAATTTGCGGAATCGGTCCGAGTATTTACTTTGGGCGAATCTCTCGGCGGTGTGGAATCACTTGTATGCCATCCTGCAACAATGACGCACGGTTCTGTTCCTTTGGAGCGTCGCTTGCATTTAGGCGTTACCGACGGGCTTGTTCGGCTGTCATGCGGTATTGAAGACGCAGATGATTTGCTTGCAGATATGGAACATGCTCTTGCCGCCGTATAATCTGCAAAAACAACAAAAAATAGATTGAATATTTCGGGAGTTTGAGTTCATTACTCATACTCCCGTTTATTTATGTAGTAATTGGTGTGTAAATCGCCTAAAAACGTAATTTATTTCTATTGTAATTTGCCATAGGCATAAAATATCGGTAGAAAATAATACAAAAAAATATAATAGTGCCGTAGGCACGACAGGTTAATAGAAATAATATCAAAAAAAATCAAATTATGCCGTAGGCACAACATATCGGTAGAAAAAATAATTGCGCCGTCAGGTACAAAATATCGGTAGGAAAAATAATTACAAAAAATCAAATTATACCTTTAAGCACGACATATCGCCTACAAAATATTTGCTATATCTCCCACATTCCAATAACCATATATTGCAAGAAGTTGCTAATTTTAATGAACTTTTTGCAATTTCAAGTGTACTGTCTATGTTTAACAATATGGCACAATAATGCGCCTAATCAATAATTATCCATTTTCCTGAAAGGAGTTTCTTTATGAAACAGGAATTTTATCTCGCTATGGCGGTAATTCCGGTTGCACGCTCGCACGGCGCACGCAAGAAAATGTCGCTCTACGGTATAATGAAAATGCTATGTGCCATTTCCGTCGCTATATGCTGCACGGCAAATGCACAAGCCCAATACGACAATGTACCCGAACTCGAAGAATGGTTCGGTATGGAAGGAAGTGACGGCGAAATCCATTACCTGCCGAATTTCGATGTCCCGAACGGAGGGATAAATGCTTTAACAATAAATTTGGGCATACCTTCAACAATTTACAATCGTTATCCGGGCGATACCGTAAATCATTTTACTTGGGATATTTCTTCCATTGTTGTACAAGGGGACTTTA
>JADZAA010000044.1 GCA_020852855.1 Bacteroidota bacterium
GCCCCTCGCGAGGGCGAATGTTCAATACCGATTACCATAGAAAAATCTGGTCATTACGTTCTGACTTTGTATAGTTTAACCGGTGCGGAGATAGTGCGCGTATTCGAGGGCGAGCTATCAGAAGGAAGTCATAATATAGTGCTTGAACCGAAACTTTACGCTTTAAGTGCGGGTATGTATTCGCTACGCCTTTCCGACGGAATTGCAACACGAGAACGTGCTATTATGGTGCAGTGATGCTTCGACTTCGTTCAGCATTCTTGTTTCGGTAAAATAGTTCAATCCCTAAGGGATTTTTTGGAAAATGAATTATGCCGTAGGCACAACATATCGGTAGAAAAAATAATTGCGCCGTCAGGTACAAAATATCGGTAGGAAAAATAATTACAAAAAATCAAATTATGCCGTAGGCATAACATATCGGTAGGATTATTTTTTAATTGTAAACGCTATTGTGGCGGTGTTGCGGAATTATTTGTTTTTATTGTTTATTGCAGTAAATTCTACCCTGCGATTTTGGGCGCGGGCTTGCTCATCGGTAGAGCGCGAAACGGGGCGTGTTTTTCCGTAACCGCGCGCTGCTATTGCAATTGCCGAGCAGCCCAGAGAAATAAGACGCTCGCGAACTGCTTCGGCGCGATGTTGAGAAAGAGTCATATTATATGCGGCAGAGCCTTGGTCGTCGGTATGGCCGCCTATTTCAATGCGAATTTCAGGATTATTTTTCAGAAAATCGGCAAGACGGCTCAATTCGCTGTATGATTCCGACTTTAATTCGTAACTGTCATAATCGAAAAAGATATTGTTTATGGGTATAGCGGGCATAGCCGATAAATCCAATGCTTTCACAAGTGTAATATCATAACGATATTCATTGCTTTTATTCGATTTACGAAGATCGGCGTTTTTCGATACAGAATAATATCCGCTTTTTTCCGCATAATATCCGTATAGTTTTTTACCCGGTAAAGCGATAAAATACATTCCCGTTTGCGGGTCGCTTTGCAATGAGCCTACAATCTTGCCCGTGGATAAATCTTCCCAGCGTATAGTTGCGCCTATCGGAATGCCTCGTGCATCTACGACTTTTCCGCGTGCCACCACTACGTTTTCGGGGCGTAATTGTTTGGGAATAGGCATAGAGAAAATGTCCCAGCCGCCATAACCGCCCTCACGGTTTCGCGCTGCAAAATACGCACGCTCGCCGTCAACCGTAACTTTATAGCCCCAATCATCTTCGGCAGTATTGACAAGTTTGCCTATATTTAGGGGTTCGCTCCATTGCGTCCATGACGTATCGGAAAGGCGCGTTGCCTTGTATATGTCCAATCCACCCAAGCCGTAATGCCCGTTAGAGCAGAAATACATGGTTTTTCCGTCGGGATGAAGAAATACCGAACTTTCTGCAAATGGTGTGTTGATAGTCGAGCCGAGATTTATTGGCGCTGACCAGCCGTTAGTGGTCTTTTGCGAAACGTAAATATCACTGTTGCCCCAGCCTTGACCGGCATAAATATATCCGCTTTTGGGAACATAAGGGCCAATGCCTCCCGGCCTGTCGGAAGTGAAAATCAGGAATTGCCCGTCGGCGGAAAGGCAACCTGCTTCTTCGTGAAATTCCGAATTAACCGGACGCGGAATTTGCATTGGTCGTCCCCAACCGTCGGGAGTTTTTTCTGCGGTAAAAATATCGAATTTGCCGTAGGTTCCGCGGAATGCTCCCGAAAGATATAATGTGTTTCCGTCTGCCGAAACATTGTCTATCGTTTCTTCGCCGCGGCTGTTTATGGTACGCCCTACGCTTTTGGCAGCTGTCCAATGCGATTCGGCGGGGTATGCGGCCGATTGTGATTGCTTCTGTTTTCGAGGCGTTTTTTGTTTCGGTTCTATATTGGCTTTAGCAGCAGTTGTATCGGCTTCTGCCACGAAAACGTCTTGTCCGCCTTCACCGTTTACTCTTCCATTTGTTGAAAAATACAGATAGTGTCCGTCGGCTGTGGGGCAAGGATCCCATTCATCTGTTACGCCATTTATGTTGGGGCCAAGATTGGAAACGGGCAGATTTTCTTCGGGTGCAAGAAGTAATGCGATAGTTTGCTCAATTTTAGAGTGCCGGCCGGCCGAATCGGGAAAAAGCGGTAAAAATTGCCGGAGCGTATCGGCGGCGACGGCATATTTTTTCTCTTTAATCAACGGTACTGCGAATTTTTGAGCAGCAAAATAAGCGAAATCAGACGGTGCTTTACGGTGAATATAATTTCGGAAAATCTCGCGATTTGCATCGGTAAGCGGCTCCACGAGATTTACCGATTCACTGTAAATATCACGGTCTTCGATGTGCTTTTCCGTTAAATCCACTACTATAAACGTTTGTCCGGCTGCAATGTCCGTAATTCTGTAACCGTTGTCCCAAAGTTGCTTGATTTTGTCTTTTGTTGCTTCGTCGCCCGACAACAGAACTTGGTCGCCGTAGCGACTGTAACCATTTACCACCGCCGTCCAAACGCGGTCCGAATGATGCATGAAAGATAAGCGATAGCCGCGCCGTATTTTTTGGCGTAATTCCGCAACGTCTAAAGTATCGGTTTTGTAAATACTTTGTTCGAATTGAATAACTCCCGCATTTTGCATTACCACTATCCATCGCTCGCCGCCCTTGACCAAAGAATTTACCCGATAGCCGTTTTTCATCATCGAATCCATAAAATTATACGGATATTCGCGACTGTAAAATAGTATTTGCTTGGGTGCGCCTCCTATTATTTGCGAAAAAATGAAAGTCCATTTTCCGTTTCCGTAGCATAAATTGGTAATGGAAAAGCCGTTGTCCCACATATTATCTATGTAATTCAACGGCAAAGTATCGGAGCTGATCCAGCCCTGTTTATCGTAGCCGCCGGGATTGCTCATTACTATATGAAACAGTCCGTCGCCTTGCGCGACCGAAGTGATGCGATAACCTTCGTTCCATTTTTGATTCACCATTTCGGCCGGAAATGTCGGGGTAGAGGCATAAGTTTGCAGAATATAACCCGTGTTGCGGCTCATGCATGCGGCCTCGAAAGCGGTCTCGGGAAGCTGTTGCGAATGTGCGGGAGTGATTGCGGCAAGAAATGCGCCTATAATTAAAAGTGCGCAAATCACCGTAAAAACGCCGGTTAAGAATCGGCCGTCGTGCCGAAAAACATCTGTAAAACGGGAAAGTACTTCGGCTAATCGTTTCATTCTGTCATTTCTTCTTTGAGTATTTCCGCACGTTCGGCCATACGAAGTTGCTCGATTATGGTCATAATGTCGCCGTCGACCGCTTCTTTCAGCGAATAATTTTTTACGTCGCCCTCGAGCCGGTGGTCTGTAACGCGATTCTGCGGATAATTATAAGTACGGATTTTTTCGGAACGGTCGCCCGATTTTACCATAGAACGTCGTGCCGAGGCAGTGGCCGAGTGCTGTATTTCCAATTCACGCTCATACAGCCGCGCTCGCAGAACTTTCATGGCCTTTTCGCGGTTTTTGAGTTGCGAGCGTTCGTCTTGGCATTGCACCACGATACCGGTAGGAATATGCACAAGCCGTACTGCGGTTTCCACTTTGTTCACGTTTTGCCCGCCTTTGCCGCCCGAGCGAAAAATATCTATACGCAAGTCGTTTTCGGCAATTTCAATGTCAACTTCTTCGGCTTCGGGCAGAACGGCAACGGTAGCGGCAGATGTATGTACGCGCCCGTTAGCCTCGGTTTCGGGAACGCGCTGCACGCGATGCACACCGCTTTCAAATTTCATGACGGCGAAAACGTCTTCGCCGCTTATAGAAAATATAATTTCCTTGAAACCGCCGCGCTCGCTTTCGCTAAGGTCTATAACATCTATAGAAAATCCGTTGCGCTCTGCAAAGCGTTGATACATACGGAACAAGTCGCCTGCAAAAATTGCGGCCTCGTCGCCGCCCGTTCCGGCGCGTATTTCCATAATGCAGTTTTTAGCGTCGTCGGGGTCTTTCGGAATAAGTAAAATTTTAAGCTCTTCGTCTGTTTCGGCAAGAGCACCGGCAAGCGTAGCACGCTCTTCGTATGCGAGGCTTTTCAAGTCCGAATCCAAGCCGTAAGTTGCTAAAAGTTCATCGTTCGAACGTATGTCGTCGGCAATTTTTATGTAGCGACGCGCAGCTTCGGCCACAGGCGTAAGTTGTTTGTACTCACGGCTTAAATCACGCAATCGCTTCGGATTGGACGCGGTGTCGGGTGCGTTTAATTGTTCCGATACAGCCTCGAAACGGTCTAAAATTGCTTGCAGTTTATCTTCCATCTGTTATGTTTTTCGTAAAAACCAAAGACATTAAGCGAAAATGCGTATGAAACTTATCGGTATTCCGCTGCTTATAGTCACATTTATGGCCGTATTTGCCGGCTGTGCCAATGAAAACCCCGATTTGGTAAATCCGCCGCCGGGTCTTGACAGCATATATGTTCGTTTTATCAATTTTGCTTCCGACCGCACCCCGCGCTCGCTTTCGCTCGAAAATGCGGCTTCAACCGCCGCGATAGGCTACGGTCAAGCGTCGGCAATAATTGAATCGCCCGAGGACTCGGCGCGGCTGATTGTAAAAAACGGACAAATTACCGAGCTTACTACTCCCGTGAGGTTTCGCTTTACGCGAAGTTCATTTCATACCGTTATAGCCGTCCCGTCAAGCAATAATGCGTCTGTTTCACGTCCTTTCGATACAATTATTGTGCTTAATACATTGGCCGTACCGCTTTCGGCAAGTGTAACCGATGCAAGTGTAAGGATTTGCAATATTTCGCCGGATACCGCTCACACATATTCCGTCAAGCTCGGGTGTCAGAACGGCACGGAAATAGCACGCGACGGCGGCTTTCGTTCAATAAGTGCTTATCGCGATATTCCCTCCGGAAAAACGGGTATTACTTTGATGCGGAACAGTGTTTCGGGTGCCGAGCCTGAGGTTGTCGGGCTGTTTGAAGCAACGTTTACACCTCGCAGTTCTTATACGTTTATCGTTTATGACGAATCATCCGGTAAAAGCGGGCTTTTAATGCTTGACGACAGAAACGGCACAACTTCGGCTTTATACGCTTTGCCGCCTGTTGCGGCGCGTATTGCAGAAATACAAACCTATAATTTCTCGCGTCGCAAACTTACCGCACTGAAAATTAGTTCCGGCGCAGGCGAAACCATTGCCGACGGTTTGCCGCCTCTTGGCATAGGCGAAGTTAAGCAGGTTTCGGCTTGCGGTTCGCTGACTGCCGATCAAATTATTGCACTTACCAATTCGGGCGATACTGCCGGACGCGGCTATTTATCTGTGGAAGTGTTGCGCAAATATGCCGCGTTCTGGTTCGATATTCCGGCAAGTACCGGCTTTGTGCCCGTTATAGTCGGAAAAACCGATGTATCGTCGGCTGATTCGGCAATTATCACGGTTGTAAACGGTGCATTTTCGCAAAGTGCGATAACCGTATCATTAGGTGCGCGAACAAATGCGGCGCGCAAAGCAGGGTATTCGTCCGGTGAAATATTATGCTCGCGTTTGGGTGCAGGCAGCGCCTCATCGCCCGCAATGCTAAGCCCGGGCGAGCTTCCCGTTACGGTGTTCTCGACCTCGTTGCCTGCACAAATGCTGTCGGCTGCTACGGCACAAGTGCAGGCCGGCAAACAATATTATTTGATTCTGCGCGACAATGCCGCGGTAACGGGCGGCATAGAGGCGGCTTTGGTGGAAAGCACGGTTGCAAACGCACAAGCCGAAATACTTGAGCGCAGCGGATTTGTGCAAGCGATAAATGCCTCTGATAATGATATTACCGTCGGCTTCGACCGAGTATTGTCCGGCGTGCGCATTCTGCAAGCGGGAGCGGTTGCAACCATATTGCCGAGCGGTACGCGGATTTTATCGGCGGGCAGCACTACTGCGAATATTCCTGCCGGCAGCGACAGCAATATTATGGCTGTTGTTGCAGGGCAAGCGCAGAATACGGATATATTCACTATATCGTCGCCGGTTGGGGCAAGTCGTCCCGGGTTCTTGCGCCGCCGATATGTAAATGCCGCCGCCGATATTACCGGAATGACTGTGGTGTTCGATTCGGCCTCCGCGCCGCCGCTTGCAGAAAATATAGCTTATCGTTCTTCGTTTGATGAACCAAGTATAAACTATGAACGCAGAATTTCCGTTTATTTCTTGGAAAGTGCAACAAAACGTCCGTTGGACAGTATGCAGAATACGCTTATGCCGCTCGGTAGAAATTATTCCCTTATTTTAACCGGAAATGCAGGCAAATATCGCGTGGTGATGCAACAAGAGTTTTAGTAATCTAAAATCCGAAATCCGGAACACAACCAAGCAATTCCTTCTGAATTTATCTTGACATTGGAGTTAAAATGATAACTTTTGGCATTGAAAGTAACGGTCGGCTTGAAAACACGGCTATTTATTACAATGGTGAGCAACTTGGCGGAGTCCGCGAAGTATTCTTGAATATGGACGAAAACGGAACTTTCGACGCAATAATAACCTACGAAGGCAAGGATAAAAAACTCTATACGAAAGCAATTTTCGAGGATTATCTTGAAAATGTAAAAGTGCGCCCGCCGTCTTTTACGGAAGAAGAAGCAAGTCGGCTGAAATTATTGCTTGTGGACAGCGACGGCGACATTAACAATACCTCGCTCACACTGAACAACGAATCGCTTGACGGTGTAACCGAGTTGTTCTTACATATCAAAAGCGGAAAAACCGATGAGCGTGCAGGAGGCGTTCGCGGATTGTTCGGCGGTGAAAAACAAGCCGATCCTACTACGTTTCGTGCCGAGGTTACTTTCCGCTATGACAACGGTTCTACGGAAACGGAACGTATATTTGCCTGAATTTAAAACTTCTATCGCCAAATAATAGGAGACAATATGAACGCTTCAACATTTTCTGTGCGACTTTCGAGTATTATTGCCGTTTTACTTATCGTTGTGCTAAGTATTGCCGAACCGTTAGATACTCTTGCCGGCAAAAGTTTCGGCGGTCGTCGCAGCTTTGGCGGCAGCCGCAGTTCCGGTCGCTCGTTTTCTTCGCCAAGCCGTCCGTCTTCGTCTTTCGGTGGCTCGCGCTCCACAAGTCCGTATTCTGCGCCGCGTCAATCGCAAAGCCCGTCTTCGTCTTTTGGCGGCTCGCGCTCCACAAGTCCGTATTCTGCGCCGCGTCAAATGTCGCCGTCGGGAGGTCCGTCGAGTTTCGGCGGAACACGGCTGGGTTCTCGCGAGCAATATACGCGCTCTTACGGCGTTCCGCGTAGCAGCGAACAACGTATGATAAGCAATTCCGACGGCTCACAAACTCGCACGGTAGTTCATAATTACGGTGGTGTCGGCGATGGTTTTGCGATGGGCTATCTGATGGGAAATGCGCCGTTTTGGTGGAGTACGCCGTTCCATCCGGCATTTTACTATTCGCGTCCGCAATATTACCATAATCCCAACGGTACGGTAGAAGTATATCCCGGACGCTTTTCGTTCAGCTCGGTCGTTATGGTTGTTATTATAGTCGGTTCTGTAGCTTTTATCGGCTATCGGATTATACGCAACAGGCGGCGCGGACGGGAGAATCAGCCCGGAATCGGTGCTACGTCATCGTTTGAATAATTTGTAAAACGGCAATGTATTGCAAAAGCCGAAACGGGCGCACCCGTTTCGGCTTTTTCTTTTGTATTGCGCGCTTTATCGCTTCACGAACGTGTGGTGTGGGGCAACCGTAAGCAATACATGGCGAATAACCGGCCGGCCGGTATCAAAAGATAGATGTTCTATAAGTTTCTAAAATTTGCTTATTCGTTACAAAATAGAAACAGCGACAATTTTTTTATCGAAATGTTACATTTTTTTTGTTTGCAAAGTGAAAATTTATTGTAGTTTTGCACACATAATTTCATAATGCGTTTATGTAAGGCGAGCGGCATTTCACAGCCTAAGCGTCCACCGCGCTATTTGCGACACAGCAAATACAGATAAACGATAAATTTAACTTTTGAGCAATCGTTTCTTTTAAGTAGATTGATCGAATCGTATCGGCTTGCAGTTCCATTGAGTTCGTTCTGTAATTATTTACATAATTGCCGTTAAATAATCGCACAAAACAGTATTGTATCTGCTTAAAAAGATAATCAATTACAGAAAATTTGTGCAATTTATTGTTGAACTTTATGTAATGATTACAGTACAGGCTTGCAAGTTTCGGTAGAAACAACGTCCATTGACAATTATGTTTAATTTGCTTATATAATTTCAATTACTCACACCTTACTTTATGAGGAGAACGCTAATGAAATTGCGTTACATTGCCTTATTTGCGGCATTAGCTTTTTTCTGTGCGGCATCGTCCGAAATGTTTGCACAAGTTAATGCTTTCCCTTCCTATACGGAGGATTTCGAGTCGTCTAACGGCAATTGGACGGCCAGCGGTACAAGTAGCACGTGGGCTTGGGGAACGCCAACCACTTCGCCGTATAATGCGGTGCCTTCGGGCAGCAAATGCTGGAAAACCAGTTTGTCCGGCAATTACAATAACAGCGAGCAGTCATATCTTACCTCGCCTATTCTTGATTTTTCATGCTTCGGCAGCGACCCGGTCATATCGTTTTATTTGGTGTACTACATTGAGAGTTGCTGCGATTTCTTGAATATGGAGGTTTCAACCGACGGAGGTACTACTTGGAGTACTCTCGGGTCTACATCTTCAGGCGGAACATATTGGTATAACGGAACAAGCAGCATTGGTGCATGTTGGCGCGGAGCGTATGGTCCGGGAGGAACACAAACATGGAAAGTAGTAAGTCATACATTAACCGGAACAGCGGGTAAATCTCAGGTGCGTGTGCGTTTCCGTTTCTATTCCGATAGTTCAGTACCCTATGCAGGCGTAGGTTTCGACTTTGTAAAAATTATGCCGTCAGACGGCAGTGTAGCTGCACAGCCGCCGGTATTACTTTCTCCGGCAGACGGTGCCATTGACCAGCCCTTGACCGTAACCCTTTCTTGGAAAGCGGCTGTTTGCGGTAATGCTTACGACTTGCAAATAGCAACGGATAACGGATTTTCCAATATAGTGCTTGATGCACCAAATTTAACTGTAACATCGGGCAGTGTAAGCGGCTTTGCTCAATATACCACGTATTATTGGCGGCTTCGCTCTATATACAACGGTGTGCCGGGTAAATGGTCCAACCCGTTCAGTTTTACGACAATTCCGCCGCCGCCGCCCGCACCTTTGCTTTCCGCACCGACTGACGGCTCCACGGCGCAACCACTTGCGCCAACAATAAGTTGTCAGTCTACTTTGTATGCCAAGTCATACAGATTCCAAGTATCAACAAATCCATCATTTACTTCATTGGTTGCCGACCAGACGCAACCGGGTACAAATTTTGCTCTTGAAGGTTTATCGAATTTTACAACTTATTATTGGCGTGTACAAGCCTCTAATGTAAGTGGTACGAGCCCTTGGTCGGCTACTTGGAGTTTCCGTACCATCGTAGGAGTTCCGCAACTCTTTTCGCCTTTAAGCGGTTCGCAAGGTCTGGCAATTCCCGTTGTAACTCAATGGAATCCCGTTACCGGTGCAACTTCTTATGAACTTCAGGCTGCGGACGATGTCGGCTTTACTAATATTATCGCTACTTCCATATTTTCCGGCGTTACCGGTCTGCTTAACGGACTTGCCAATAACTCGCAATTTTTCTGGCGTGTTCGGGCGCGTGCAAGCGTAACGGAAATAGGCGATTGGTCGGTTATATGGAATTTCTCGACAATAATAGGCGTTCCGCCGTTGGTATCGCCGCTTGACGGCACCACGGATATTCAAACGCAACCGATAACAGTATCATGGGCACCGGTTATTGGAAAGGCCTACTATAAGGTTCAGGTTTCGCCCGATATTCTTTTCAAAACAATTGTTTTCGAAAAAGCAAATATAGACAGTTTGCGTCTGACAATCAACGGCTTAAACCCGAACACTTTGTATTATTGGCGCGTTCAGGCATCGAATCCCAATACCGGCACGGGCAGCTGGGCAAATCCGTTCACTTTCCGTACAATAGTAGGCTCGGTAAGCGGTGTAGCTCCGATTGATGTTGCCAAAGGTATTCAGTTGCCCGCTACTCTGCAATGGACAAATGCCGGTAACAGAGTTACGTATCGTGTGCAGGTGGCTGCCGATTCCAAATTTGCCGATTTGGTGATAAATGACGAAAAAATAGGAGTTACGGACGCAACCTATAATACTAATACCGGTCTGAAGAACTATACCACATATTATTGGCGCATTCAGCCGATTTCATTGTCGGGTAAATTTGTTCCGTGGTCGGCTACACAAAGTTTCACGACAATTTTGGCGGCACCCGCACCGATTTCGCCGGCCGCCGGCGCAACAAATCAAGTAATTAACACCAAATTAATGTGGAAAGCACCCGCAGGAGCCGTTAAATACATTGTGCGCATCTATGAAGATAATGCTTCGCAAACATTGGCTTTCGAGGATAATAACGCAGCCGAAAATTCGGTTATAGCAACCGGACTAAAACCCGAAGCAAACTATATTTGGACGGTGCAGGCAGTTGATGCCGATAATTTTGGCAGCGAATGGTCGCCGATGTGGAAATTCTCCACTACAATGGTTGCTGCGGCCGTACCCGAACTCGACAAGCCGGCAAATAACTCGAGCGATGCAACAGCCGATACAAAATTGGAATGGAAAGCGGCAGAGTTTGCACAGACTTACGATGTGCAACTTTCTACGGCATCGAATTTCGGCACCACAATCGTTAATTTGACGAACGTAGCCGATGTTACGCTTCCGGTAAATGGCCTTGCTTACGGGCAGCGTTATTTCTGGCGCGTTCGTGCGGTTAATACTGCCGGACCAAGCGCATGGTCGGAAACTTGGACTTTTGTGGTAGCACCGCTTACGCCGGCCGCCGCAACACTTGTATCGCCGCCGAACGGTGCCGATAAACAAGAATATACGGTAAGTCTTGAATGGAACGATGTGGCCGGAGCTGAAACATATCAAGTGCAAGTTTCCGAAAAGAATGACTTTGTTTCGACTGAAGTTGACAAGGCCGGATTGCCCGTAACCACTTACCCCGTTTCCGGCTTAAAAGAAAAAACCATTTATTATTGGCGAGTTAGAGCGAAAAATGATGCAGGCGATGGCGCGTGGTCAGATGTATGGTTGTTCGTTACCAAACAGGCACCGTCGTCGGCCGACGAAGAGTTGGTTCCGGTCGGTGCGCATCTTAACGCAACCTATCCGAACCCGGCATCAGGCTCAACTATTACGGGCTTTACGCTGGCAACTCCGGCAATTGCATCGCTGACCGTAGTTAATAATCTCGGCGAAACAGTAGAAGTTCTCGGTTCCGGCTACTTTACAAGCGGAAGCCATTCCTTTACGTGGAACAGTGCTATAGTTCCGGCCGGTGTTTATGCTGTACGTCTAAGTATTGGCAATGCTTCTGCCGTACAGCTGATAAACGTAGTAAAATAACATCGGCAGGATAAGGTAAATCGTTTTTCATAAAACGAAGCGTGAGGGAAATATATAACCTTGCGCGGTTATACAAGAGGAGTCCTCGTTGCCCCCGTTCATTTCACGAGCGGGGGCTTTTTTATCGGACATACTTCTGCGGTGCTTTGCACCGCCGATAGCCCTCATTTTCTATGCGGCTATTTTTTCATAGTTTTGCGCTTAATTCCCGTACGGCGATATTTCACAATTATCCGTAAAGGCTCGCTATGCGTTATGCTTTCGTTTTTTTTACTTCTGTTCTCGGAGCATTTTTTATCTACTCTGCCTCTGCCGAACAGCCGAAAGACTTTGCAATGCGTCTTTCGCGTGAAATTATTTCTAAAGGCGGCGGTAAGTCCGAATTAAGAATTCGCTGGGATAATGTTCCGAATACGGTTGAAATAGCCGTTTATAGGAAGAAGCCGAATGTATTGGTTTGGGAGCAAATCGGGCAAATAGACTCAAACGGCGTTAAGCAGAACATAAATTCATGGGCTGTAGAAGATGAACCGGCAGAATATATGACGCAACGGCTTGTCAAACCTGCCGCGCCATGGGCTATTGCGACGAATGTTCAGAATGATACTGTTCGTCAATTTATGGCTACGGGCTATATAGCGATTGGGTACGACAAGACAATTCCCGACGAGTGCGGGACTATTGCTTTGATTGTAGATTCGGAGGTTGCGCCGCGCATTGCCGCCAAACTCGACCGCTTGGAGCGGGACCTCAAAAGCGAATGGTGGAAAACAATACGCATCATTGTTCCGCGAACGGAAAAATTTGACGGTGCAGCAGTTAAAAAAGTCAAAAATTTAATAACGCAATTATATGCAACAGAAAAGAACAATTTAAAATCGGTTCTTCTTATCGGGCGCGTAGCTGTTCCTTATTCGGGCTTGATAAGGCCGGACGGGCATCCCGACCATCTCGGTGCTTGGACGGCAGATGCATATTACGGAGATATGGACGGCATTTGGACTGATGCAACGGTTAACGACGCAACGTCGGCCAGCCGCCCTGCAAATCGGAATATTCCGAGCGACGGCAAATTTGACCAATCTACCATTCCGTCAGATATTGACTTGGCAGTCGGGCGCGTAGATTTTTACGATATGCCTGCATTTCGTGATACATTAAAGCATAAAACATTATTTGATTCGGAAATAGCATTGCTTGAGCGTTATTTTGATAAAAATCACGCTTTTCGGGCGGGCGGCTCTTTAACGGTGCCGCGCCGTGCATTGGTAGATGATAATTTCGGCTCGTACTCTCCCGAAATGTTTGCGAGTGCGGGCTGGCGGCTTGCCGCCGTCTGCGAAAAGGACAGCATACGCGCCGGAAAAGCATTGGCCACGCTGAAAGACAAGTCGTATATGTGGTTCTACGGTTGCGGCGGCGGCTCATATACAAGCTGCGGCGGCGTTGCAACCTCAAGCGATTTTGCCAAACAGCCGATAAACGCCGCTTTTACGTCTTTGTTCGGAAGCTATTTCGGTGATTGGGATTATACAGATAATATTATGCGGGCACTTATAGCGGCTGATGGACAAACACTCACATGTGCTTGGTCTGGGCGGCCGCAATGGTATTTTCATCGCATGGGGCTGGGCGCGACTATCGGCGATGCTTTCCTTATGGCCATTAACAATTCGGCGAATGATGCGCCGTATTATCCGAATGTATATTATACGCAAAACTTTTCGGGCGGAATTATTTACGAAACCGGCAAACGCGGAACTCATATTGCACTTATAGGCGACCCTACGTTAAGAATGAACATGGGCGGGATACCCGACGGCGGAAAACTTACGGTAACGCAACCCGGAACGTATACGCGGCTTGAATGGCAACCGGCGGTCGATTCTGATGTGGAGTATATCGTTTACAGAACAGATTCAACGGGTAACAGAAAATTGTTAACTGCCGAACCGTTGCAAAAAACGGCGTTCTATAATGATTCGGGTGTTACGCGGGGTCGCTATATTTATTCCGTGTATAATGTAAAACGCCGCTTTTCGCCGTCTGCCGAGTATTACGACGCTAACGGCATACCTTTCGAGGCCGAGTTTAACGTAACCGGTGTTGACG
Organism: Bacteroidota bacterium; assembly: GCA_020852855.1. Lineage (GTDB taxonomy): Bacteria > Bacteroidota > Ignavibacteria > Kapaibacteriales > UBA961 > JADZAA01. The sequence goes on from JADZAA010000044.1 coordinate 13,663, forward strand.
AAAAAAGCAATGCGGTTGCAGGAATATCTTTGGAATGTTCGCCTGTTCCGATTACAACAGCGGCTAATTTTAATGTAAAGTTGCCGTTATGCGCCTCGTCGGTTACATTTCGTATAAGCGATGTTTCCGGCGCGGAAACAGCGCGATTTGAAACGTATTTCAATGCGCAGCCGCCCGACGGCCTGAAATTTACGTGGGATCTACGTTCTGCAAGCGGCAAACGTGTTGCAGCGGGCGTGTATTTTGTTTCGGTTTCGGGATGCGGCTCTACGGTTTCGCGCCCAATAATAATTGTTTCTGAATAACGGATAAAATGTGACGGCACTCCGCGAGTATTTTTTCGACATTGACGCACATGGCGTTGTGTATCATGAAGGAGGCGAAATTAACGATGCCGGCTTCCTTGATTTTTTTTATCGGCAAATGCGCGCTAATCCTACGGGAAAACACCCGGACTATCCGTATTTTTCACCTTGCCAGCGCGACCGTAATTTTATCCGTGCAACAGATACGCCGATTATATTTCATAGAATTAAACATGGGTATTTGGAATATGCCGCAACTTTGCGCCAAGCCTTTTCGCCGGATAGATTGCGCTTTTCCGACGACGGTATATTGTATCATCCTGCGCGTGTAGGCGAATACGGCCGGCTTTCTGCGTCTGTTATTATGGAATTATCACAATATCTTGCTCAATTCGGCCCGTATTACGCACTTAAAATTAACAACATTGTTAATGTTATCGAACCGCTTGAACCTCTGCCGCATTTGCGTGTATTGCACCCTCGCGAAGGAAATATGTGCGTAGGTTGCGGGGCGGAAAACCCGGCCGGGTTGCGTCTTTCGTTTCTTTACGACGAGAATGAGCGCGTTGCTCAATCATGGCTTACACCGGATGAACGAACAACGGGGTCGCTCGGTATTATGCATGGCGGATTTGTTTCGTTATTGCTTGACGAAGTTATGGGTAAAGTTCTTTCGGGCATTGGCGTAAAAGCCCCTACGGCGCGTCTTTCCGTAGAATTTCGCCGTCCGGTTACAATTGGCGAGGAAATTGCTCTTGTTGGACGTATTGTTGCGGAGTCCGGCCGTAAATTTACTCTCAAAGGCGAAATACATAATGTCGACGGCATTATTCTTGCGGAGGCAGAGGCTCTGTTTATTCAATCAATATAATAAGCCGGCATAGCGGCACTTTAATATTCATGAGTTGCTTTCTAACTGAAATTTACTATGCTTGATGCTTCTTACGATGATGAAATATCGGTAGTTATAGCAGACGACCACGAAATAATGCGGCTTGGGTTACGACGTATTCTTTCCAGCGTTCCTTCTATTACCATAGTTGGCGAGGCTGCCAACGGCGAAGATGCTATAGCGCAAACAAAATCTGCCGTGCCGTCTGTCGTATTGCTCGACATCAATATGCCGCGTATGAGCGGTATAGACGCGGCTCGTGCCATCAAGCGACTGATGAATAACGTTAAAGTGGTAATTCTAAGTGCTCATGAAGATTATTTTCACCTTTCCAAAGCACTATCGGCCGGTGCGGACGGCTACTTGTCGAAAGAAGTAAGTGCCGACGAACTTATCGGAGCACTCTATGCAGTTATGCAAGACGAGCGTGTGTTCAGCCGTTCGATTCTCGAGCTTATAAACCGCAATCATTATTCGTCTTCCATTCGTTCGCCCGAACCGATAGCACTTACGCGGCGCGAACAGGAAATATTGGAACTTATAGCCATTGGTTTTACAAGTGCTCAAATTGCCGAACAGATGAATATAAGCATTCGCACGGTAGAAACTCATCGCTATAATCTCATCAATAAACTCGGTGTAAAAAATACCGCAGATTTAATCCGCTTTTCCATTGCCGGTGCAAGTGTAAATCCGATGGCTTCATAAACAATCGCCGAATCAAAACAGAGAAACGAAAATCCTGTCGTATTTTGCAGAAATGAAAAAATGCAGTTTATCTAAACCGTTGCTCTTGACCGTTAAATTCAAGAAGCATAAAAAGTCCGTTTGATGATTTGTAGTAAAAAACTACACCAAGCCAACCGTATTA
>JADZAA010000045.1 GCA_020852855.1 Bacteroidota bacterium
GCAAAATAGGGAGATTCAGGCAGACGGCCAAATAAAAAAAATCCCGACGAATTTTTATTTTATCCGTCGGGAAATAGATTGTATGTATTTTGTACCTAAAGGCACAATTATTTTTTTTCGATTGTTTTTTATGTCAGGTGAGAAGCTTCCGACTGTACGAACGGTCTGTATATTCGACGATTAGAATATAATCAATAATCAAGATTGAATCCGTAATTTTGAGAAAAGCGGCACCTGTAATTTCATAAAGATATTGCGATGGATTATTGCAATATTTAACAATATTTTCGCAAATATTATTTTCTCGACTAAGCCGGTAATTTTCCGTAAAGAGGAATTACGGCACCGTTAATACCCGGCGAAGTTGCAAGAGAATAAATTGCATGAGCGGCATGCTCCGGCGGTGTCCAATTATTCTCTTCGCCGTTTTCGGCCCACGATAAATTAGCCGGAACGCGCAATATGCCCGGGACTATGCAGTTTGCACGAATACCGAACGGTTTTCCCTCTTCTGCTGCGGCAAGAGTAAGTGCGATAACGGCCGCTTTCGAGGCGGCATAGGCAGATTTATTTATTTCCGGATGCAAGGCGGATTTTGCGGCTACGGTAATAATTGACCCACCGTCTTTCTCCATACATTTCATCGCCTTGCGTAATGTTAAAAATGTGGAACGTGTGTTTAGATTTATCATGGAATCGAACATTGACTCGGTAGTTTCGGCAAGCGGCTTGCCGGCCTGTATTCCGCCAACCAAATGAACAACCACGCTACATTCAGGTGCAGTTTCAAACCAACTTTCCACGCCGTCCGGCGTACTGATATTGGATATGCAAGCGGTTAAAGCCGTAGTCGGAAACGTTTCGCGTAAACGTGCTTCTTCCTCTGCCGAAAAGCAAGCCGCATGAACATTGTCGCCGTTTTCCAAGAAAAAGCGTGTAACAACAGCACCAAGATTACCGGCGGCGCCGGAAATTAAAGCAGTCATAGAGAATAAGCGACAATGAAATTTTTTAATGATGAAGTTGTTTGGTGTTACTAAACATCATAGCCCGCAGTTAATAAGTTTGTGTAATCGCAACTTACAAACTAACGGGCTACGCCAAATCGAACAGACTATTTAAGTCGCTTGGAATCAATCAGGTACCAATAATTTAGATAAATATACTCAACATCGAAGCGATTGTTTGATAATTTACATTTCTCAACCTGAATCGATGCAGGCCGCAATTTATTACAATTTAAAGCCCTCGAGCAGAATTTCTTCCATTAATTGGGCTTCAACAGGTTTATCGGGCTGATTCGGCTGATTAGCTATCAATACTTTTTCCGTTCCTATTGTTTGTATCGCGTAAATTGGCGCATCGGATTTGGTTATAAAAAAAGAAGGTAAACCGCGTACCGCGAAACGGTCGGGAAAAGGTTGCTTGTCGCTTTCGTTATGCATAGAAACAACTATTATATCTTGTTCTTTCACGCCTGCATCCAGCAAAATGCGAACTGTCTGCGGAAAGCGCATCTTCGTGCCGGTACAAGAGCATGAAGGGTTGACGTATAAATACACTTTCTGCTTTTTTGCCTGATATTCTGCCGCGATTTTGGCAATAGTAGCCGCATCGGGCGTATAAGAGGCAACCGTTCCGTCAAACCACGAGAAACCCGGAGTAGAACGAATTTGAGTTAGAGTCAATTGTTCGGCTTCATACGTTGCGTTGTTCGTTTGATTGCAACCGGCGGCACCGGCAAACAATATAACCGCGAATGCTGTCATTAAGAATGATTTCATTACTTTGTCCTTAAAAATTTATCTGGATAGCTACGGTGTTTCTACTGCAAAATTGCAAAAAAAAATCGGCGTGGCGAAAAACTATTTTAGGGATCGAATTTCTACTCTGTCAATAGTCCACATCAACGCATTCAACGTGTTGTATTCGGTTACTTCAAACAACGTATTTTTGCAATCAATCAATTCTCTGCCTAAAAGCTTCACTTAACTTTTGCTGTATGGACTCGCGATATATTTCGGAGCAGAATCGTTGCATTTGGGCAAACAACCCGATGCTACGCACTTATCATGACACAGAATGGGGAGTTCCGTTACACGACGACCGCAAACATTTTGAATTTTTAATTCTCGACTCTTTTCAGGCAGGACTTAGCTGGGCGATTATTCTAAATAAGCGCGACGGGCTACGCACGGCGTTTCATGATTTCGATGCCGATAAGGTGGCGAATATGACCAAAGAGGAAGAAAAGTTGCTTTTGCTTAATCCTGCGATTATTCGTAATAAAGCCAAAATTCGCGCCGCAATAAATAACGCACGCGCTTTTATGGCAATTCAACGGGAATTCGGCTCGTTCGATGCTTATATTTGGCGTTTCACAAACTACAAAACAATTAAAAACGCTTTTTTGTCGCATAAAGAAATACCTACACATTCGCCCGAATCCGATGCCATGAGCAAAGATCTTAAAAAACGCGGATTTTCGTTCGTAGGCTCAACAATTTGTTATGCTTATATGCAGGCAGCTGGAATGATTAACGACCATTTAACGACTTGTTTCCGCTACGATGAAAGTCTTGTATAAAACATAGAAACAAAGTTTTTTATGATTTATATGCGAATAATTATGCGTTATTGCGTTAAAGTACTGTAAATTATTCCGTACCATCGGATTCATGAGGTTTTTTCGCGCGTTTTATCAGCATTTTTTGCAAATGCAAAGGAAAATTATGCTCGAAAATAACAAGCTTGGCATATTGCTCGTCGGTAAGAAGAGATTTCAATGCCCGTATTTTGTCAATAATAGCATTATTATACGCTGTTTGTTTTTCAAATACCTCCTCGGTTTTTTTATTTAAATCATCGGATTTTTTTTGGGTGGCACGTTCCAGCGTTGCTACGGCTTCGCGCAGTTCTTTGCGCATCGCATCGGCTTGCATCTGCAATTGGTCGTATTTTGCAAAAAATTTATCGGCCTCGCTCCCGTTCAAATACAAAATATCGGCCAGGCGGGTTCTTTTCAGCATTTTTACACGCTCATTTGCCTTGTGCGGCCTCTGCGCTTGCACGAGCGGTGCGGTAAAAATAAAAGTAAAGATGGCCAGAATTAACGCACCGGTCATATTTCTATAACGAAAACCCATCATCGTTGCTCTCTAATAAATTACTTAAATCGGAGTCGGATAGATGCGCGGCCATTTGCTCCTCTAAAAATGATTCGTTCAATGGTGCAGAAATGGCAGTAAGTATCTCTGCATCGTCTTTTGCTTCGACAGATGCGCTCATTTCGTCGTCCGGTGCAAAGTCGCATACAACTTCGGCTATTTCGTCATCAACGGACGTTTCAACGGTATAATTATCGGCACCGGCGGCAATATGCGACGATGCTGTGCGCGTTTCGCCCGTTGCATCGGTAGCTATGGGTTTTTGCCATATCGAGAACATAATTAAGCAAGCCGTTACGCCCAATGCCGGAATAAGCCGTGTCAAAGTTTGGCGTATATTTCCTCTATTCTCAAAACGGCGCAACACATTCACCGAAAGATTGCGCGTATGACGGTCGTAATAATCTTCAAAGTCCGTGCGCCGCACTCTGTCGAACACTTTACGCACTTCTTCCGCTTCACGTTCTATATCGGGAAAATTCGGCAGGGAACGCTCGAATATTGTTCTTTCGGCTTCGGACAGCCGGCCGAAAGCGTAATCGGCCAACATTTCCTCCATGTGACGTTTATCGGCTATTACCAGATTGTTATCCATATTTTTCTCCGGCTAAAAACTCACTGTTTTTCAGCATTTCGCCCAATTTTTTTACGGCATGAAAATAATTTGCTTTCAAACCGCCTATACTTGTACCGAGTGCCGTGGAAATTTCTTCGTAGGATAGTTCGTGAAAATAACGCAATACGAATGTTTCACGTTGTTTCTCGGGCAATTCGTCGAGCATTTTATTAAAATGCTTCATAAAATCACTGTTTTCTACAGTTTCGTAAGGATTGACCGTACTTTTATCTTCAACTTCCCTGCCTTCTTCGCCGTCGCCGAAGCTAAAGAATGACAGCAATCGTTTTTTACGACGCATATTTGCGCATACGTTCATCGTGATACGGTACAGCCACGTTTGCACGCTGCTGTCGCCTTTAAATCCGCTCAAATTTTTCAATGCCCGAATAAAAACCTCCTGCGCCGCATCGTCCGCATCATCGCGGGATTTTAAATGTCGTAATGCGGTAGAATACACGAAAGACTTGTATCGCCGAACAAAGGCACCGGCCGCCCGTTCGGAGTCGCCGTTTATATACTCACGCACAAGACTAAAGTCTTCTTTCATAACCAATGCTTGCTGAGTCATTAGTTCGCCTGCAAAAATGTCATTACAGCATATTTGCATCATTCGACGCTGCAAGATAATCTGTGGTTTAACGAGTGATAATGCATTTTACGATATATTAGCGTAAGAATTATCCTTTACTTTTCTTTTCCAATAGAATTTTTGATGGAATCCTACAAAAAGCTTTTAGATTCAAATAAGACATGGGCGCAAAACAAAATCAGAATTGCACCCGATTTTTTCGAGCGCACAGCTTGCGAGCAAACTCCCGAGTTCCTATGGATAGGTTGCTCCGACAGCCGTGTGCCGGCCGAAGAAATAGTAGGCTCTGCGCCGGGTGAAATATTTGTGCACCGCAATGTTGCCAATCTTGTTGTTCATACCGATTTTAATCTGTTGAGCGTTGTTCAATACGGTGTCGAAGTCCTTAAAATTAAACATATAATAGTTTGCGGGCATTACGGTTGCGGCGGTGTTCAGGCCGCCATGTCGCCTAAATATCTCGGACTTATCAATAAATGGCTGCGTCATATACAAGACGTTTACCATGACCACACGGCAGAACTCGATGCCATTGCAGACGATAATAAACGCTTTCGCCGATTGGTAGAGCTTAATGTAGTTGAGCAGGCCTCGCACATTGCACAGACTTCTTTTGTGCAACATGCTTGGCAACGCGAAAACCGGCCTTTGGTTCACGGTTGGGTTTATGATGTAAGCAGCGGCCTCATCAAAGATTTACTCACTATCAGCCCCGATAAATTTGACCTCGGCATTTATCGTTACGAGTTTTCGGATTTATAAGCACGGTTACAAGCACTTATCTTGTAGCAAGAAAATATATCGCAAATAGAATCATCCATACGCCGTAGATACGTTCCAGAGTTGCGTTGCGAAGTTTTACAGCCATACGCGCCCCTACGTTTGCCGCCGGAATGACGCAAATCGTTAATATCAGCGCAATGTATAGGTTGATATGTCCTAAGTACAGATGCGCCACGCTTCCCGGTATTGATAGCGCGGCCACGCATAACAGCGAGGTTGCAAGTGCATTTTTAAGCGGCAGTTTATTGACTTTTACGAACATCGGCACCAATATCATGCCGCCGCCAATCGCCAAAAATCCCGATAAAAATCCCGCCGCTGCACCAGCTGTTACGGTACTGAGCCAACCAACGCGGGGCTGTTCCTCGCCGGCAGGCTTCAGCATCCAGCCGCGTACAAAAAAAGTGCTGCCGATTACAAGAATAAGTCCGCCCGTAAAATACATCATAGCTGCGCCTGTTGCAAAAGTGGTTGCCCAAGCACCCAGCAAATTAAACGGCAATGCAGTCAGAAGCGTTTTCCATAATAACGGGAAATGTATCAGACGTTCGCGATAATAAATATAACTACCCGACAGAGCCGAGGGCAATGCGGCCGGCAACGGAGTTGCAAGTGCAAGAAACGGCGGAAGCCCTGCCAATGCAAGCAAAGGCGTGCCTATCAAACCGCCGCCGATACCGAACATTCCCGACATAAAACCAAGAAACAGCCCGATTGCCACAATTATACCATGCCAAGTTATATCGTGCATATTTTCCGAATAGTAAATAACTCTTAAAAATCGAAAAGGATAATCGTAAATTCAGTCGGTTTTGCTTACACGCGCTTATTTATCGTCGCGAGCTTGTTCGTAAACACCGGTATTTCCGGGGTCAACTTCCCGCAATGTGCGAAATACTTCGCGTTGGTCGGAGCCACGGAACAAATCGGCCAGTTCCTGATACTTGGATCCGAAAAATGTTTGAATTAAAATACTGCGATTCGATGTTTTATTCTGTTTGAAATCTCTCATTTTCTCGAGAGCTCTTGCAATGTTGGACAAAGCGTTTTGCTTATTATATGCCAAAGAGTCCAAGCCGTCGACATAATACTCGAATATAAATTTACGAAAATCTTCGAACCGCATATCTGTCAGTTCCGATGCCAATGCAATACGCGAAGGCACGCCCGGTTCAGGTGTATTTTGATAGCCGAGTCCATTGTAACTTGCCCCTAATCGGCATATATCTTTTGCTGCGTCAAACATAGCCGAGCCGTCAAGCTCGCCATATGTATCCATGTCGAATCCGATTATCAAACACATATAAAAATCGAGCAATGTCGAAAAATCGTTGAATCGCAATGTTTGATAAGTTAGATTTGCATTCATTGCATATTCAAAATTCCAATCTTTGTCGACTGCACGGTACACAACCGAACGTCCGCGATCCGGACCGTCAATTATTCTACTCGACGAAACAGACAGAATCGCTGAGTATCGGTTGCCGTTTTTGCCCGTCAAAGTGATGTTTATATCAACGGAAATTCTCGGAGCATCCCAATCTTTTCCGGTAAATCGTTGCGATGAAATATATGCGGCAACGTCTTGGCGCATAGTTTGAACATCAACCCTGGCTTCGGCCGGCAATAATTGTACGTCAACATTAACTGTAGGCTGTATTTCTTGTGCAGTCATTTGAATTGCAGCCACACTTAATATAAAAATCAAGAGATATTTCATATTTTTTCCTAAGATTTCTACATAGAAACAGACGGAGTTTGCTTATGATACTATCGAAAATACGACGTAAAAGCCGCGCCTGCAACATATTTTTCGTCATTGCCTTCGTTGTATCGGTTTTATCTTCGGAATTTATTGCTCAAGGACAGACATTTTCGAGCATATCGCCATTTCTGCAATCGGCATCGGGAGTCACACATCCCGTATCGCCGGCTAATACGGCTAATCCCGCATTAATTTCCGCTGTAGAGTCGTGGGGAGTAACAGCCGCATTTTCGCCGTCACCATTCGGAATAGCCGAACTTGGCTACGCAGAATTATTGGCAACACGACGCTTTTCCGAACGCTGGACTGGCGGCCTGGGACTTTCAGGCAGCGGAAAGACTTCGCTGTACAATGAATTTCGCGGTGTTTTGCTTGTAGCCGTAGATATTGGCAAAGATGAAGATTTCACACTCGGCGCAGCCGGCGAGTATTCGCAAATTTCGTTGCGCACGCTTGAAACCCAACGCCAAATGCAATTACACCTCGGCATTTCCATGCGAATTGACACGTCTGTTATAGCCGCAGCCTCATTAAACAATACTTTACGTTCCAATTTCGGCAGGTCAACCTATATTTATCAAGAAGCACGTTTCGGCTTGGGAATTACGGCATCGTCGCAATGGATGTTCGATGCCGATATACGCATAGCAGAGCGTTCTTCGATAGAAGCAGGTGTAAAGTTCGTCCCGATTTCCAAAGTGAAGATCAGGCTTGGCTACTCTACTTTCTTGCAAGCCGCCGAGATTTTTCCTGCTTTTGCCGTATCGGACGAAACGCAACTATTTTCACGATTGCAATGGAGTAACTTACTCGGTTTCAGCCAGCAATTCGGCGTATTATGGCACGGACAGTAAGCCCGGATAACGTATTTTTTAATATTAGGGAAATACTAACCGCCTACATACTGCGCCTGTAGCGTCCGCCGACGCGATATAGTGCATTGCTCATTTCGCCGAGCGAACATACCTTGGCGGCTTCCATAAGAAACTCGAATATATTTTCA
>JADZAA010000046.1 GCA_020852855.1 Bacteroidota bacterium
AAAGGCTATTGCAAGGAATAAGCGGAATGACATATAATAAAGTGGTTTTGGGCGCAAAGACTTGTGAAGTACAAATGTTTTTTTACAAAATTCCAGAATAACCGTCAATCGAACAAGTTTTTATTTAGTTACACTGTAATTTCAAGTTGAAAACAGAAAACGAAACATAGAAATTGTTTCGGGGTTTTCAAATATCAAATTAACACATGCAACCCTAATTTGCTCGTTAAAAAATCAAAGAAAAATCAAAGTGTGGAATTATATCGGGGCAAAGGCTGACCGATTAGCGAATCGGCGGCACGGCGAATATTTTCCGTCATAGGCAACATAATTAAATTGCGCTTTCGCTTTGCCTGCACTACGTTCCATTCGGAGATATTGCCGCGATATATTATTACAAGTGAATCGGGCAAAGCAACAATGTTGCCGATTAAGCCGTTGTCATTCTTTGGCTTTTGATGTGGCTTTCTATCGGTCAGAATAATGTATCTTCTGCCGGAAATCGGAGCAAGAAAAAGCGCGGTTACATCATTACGTGCAATAACAACCGTATCTGCCTGCGCCGCCCGCGGCAATAAGAATAATGGTGAGCATATAGTCAATACGGCAATGCAGACCACGAAGCGAAAGGCTGTCTGCCCAAGCGAACGCGACGTGAAAACATATGCTGTTACGGCAAAAGAGGCGGTTGCCGCACCGACGGCAATTGTTGCCCCAAGCGATGCACCGTCAAAATCGGCTAAAAACTCGTTAAAATATAAGGATATTTCCATGCAAAACTGTGCGGCAGCGGCAAAAATTGAGGCTATACCTAATGTAACTGGATATAATAGAAGCGCGACAACGCCGAATATCATTGCAAAACTTGTAAGCGGAACTACGGCTAAATTTGCTATCGGCGACACTACTGAAAACATTCCGAACCATAAGGCAACCAAGACCGACGTAATAGCCGAGGCCGCAAACGTTACGGCGAGCGAATCCCCGGTAAAAGCCAAAACACCGCGTTTCAGACGAAGTGTATTGCGAAAGAAGTTTTGAAACGGCGGCAGAAAAATCCCCAAGCCCGCTACCGCCGCAAACGACATTTGAAATCCGGCGGAAAACAGAAGCGAAGCATCTGCAAGCAGCATCACGATAGCCGCAAAGCAAACCGCGTTCAGTATTGTGGTACGCCGCTCGAAAGCACGTGCCGTCAGCATAACGGTTGCCATAATTGCCGAGCGAATAGCGGAAGGTTGCATGCCGCTTATCAGAACAAACGCCGTAATTGCCGAAATCATAAGGACTAAGCGTAGCCAACGGTTTGGAATATATGCAATTGGCAACCAAAGAATGGCAAATATTATTCCCACATGCAAACCGCTGACGGCTATTACGTGCGCGGTGCCTGTAACTGCAAAATTTTGGCGTATTTGGGCCGGGATACGGGTTTTGTCGCCTAAAAGCAAGGCATTCGTTAACGGTGCGATATCCGGCGAAAAAAGACTGTCTACGCTACGCGAAATTACGCCCGCCGCACGATGCGACCAATCGCGAAGGCCGCTTTCTTGTCCCGTAACTGCAACTTTGCCAGCCGGTGTGCGAGCGGCTAATATCGCATCAAGCGAACGGCAATAGTGCAATTCATCGAACTCATCCGGTAGTGAAGCACGTTGCGGCGCACGAAACATAACATCGGCAGTAATGTGCGAACCTACTGTAAGGGCTTTTTCCCGTGCGCTAAGTCTATAAATTTGAAGTAAAACACGAACATTATTCATTCGTGGCAAAGGCTGTGGATCCGCACTGCCCGCTACTATGCAACGAAGCGAAGTCGAGTCGCGGCGCAAAATAGTTTCCACGCGCCCGTCAAGCATACCCTTCATTTCGGGTAAAATTTTATCGGGAATACGCAGAGATGTTTCTTCGGCATTGAATGCTATAAACAAACCGCAGGCTATCGCGCCTGACCAATAAGCCGGTGTGCGAAGTGATGGATTTTTACTTGAGAATAGGGACAGAATAAACGTTGCGGAGGAAAATATCAAAACAGCATAAATAAAACCAAGTGCGCTCCACTCGGAAACGAGGCCGAGAGTAATGCCGGCAATCATGCCTGCCAATAGTCTGGCGGCAGGATTTATGCAAAAAAAAGGCGCGGACGGCGGCGAAGCAAGGGTGCTTGCGTCTTCTTCCCAGAGCATATTTTCTATAATTAAAGCAATATGGCAACAGAAAAATAAATTTATCGCAAATCTACCGAAATGCTTGCATTTCAGAGATGAAATAAAAATAAAAATTTTGTGTGAACGGATATTTTGTTATCGTGGAATACTGCACTCCGACTCCCTTAAAAGGACGATATCCTTTTATTGGCTAAATAGAATTGACTCAGGATTGATTGGGGTATAATAAAATGACCGAACTACACAAGAATAATTCTTGTTATTCATACGCTGAATTTACGCAAGAAAGACAGAAGTATTGCAACAAGTTGGTAAAAGCAGGGATTTACGAGTAATCGGCAGGCTGAAAAGAGGCGTAACTATTCGTGAAATCTTACAGCCTATCTGAACATTTCCTTAATCATGCCCCATGTACGGCGTATGCCGCTTATATTATGGGTTACATTGATGGAGTTGGAATACGTAACCGAATTATCGCCGCCGATGATTTTAATGCGATAAACATATTTTTTACCGGCCGCGTCATTATTGCCTTTCATCAGAGCGTCCTCATCTACGTAGCGGTAAACAGTTTGCGAACCGCGTGCTTCGAGTGTTGAAACCGTAGAGAACAAAACACCGTCGGCGGCGCGTTCTACGGCAAAATTGGCTACACCGGATTCCGATTCCGTTCGCCATTCCACGGTAATGGATTTGCCGTCCGATTTAGCGGTTACATAATCGAAAGTTGCCTGTGCCGCAAGCAATGTAACGGCGGCAAACAAAACAAGCAAAAAGGCTATAGATGTCTTCATAAGCGCGAATATAGCATTTAAGATAGAATTATGCAACCATAAGTTTGGAATTTACATAGAGTTCAATAATTTACTACACAAATCTTCTGCAATTCATTGTTTGGTTTCTGATAGTGCGAAAACATAGTCCAAAATGCCTTCTTCCTTTCTTCCAAACTTCTCACAAATCTATTAT
>JADZAA010000047.1 GCA_020852855.1 Bacteroidota bacterium
AATAACTTTATCATCTTCAACTTCTTGACAATTATTGACGTTGCCGATTTCATGACCGTGAACGGAACTACCGATATTTTTGCCTTGCCTTTTTCCGATATGCCGGATTAAAGCGGACTGTGGCAGAAAAAAAAGACTGCTCTAATATAAAAAAGCGAAATTCCAATAATGAAATTTCGCTTAATGACGATTCTCTGAAAGTAAGCAACTTACATTTGTGCTACGCGAATCCGATTGTCGAGGCGATGCAACTGATTTTTCAATTCATCGCGCAAGCTCAGAATTTGTTCGCGCTCAAGTTGCTCGGCAAGTGCGGCGCGTTCTTTCCGCAACCGTTCCAAGTCAATTTCCGACGCTTCTTCGGCCGTTTCGACTGCTACGGAAATTACATTGCGAAGAACTTCTGCAAAACCTCCGTCGGTAGCGTAGCAGGTTTCGCTTCCATCGTTATTCAGCACTTTAATAACGCCTAAGTCAAGAGCCGAAACAATCGGTGCGTGATTAAAAAGCACTTGAAACGCACCTTTTACGCCCGGCAAGGTTACAGCATCCGCCACACCTGAATATACCACACGGCGCGGCGTTACAATATCTACTGTTAATGTGTGTTCCGACATTGTTGCTAACGGATTACTTGTTTGACTGTTTAAATTGATCTACCACTTCATCGAGCGTACCTTTGTAGCTGAACATACCTTCGGGTATATGGTCTACATCGCCGTCGAGTATGGCGCGGAAGCCCGCGATTGTATCTTCGATTTTAACGTATTTTCCGGCATAGCCCGTAAATTGCTCGGCAACGTAGAATGGCTGCGAGAAAAACTTCTGTACTTTACGTGCGCGATAAACGGTTAATTTATCGTCTTCCGAAAGTTCGTCCATTCCCAAAATATTGATAATGTCTTGCAAGTCTTTGTATGATTGCAACACTTTTTTGACGCGCATTGCGGTTTGATAATGGTCTGAACCGATAATAAGCGGGTCAAGAATCCGCGACGTTGAATCCAACGGGTCAACGGCCGGGTATATACCCATTTCCGAAATTTGGCGCGATAAAACGGTAGTAGCGTCAAGGTGCGTAAATGTATTCGCGGGTGCCGGGTCAGTCAAGTCGTCCGCCGGAACATACACGGCTTGAACGGACGTAATAGAGCCTTTGGTTGTCGAGGCGATGCGCTCCTGCAATGCGCCCATTTCCGTTGCCAATGTAGGCTGATAACCTACGGCGGAAGGCATACGTCCCAACAAAGCCGATACTTCCGAGCCGGCCTGCGTAAAGCGGAAAATATTATCCACGAACAGAAGAACGTCGCGCCCTTCTTCATCGCGGAAATATTCGGCCATTGTCAATGCCGTCAGTGCAACGCGGGCGCGGGCTCCGGGCGGTTCGTTCATTTGTCCGAACACAAGTGCGGTTTTGTTAATAACGCCCGATTCGGTCATTTCCAAATACAAGTCGTTTCCTTCGCGGGTACGCTCGCCTACGCCGGCAAAAATCGAATATCCGCCGTGCTGTTTGGCGATATTATGTATAAGCTCTTGAATAATAACGGTTTTTCCTACGCCTGCACCGCCGAAAAGCCCTGTTTTGCCGCCTTTCGTGAATGGTTCTACGAGGTCTATAACTTTAATACCCGTTTCGAACATTTCTTTTTTGGTGGTCAGCGAAGAAAATTCCGGCGACGGGCGATGAATAGGATATCTGGTTTTTGCATTAATCGGCTCCCTATTGTCAATAGCCTCGCCAATAACGTTAATAAGTCGCCCTAAAACTTCAGGGCCGACGGGAACAGAAATCGGCATTCCAGTATCAACCGCTTTCATTCCGCGCACCAAGCCATCTGTGGAATCCATTGCAACAGTACGAACACGGTCTTCGCCCAAGTGCTGCTGCACTTCGCATATCAATGTTTCGGGCTTGCCGGTTAACGGCGACATGCGGTTGATTTTCAGAGCATTGAGAACAGGCGGAATCGAGCCCTCGGCAAATTCGACATCCACCACAGGGCCTATGACTTGGACGATGCTGCCTTCATACATAATAAAGAACCTCGTTTTAGGTATAAAAAGATATATTTTTACATTGAATTGCGCAAAATTACGAAAAAGACGGGTTGTAACTGCGCTTGCCGCTGTGCAACTCGTTAAAATACTTGTGTTGCCTGCCGTTTTTTCAAAAAAATTTATCCCGTATTCTCAGTACCGAAAGGTAATTTAGGGTATGCCATAATCACTTCTTCACGCTCCATAATCACCGCGCCGGGATTTGCGCCTTTGGGCTTACGAACGTATTTCTTTTGTGCATAAGCAACCGGTGCATATCCGCCGCTACGCTGCTGCGAGTAATACAATGCTATTGCTGCGGTCTGCTCTATTATACGTTTAGGAGGTTTGGATTTTGAATCACTGCATCGCAATACAACATGCGAACCGCCAACTCCTCGCGCATGAAACCAATAATCATTGGGCTTGGCAAAGCGCATTGTAAGCTCATCGTTGTTTGTCGCGTTTTTTCCTACATATACCGTAAATCCTTCTTCCAAATCAAACTTACGGTATTTCGACTGCTCTGGCGCAGTATGTGCTGCACTGTCTTCGAGATATTTTCTTTCCATTATTTCAAAAATTTCACTTATTGGATTGGTTTCTATTTTTTTTAAGTCGCTTTCTATTTCGGCTATATTTCTATAGAACTCGGGCAATCGCTTGCGCCTAAGTTCTGTTCGCTTTGCGGCATCGCGCGCTTTGCCGAACATAATCGCGGCATTTTCGGCAATAGTATATCGGGAATCAAGAGGAATTATTATTTGTTCGCCGCCCCAATCATCGAGCATAATAGAATTGCCCGAACGCTCGCTTACGTTCGGCTGTGCCAGCAGAATCTCCGCCCATTCACGCCGCGACTGCGCTCTCCCGTCTGAAATTGCATCATTTGCAGCCATTTCAGCGGCACGTTTCAGCTTTTGCAATTTTTTTGTCAACGTTCTTTCCAATCGCGCATGAAGTTCGGCGCCGCGTCTTTCGCGCCGGCGCAGCCCGATTGTTTTGCGCACGCCCTCGCCCGCCGAAACGCCGCGCCAAATCGTTACGGGAAATTCGGCAAGCGGAATTAGCGAGAAAAGTACGGCGGAGTGTTCATTTTTTTGCAGAATATAGCATAATGGCGACTCCTTGCACTCTTCGCGCAGTTGCAAAGCGCAATTTTCAAGAATATCCTTTTCGCTGTCCGATAACGAACCCAATGGCGCGTAGGCTGAAATATCTGCACGCCGGCACGCTTCGCGGGCATAATATTCGCCAAGCAACAAATCGGATTTTGCCAATGCACGAAATATTTCCGTTTCGGGCAGAAATTCTCTGAAATAAGTAAGTTGTTTCGACGCGGACTTCTCTTGATTTCCGCTGAAACTTCCGATAGTTTCTCCGTTCCTGTCTATTAGCACAACATCGCTTTTCGCACCGCCGAAAATACGGGATTCCAACACAAAACCGCCGCCGAATCGCAAACGCAATATCCGGTCCGTAGCGTCGAGTTCCGCATTAAGCAAACTCTGCCCCGTAAGTCCCCGAAAAAATGGTCTTACGTTTTTGCGGGCGGGCATATAGCCCGGACGAAACGCGACAGAGGAGAACACGAAGTCGGTATTAATTTCAAGGAATAATTCTTTGCGGCCGATTTGCAGAGCAAGCATAAGCGAACCGGATTCCTGCGAGAAACACCCGACGACGAATGCCCCTGTTTCCAAGGTAATTTCTCGGCAAATATGCGTAAGCGTAAAATGATGCCGTATCATAAATATATTTGATTTGTTCGGACGGATAAATACAAAAATACGGTAGTCTTTCGCTTTATTTTGCGTAATAATACGGCGGATACTGCGACTTTTCAGCAGACAAGCACAATAAATCCGGCACGTTTTCGTAAAAAAAGACCTTTCGTAAATACAATACATTTCAACTTTACCGACTATTCCAATGGGTAGAATTTTTGAGAAACGGAAACATAAAATGTTTGCCAGATTCGACCGTATGTCGAAAGCATTTACCAGAATCGGCAAGGAAATAGCCATTGCAGTGAAACTTGGCGGTTCCGACCCGGCAGGCAATCCGCGTTTGCGAACAGCTGTTCAAAACGCACGCGGTGCAAATATGCCCAAAGACCGCGTGGAAGCCGCCATCAAACGCGCATCATCGAAAGATTCCGAAAACTTTATCGAGATTGTGTACGAGGGCTACGGCCCCTACGGCGTTGCTATTATAGCCGAATGTGCAACAGACAATCCGACGCGCACCGTTGCCAATATCAGAAGTTGTTTCAACAAGTACAACGGTTCTTTAGCCACCAGCGGCGCACTTGAATTTCTGTTTCAGCGGCGCGGTGTATTCAAATTTCCGCTTGCCGGACAAAACCCCGAAGAACTTGAACTGACGCTTATCGAATGTGGCGCAGATGATATTGAAATGGACGAAGAAGAAGCAATTGCTTATTCGGAGTTCAGTAATTTTATCGCTATGCAAAAAAAACTTGAAGAGCGCGGCCTGTCGCCTACGGTAAGCGAGATTCAGCGTATTCCCGCAAATACGGTTTCTCTCACAGACGAGCAAAGCGAGGAATTAGCAAAACTCATAGACCGAATCGAAGAAGATGACGACGTGCAATCGGTTTATCATAATATAGCCTGATATTGTTTCTGATTAAAAAAAGCCCGTCCGAATATTTTCGGACGGGCTTTTTTTGCTTGCAATATCTTAATTGTATATTGTTGTTTTTACGCCTCGAATTCAACAGTCAAGTGCAACGGTATAGATAAATAAAAAGCAGGGTTAGGTGTAATAGAGCAATAACCCGACCAAAGATTATCACAAACCGTAGCATATAATGCCACGAAACTATAAGCACCTAACCCAAGAGCAAAGATACGAAATGCGGGCAATGTATTTGCAAGGTAAGTCGTATCGTAGTATAAGGGCAATGCTTGGAATATCTCCATCCGGCATAAGCGCAGAGAAATACGGCGTAACAGTGGTTCTTCTCGCGGCTGTACCCGTCCGAAGAAGGCACAACAGAAGGCAAAGCAACGTCGTAAGCGCGAAGGGAAAGCATTGAAATTCAGAGGCGAAACAAAGTATCGAGTCTGCTCTTTGTTACAAGAAGATTGGTGTCCGCAAAAGATATCGTTGTATCTGTAAAAAAAAATATCAAGGTTAGTCTGAATGTATTTATCGTCATGTATGGTTTGATGAAATTGCCGGTGGCTTTTTTATGGAAGCATTTTTAGTCTTTTTTGGTTTCTCTTTTGTAAATAAGTCTGCCGTATATTTCTCGTAAAGCTCAAACAGAAATACCATTCTGTTGGCTTCACTCGTAAATGGTTGTGGTCTATAAGCCAAGTCCACCGCTTTGTCTAATTCGTTGTGTGCTTTGATTAAAGCAGGTGGCATTGTCAAAGGGTCGTAAAGGTCGGCAAGTGAACTGTTAGGAAATTGTAGTCTTGCATCTAAAACCTTTTGTGCTGCTGTTTCTATGGCTTTTACTTGCTTCTCGTTTGGATTTTCAGGAAAAGGATAGTTGTTATAAACCAATTCATTTGAATAACGATAATCACTTTTTATACGTCCGCACATATTTTTAACCCAAGTCATATGAATAGCAGACATTAAAA
>JADZAA010000048.1 GCA_020852855.1 Bacteroidota bacterium
ACACTCGCTGAGCTCGGCTTTAATCTGCTCTGAGGTGTAACCTTTTATTACTAGTACTTTTGCCATAGTTTTTTTAAGTAAATGCAACCCTGTTTTGTGTGAATATTTAACGGTAACTATGTAATACATTAAAAATACTCGAAAGGAACATATTTTGTCCACCTTGCGAATTATCAGAATAGCTATCGCATCGGCGATTATTATTAGTGGCATCGTTGCTTGTAATACGGATACATTGGCTCCTACAAAAATGTTAGATTTAACGTTTTCAGTATAATGGAGATTTCCGGCGCGTGCGGTCGCTTGCAAGCAATATGCGATAAAGGATTTGTTATTAATGGCATACAAAATGGGAGTCTCACGTACAAGATGTATGGATTTGCTCAAATTAGTGCAAATAATGATTCAACTGTGCCGGTTGGGCAAATTACAATAAGCAATGGCCGTCTATTGCCTGATACTGCAAGTGCATTGCTTTACTTTTGGAATGATACAGATACAACGGGTAAGAGCTGTCCTACATTTGGCACAATTTCCAATTGGGGGATAGATGGCAACCCAACATATAATATTCCATCATTTACCACTACAATGTACGCTCCACAAGTGCTTACTTGTTCAGCAAGTGTTGCTTCTGTTTCCAAGCAAAACGTATATCCCGTTTCATGGAATGTTGACGGAAACAACAGTTATGGCATATTTATCAAGTTAATTTATGTTAATCGTAGTAATAACGATATTACGCAGTGGGACACAACAATATCGGACAATGGTTCGTTCTCTGTTCCTTCGCATGTTTTGCAACTATTTCCTGACAGCAGTAATGTTGATATTGCTGTGGGGCGAGGAAATTACAAAGTTTATACGGACTCGGCCGGCAGAAGCTATTTAATTGTCGGCACATCATTGTGTATTCAAGAAATAAAAATACTACCCTGAAAAATACGTTTTTGTTGCGATAAAAAACTTTTGCAAAAATTTGGCTAATTGTTGCTTACGACGGCTTCGGCTGTTTCTGTCGATTAGGTTGATTTTGTTGATACATTTATCTTAAAAAATCAACCTAACCTTTTTTCTGACTAAATTTTAACGGAGTATTGAAAATATAGAGTCAAAAGAAACCTTTTTTATTTGCTTATTTGCAAATAATTAGTATCTTTGTCGGTAACGTTGTTTCGCCGGTTGCAAAAGAAAAAATACCGACGCTTTATGAACGCTTCGTTGTCTGTAAACCGCTCGTTTTTATCAGGCTTCGCTTTCTCGAGTGCGTTCGCGTTGTTAACGCAATTCAGGCGTAAAGTCGTATTGCGATTTGTCGCCCCCCCTCCCGAGTTTTCTAACCATTGCGCTCGGACGCGCTCCGCCGTAAGTCAAAAGAAAAAACGCTTTTTGTTTCATCGGCAGCCACATAATACAACATTTTTTTCTTTTTTCTCGGAGTATACCATGAAATTACTCGCTATCGCAATACTTGCTTTCACGCTTGGAATAATTACTCAAACAGTATATGCGGGATGCCCAAGCGGATATAAGGCGGACTCGACGACCTTTACTTTTGTTTACTCTTATGAGGTTCCGCCGGGTTCGGGCGTTAAAGTCGATTTTATATGCGAAGTTAAAGTTCGCTATTATTGCAAATGGAATTACACGCTTAACAAACTTGAAATTATCATTGATAATTTTGAAGGTGTTAACTCGGGTTGCCTTGAGGCTATACCGCCTTCTATTTGGCCTTTGTTTATGGATGAAATGCATCTCAAAACAGCGTCTTCTGTTACCAGTCCGTGTATTCCTGCATTATATCCGCCTTGTGACGAACAGAATATCAATCACTATGACGTACAAATCTCTTCTAAGGCTTGCGTTAAGATAATTAATCGTCGCGCCAAGGATCCTAAAACCATACCGCAGTATACCAGAATTTGGGAGTTTTGTCCGGGCAGTGCGGAATGTGCAACAACTTACCAGGTATGTTATGATTACAGCGTTACGCTGCCTGCAATACGCAGAACAAAGGTATTTCAATCTATGATAGGAATTCCGGATTGCCAGACGGAGTTTCCGGATATTGGAGAATATACGGAAGAGTGGGAAACGCCGTGTTTTGCATTACCTTGCCCTTAAAATACGTTCTGATTTACGGCGGAGGGATTATTCTAATAACTTTCCGCCGTTTTGTTTTATTGTGAAATGATATTTTTATCATTGGGAGTTGAAAATATGAAAACTTTATTACTGACTCTGCTCGTTTTCGTCTGTGCTTGCCAACTTGCTTTTACACAACATCCTTTTTACGATGAAATTAATCGTGAAGTTATTTCAAGTAATTTTAACGGTGCCTGCTATGACGGAAAAAATATGTTGATTTATGGCGCAGGCGGACTGATTATAAGAAGCGAGGACGAAGAACAAAATTGGATGCGAGTTAATCTTAACGATTCGCTTTATTTTACCGACATTGTGTATACTGATAATCGGTTCATCGGTTTATGTGCAAGAAATTCGGCAATAATTTCGCAAGACGGCGGAAAAACATGGCAATTAAAAAAATTAGGTGAAAACCTACGCTTCCAACGCCTGCTGTTACGTAATGATACGCTGTTTGCCCTGAGTAATGAAGGGATTTTCATGATGAATCCAAATTTGGAAATTATCAGAAAACTTAATTTTGAAGCTGCATCTAACTGCCTTAGTATGACGCTATTAGGAGATGAAATAGCAATGCTGACAAATGATGCTTCATTGCTGTTGCTGAATATGCGGACAAGAAAGCAAAGCGGTGCAGCATTGTCAAGCTTTGTGCAAGACACAATTGATAATAAACAAATCGCACCTATTATGTCCGATGGTATTTCCAAAATTTATATCCTATATGCAGCCGATTTATATGTTTTCGACACAAAGAGTTATACGGGTTCAAAAGTAGGTAGTTTCTTCTATAAAAACGGCATGGCAACATATAATAACGGTGCGGTTTATCATTTGGCGAGCAATACTCCAACCAAAGGAGAAATATATGATATATATTGTCAAAAATACGCCGTTTCGGACAATTCTATTGCACACATTAAATCGCCCGGGTTAGACCGCTATTTAACGGAGTTAATATTTCGCAATATTCAGTTTTTAACACCGAATATTGTAATTGCAACGGGTGCTTCGAGTTTTGCCTATATCTCTTATGACGGAGGTAAAAAATGGAGAACAATTTCTAAATTTTATAATTTTGGTTCCTTCTCGTACGTACAAGCTATAAACAGCAAACAAATTCGCTGCATTGACGATAATGGACTGTTTACGCATAGCGACGACGGGGGCGCAACGTGGCTACCACAAAGAAATTTCAGTGAAAAATATATGTATAAAAGCCAAACTAAGTTTTGGAAAGATGCTAAAAACGGTTTTTATTATAAGATACCCGACCATCTTACAGATACAAATGTGATAATTACGAATGACGGCGGGGAAACTACGAGAATGATATATTGGGATGATGGAACGGGCAATGAAAATTGGGCAACTTATGTTATCGCCTATGAGAACGATTATGTTTTCATTACTTCTAAATGCAGAAGTAAAAACAGTGATTGCTGGTCTGTAGTATTGCGTGTAAATGATTCGTTTTACGTGAAAAGGAGAGTTCCTATTCGCGACTGGCAAATAATATATGCGACAAATATCAGCGGAATTATTTATGCTTTAGGCTATGACCGCACCGAATCGGATTCATTAATGAGTGTATTTTCCTCAAGCGACGGTGGTAAAGAATGGGAAAAAAATTTCTCTTTTGCAGTCGAAAAGAGTGTATTTTCTCCAGAACTAAAAATAAATACTGCGGACAATTTAATTTTTATGTCATTTTCTTACTGGCCTCCAAATACCAATAATAGTTATGTTACATGTTACAAAATAGACCCGATAAAAAAAACTGCAAAAAAAAATCTATCACCAATTACAAGCGGAACTACCACTCCCTTTTTTAATATAGGCAGCAGATTCTATACTTCTATAAGACCTTGGGGTTTATCGAGGCCTTTTGAATTAGATATGCTATATACCGAAGATATAAACGCGGACTCCATAATTTGGCATAATATAGAGCGTAAACGATATTCAACACCTATAATATCAAATTTTGAGTCCGATTCATTATTTGTGTTTAGGGCAATGGATACTTCGGCTACTATCCCACTCACCTACCTTGGGCGAGCTAAGAAGCCTGCGACTTCGGTAGATGAGCCTTTTACGGAAAAGGCAGCTTCGGCTATGTATATATCTTCACCGCGACCGAATCCTTCGCGTTCGGAAACGTCCATGCGTTTATATTGGAATGCTTCTCTTAACATTGAAGAAGCCGAATTTACGGCCTATAATGTTCTTGGAATGATAAAATCGCAACCTTCGGATTTTCGATTTACCGTACAGAACGCTTATTCGGGCGAATTAACATGGAATACTTCCGGTAAATCGGCGGGCGCATATTTTGTACGTTTTCGTATAGGCGAAAACTCAACATTCGTTCCGATTATAGTAGAATAGAGTTATCTTTTATTTTCAGCCTCTGTTTCCGAGATGAAATATTATTTTGGGAATGGGGGCGTTTTTCATAGAGCTTTGCGTCGTTCTTTTGCGGTCCGAAAACGCCTTGAAAAAAAGAGGTGTTTTTGTGTAAAGGAGTGTGTTTTAGCAGATGAAAAACGAGAATAGAGTTGTTGTTATATTGTAAATCAAGTTGTTAGATAATAATTCCACAAGCCTGTGCAAACCTCTGATACGTCATTGTAAAAATCTATGCTACGCAATCTCAATCGGTCGGATAATATTCTATATCTTTTCAGGCCGCATAATGCCATCTCTTCCATATTCGCTATCTAAGCCTATTGCAGAACGCCATTTAATGTCTGTCGTCAGGTCTGAAACGCCGATTTTCATTGTATTGATTATATTGTGATTGCCGTTGCATTCTCCGCTAAAATAAATAATTTTAAGACGTTGCAACAACTCTAATAACTTTTTTTCAGGATTTAAAGATTCGCTCTCTTTTCAATCACCAATACATATAACAAATCTCAATCGCTTAGATACAGTGTATTCTAATCAGGATTTAGATATCAATTGGACAGGTGGCTCAC
>JADZAA010000049.1 GCA_020852855.1 Bacteroidota bacterium
ACGGGAAAATACAATCGGTAATATCTAAAGCAAGAGGATTTTTAAATTTCGAGCGATTTAGAATTAACGCCCTATTCTACTTCGGAAAACTTAACTTTGCTCCATTAAAATTTTAGTAATGCCTTTTTTTATTTTCAACGGGGAGAAGTGTTAATAAAATAAGAATAAAAAGAATTGCGAGGGCTTTAATATCATCAATGCGATAATAATCAGGAAAATTATATTTTCAATTCTCTCTGCAAAGAATAATTTTTTTGCGAGTACATAATATTCAGCCGGAATGTCATCGCCGCTGTGATTTTTCAATAATTCCTTGATTGGCCGCGACTTCGGTGAAAGAACCAATGGGCCGAATCCCAAGGCGGTTAAAAATAATATAAGGCTGGTAACGTACCAAGCCGAGCCGAATAAATACGGACGCATTATTCCCATTGCCAAGCCCGAAAGCAGCAATAAAGTACCGCCAATCATTACGAATATATGCAACCTGTTGCGAATAAAATAAGCATGGCGCAATTCGGTCATATTTTTTGCTTTTGTAACGATATAAATCATTGCGAACCCCGGCCCCATGCCTAAAATTGCGGATAGAACATGAAGCAGAAGAATTATTTGATAGAGAAAAACCATATATTCCGTTCTTGTATTCGGGATATTAAATTTACATCGCATCGAGCATTTCTACGGCCATTTCGTATTTCTTTGCCGGCGGCATAATATAAACGCCTTGCACGGCGGATTTAGCTTGTCGTAGAAATTCTATTGCTATATTCATTCCTTCGCGCATTGCGGCTTCCGGCGAGCTGTTGCAGGCTTTCATGCGCCGTCGTACCCATTCCGGCGTTATCATTCCCGGCACTTCGTAATGCAGAAACTCGGCATGGCGCGCACTGCGGAGAGGAATAACGCCAACCATAAAGTTCAGCCGAAGATGAGCGATGCGGTTTAGAAAATTTTCTAAAGTTGCATACTCGAATATCGGTTGTGAAAAGGCTACGGTTGCACCTTCGGCAACTTTCTGCTCCAAACGACGGATTTCACGGTCAAGGTCGTCGGCGCATGGATTGCACGCGCAACACAGTAAGAACTGCGTTCGTCCGCCTATTTGATTCCCCGCGAGGTCGCGCCCGCTGTTCAGATGATTGGCGGCACGAATAAGCCCGATTGAGTCAACATCATAGACGCTTGTAGCCGCAGGATAATCACCGATTGAAGTGGGGTCTCCGGTAACGGCCAGAATATTTCGGATCCCGAGTGCCGACGCGCCAATGAGGTCGGATTGCAATCCTACCAAGTTCCGGTCGCGGCAAGTGAGATGGGTTATACATTCCATTTCCGCCTGCGTTTGAATAAGATGCGATATAGCCAGCGGGCTGATTCGCACCCGTGCCCGTGCGCCGTCAAATACGTTTACCGCGTCAATACCGTTCTTTTTAAGATAGCCCGCCGCCTCAATAACGCTACTCATATCTAAGCCGCGCGGAATTTCGACTTCTAATGTTTTAAGGAATTTGCGCCCTATATTACGGGCAAACTCAGAGCGTTCGTCGGCTACGTTATCAGGTGTTTGTATTACTTTTACAGCTTTTGGCGGCTGTCGTTTTTCGCCTACGATGCAATCTTTTACAGCCTCGTAAATTGCACGAATATGCTCGACGGTTGCCCCACCGTCCGCACCTGTAATAGCAGCACCGGCCTGCACGAGTTTTTTGGCTATTTGCGCCACGTATTCCGGCTCTGCATTATAGTTTTTCTTGCCGTCAATCAAGGTTGGGATTGCAATATCGGGCAAAGCGCATATTGGCGTGGAAATGCCGGAAACAGCCTTGATAATATCCAGCATACGTTGCGGCCCTACGGTTCCGCTCGAACCTACGGCTGTTACTCCCATAGCGGCTATGCGATGGGTTACTTCGGCCGGAAACGATGTGGAAAGCACGGCACCGTCTTCGGGAAATGTTTTCAGCGCGATAATAGGAACTTCGGAATTAACGAAACGAGCCGCCTCAACGGCCAATTCCAATTCGTCCGCCTCGGTAAATGATTTGAACATCAGTATATCTGCACCGCTGTCGAGAAGAGCTATAATTTGCTCAATAAAAACTTGCCGTGCTTCGTCGTGCGAAAGTGTTCCAATAGGCACAAAAAATCTGCGCGTAGGTCCGACAACGCCGGCTACATATCCTTTGTGCAGAGCAACGCTGCGGGCTATCCATACGCCTTTGCGGTTTATTTCGTATACTTTATCGGCCAGCCCGTAACGTTCGAGAGCCAGCCTATTGGCGGTAAGCGTAACGGTTTGCAACAATTCGGCACCTGCATTTTGAAAATCGCGGTAGATTTGCTCGATAATAACAGGATTGCGAAGATTTACGACTTCAGGCGGAGCGTCGGCTACGCCGCGAAGCAATAATTCGCGTCCCACAGAGCCATTGGCTATTATAGGGCGACGAGAGCCGATCCGATCCGAAAAAGGAATTTTTGTCATAAAAAAAATGCACTTGCGGCTATGCTTTTTACCATTTGCACCGCCGTGAAACAAAGACTTTAACTATGTTTGCAGTAATGCAATTACGCAGATTCAAAGTATATGCGCCGCATATTGCGGTTGCAACCGAACAATAATTTGCACAGATGTTACAAACGTCGCAAAACTACGGATTTTTGGCGACGATTATTGAATTTTACTTGTAAAAACAAGTCTGCATACACGGCTGAATAAGCTGTTAGTCATCCTGATTTTATGCCGTATTTGCAGATTGACTGTTTCAGTCTTTTAAAATTGCAATGCGTGCATGGCGTAAAATTCGCGCCGGCAACTTTCGCTCAAGATTTAGAATTTGGGTGAAAAAACGCTAATTTTGCCCGAAACATATCGTAGAACCTCAAATCAAAGCAAACAGATGGCAACAGAACGCGGACCCATATCTCAATTTATCGAGCGCAATTTTCTGCATTTTAACGCCGCGGCTCTTATGGACGCAGCCAAAGGTTACGAGGAACATCTGGAAAACAACGGCAAAATGATGATAACGCTTGCCGGTGCAATGAGTACGGCAGAACTCGGCATTTCGTTGGCAGAGATGATTCGGCAGGGAAAAGTGGATATTATATCTTGCACGGGCGCGAATCTGGAAGAGGACATAATGAATTTGGTCGCTCATTCTCATTACAGGCGCGTACCGCATTACCGCGACCTTTCGCCGCAAGATGAATGGGAATTGTTGGGCAATCATTTTAACCGAGTAACCGACACTTGTATTCCCGAAGAGGAAGCGTTCCGTCGCTTGCAGAAGCATATTTTCAAGCAATGGAATGATGCCCAAGTACGAGGCGAACGGTATTTTCCGCATGAGTATATGTATAAAATGTTGCTTTCCGGAGATTTGGAGCAGTATTACGAAATTAACCCGCGAAATTCGTGGATGCTTGCCGCCGCCGAGCGAAATTTGCCTATTATTACGCCGGGCTGGGAAGATTCCACTATGGGCAATATTTTCGCTTCGTATTGCATAAAGGGCGAATTGCAACCGAGCATAATGAAATCCGGAATAGAATATATGACTTGGCTTGCCAAATGGTATGTTGAAACTGCTGAAACAACGCCTGCCGGCATAGGATTCTTCCAGATAGGCGGCGGAATTGCAGGCGATTTTCCGATTTGCGTCGTACCAATGCTGTATCAGGATATGGAAATGGAAAATGTGCCGTTCTGGGCGTATTTCTGCCAAATTTCCGATTCTACTACCAGCTACGGCTCGTATTCGGGTGCTGTGCCGAACGAAAAAATAACTTGGGGAAAATTGGGAATTGAAACCCCGAAATTTATCGTAGAATCCGATGCTACAATAGTTGCGCCGCTGATATTCGCATGGTTGCTGAAACAATAGCGTAAAAACAGAAAGTTACTGCTCATGAAAAAGCGGATTTAAGAGGTAAAATAAAAAATATTCACTGCGTTTGTGTAGTTCGTAAAAAACCCAAAACACACGATACTGCTAAACTTTGGGCATACACTTTTTCAGAGCCGTATGCTATAACTCCCATTAAGTTTATCAAATCCGCATCGTATAAGCTTATAAATCAGAAGTAAAATGGACGCATTAAATAAATACCAAAGTATTTAATCAAGATGTTTTGGAAGTGCTTCGGCAAATTCCGAATAATAATTTGGATATGGTTTACGGTGATACTGACTATAATAGAGTTGTTGCAACGTCTTAAAATTATTTATTTTAGCAGAGAATCCAATGTCAATCACAATATAATCAATACAATGAAAATCGGTGTTTTCAGGTGTAAAAGGCCGCTTAACGGGCTGTTAAAAAGCAGCTGAAATCTCGAAAATAAAATCGTAAAGAATACAGAAGATAAATGAATAACAGAGTCAGAATAATCGGTTTTCCTATGGACTTGGGTGCCGGACGGCGCGGCGTGGATATGGGTCCGTCGGCATTGCGAATTGCAGGCGTGGGCGAAAAGTTAGAGCAGTTGGGCTATATCGTAACGGACGGCGGCGACGTTCCGATACAAACGCCGGAAGTTTTGACTGTGGAAGATGCACGTCTGAAATATCTGCCTGAAATTACCAAGGCGTGTTCGTTGCTTGCCGGAACTGTGCATAGAGTACTGAACGGCGGCGAATTTCCGCTTATTCTGGGCGGCGACCATTCCATGAGTATAGGTTCAATAGCCGGAATAGCCGCACATTGCCGCGAATACGATAAACGGTTGGGCGTAATCTGGATAGACGCTCATTCGGATATAAATACACCCGAAACGTCGCCGTCGGGCAATATACACGGTATGCCTGTAGCGGCATTATTGGGTATCGGTGCCGCAGAATTAACCGAGATAGCCGGGTTTTCACCAAAATTAAAGCCCGAAAATATAGCAATGATAGGGCTGCGCTCGGTTGATACGGGGGAAAAAGAGCTTATCCGCCATTTGCAAATCTCGGCTTATACTATGTTTGATATAGACAAACAAGGTATTTTTCCGATTGTCGAAAAAATCTTGGAATCAATGCGCAGAAACGTAGACCACTTGCATATAAGTTTCGACGTTGACAGCGTTGACCCAAAGGTTGCGCCGGGCGTTGGCACTCCTATTCCGGGCGGACTGTCGTATCGCGAGGCACATTTAATCATGGAACTAATAGCAGAAAGCGGTATTCTGTCGAGCTTTGAAATTGCAGAGGTTAATCCGATACTCGACAAGCACAACGCCAGCGCGGAGTTTGCCGCGGGCGTTGTTGCATCGTGCATGGGCAAGCGCATACTATAGAACGATGTTTTCCGTTTATCGGTAAAAAAACGGGCGAGTAATGAAAATCTCAGTCATATCGCTGTTTTGTATAGTTGCCGCTATCGGTTATGCAACGGCAAAAGATACATCGGAAAAAAATACGGAAAATACCGGGCATCGTTTTGCGCTTTCTGCGTATATCGGTCAAAAATACGGACTTGGTGCGTCGGCATTTTTTGATGATTACGCTACTTATTTCGGCGGACGTAACCTGAGTTTTCCTCTTGTTTCTGCTTTCGGATCGGCTGCAAAAATGGAATTGTTGCCTAATATGCGGTTCGGAATAGGCGGCGAACATTTTTCGGTAAATTTTACGGATAATTATTTGCAATCCGTATTTTTAAATCCAAATGACGTTGCGCCTTATGCAAGCAGGGAAATCTCGCAACAATATTCTTTAACCGTGAGTTCCGTATTGCTGACGGCCGAATATATTCCCGTCGTTTCGCCATACAGAACATACGCCGGAATTGGAGCCGGTGCAGCGTTCGGCACGGCAAAATGGCTGGAGACTGCGCATAGTACAGATGTTCATGACAAGCGCGTAGGCGGGCAGTACCTGAACGACAATCTACTGGCTCCCGCAGCCGCACTTTACGCGGGAGTGGAATTGGCGTTTGACCGAACAAAACATAACGGCGATTTGATACTTTTGGCAATAGAGGTGCGATATGTCGCCGTAGGTTTTAGCAGACCGATTTTTGAAAAAGCAGCAGAGCAATTTGCCGAACCGCCGCCATATTGGAACGAGCCGATGCCGATAGGCGCGAGCGGATTGACGTTGCAAATAGGTCTTGTTTTTCAATTTGTGCCGCGGCGCAAATAAAATATTCCGCGAGAAAATAAAGAAGTGTTTTGTAACACATTATTCAAGAGGTTGTTATGGAAATTAACGTTACCGGTCGCCGCTTCAAGGTGTGGCCGGAATTACGCGATGTAGCTGTGGAAACAGCACAAAAATTCGGTAAATTGAACGACAATATTACACAGGTGGACGTAGTCCTTTCGGAGGAACACGGTAAGACTGTGGAATTTACCGTGTATGTGAACAATCGCTCTTACAATGCCGGCGACACAGCCGAGAACTTTGACCGTTGCATACACACAGCCGCCGAAAAAATCACTGCACAACTTCGCAAATTGAAAGAAAAACAAACCGAGCATCGTTGACAGCTCTTGACGATGCCGCGTAATATGCCGCCACGCTTCCAAAAGAGGGGCGTGGCGGATTTTTTCCAATACTTTACTTCCGATTTTATATGTCGCTGTATAGCCATACGAAAATTGTAACTAAGGATAAAATTTCGGTGGAGGCACTGCTGAGTGCCCCGGTCTATCTGAAAAAAATAAACGGAGAAACAGGGCTGAATAATAATATTTCCGATAAAAATCTGCATCGTCCGCAACTTGCTCTTGCCGGATTTACGGAACTTTTTACGTATCATCGCGTTCAGATATTCGGGAATACGGAAATCTATTATCTGAAATCTCTGACGAGAGAACAATGTTTGACGGCATTACGAAGAGTAGCAGGCTTTCCTATTCCGGCAATTATCCTGACTAACCGGCACGAGATGGACGGAGAATTGCTGTCTGTTTTGAATGATAGCAACATTGCGGTATTTGCCGCCGAGGCCGAAACCACAAAAACCATAACTTTACTTTCGGAATTTCTTGACGACCAATTCGCCGAACAGATGCAGATACACGGCTCGTTTGTCGACGTGTATGGCGTTGGTGTACTGCTTACGGGGCGTAGCGGTATAGGCAAAAGCGAAATTGCACTTGACCTCATAGAACGCGGCCATCGGCTTGTGGCTGACGATGTTGTGATATTCACAAAAAAACGTGATAATATTCTGATGGGAACCGGACAGAAAATGTCTAAGCATTTTATGGAAATCAGGGGACTGGGAATTATTAATGTGCAGCGTATGTTCGGCGTTCGCGCAATTCGTTTCCAGAAGCGATTGGAAATTATCGTAGAGCTCGAAGTGTGGGATAAAGAAGCCGAATATACACGGACAGGCTTAGATGAAAAACCGATGGAGTTGATGGGAGTAAATGTAGCAAATGTAAAATTACCTATTTTCCCGGGGAAGAACGTTACGGTTATAACCGAAGTTATCGCGTTGAATTATTTGCTTAAAACTTATGGATATAGTGCGGCGGACGATTTAACGAATATTATTCATCGGGAAATCGCACTCAAAAGGCATAGTAAGTCTGCAGGCGATCCGCGCTTGATAAATTATTTTCAGAGCGACGACGAATAGCCGAGATATTCAGACGCTCACGGTGGAATCCAATCCTTTTTTTCTGATTTTCAGTCTGTATTTCTTCCATTTTTCTTGTGAATAAATCTATGAATATTTGCGTAACCGGCGGTGCCGGATTTATCGGCTCGCATATAGTTGATGCTTATATCAATCAAGGATATACGGTGTGCATAATTGATAATTTGTCAGGCGGAACACGCGGGAATATCAATGAAAAGGCCAAGTTTTACGAATGTGATATAACTTCTCCCGAAATAGAAAAAATTTTCGAGCACGAACGATTCGATATTCTTAATCATCATGCGGCGCAAATTGATGTACGAATTTCGGTACGCAACCCCAAATTCGATGCCGTAACTAATATTATCGGCGGGCTTAATCTCTATGAGTTTGCACGACGTTTCGGCGTGAAAAAAATAATATTTGCATCGAGCGGCGGCACGGTCTACGGCGAGCAGACGGAATTTCCGGCAACTGAAAACCACACTACAAATCCTATCTCGCCTTACGGCGTTTCCAAATTATCGAACGAACATTACTTGTCGTATTACAAAAACGAATACGGCATTGATTATGCGGCTCTGCGCTATGGCAATGTGTTCGGGCCAAGACAAAATCCCCACGGCGAGGCCGGGGTTGTAGCCATTTTTGCAAAGAAATTATTGGAAAATACGCAACCGGTTATCAATGGCGACGGACAGAACACCCGCGACTATGTTTATGTGGCCGATGTGGCGGCTGCAAATTTAGCCGCTATTTCCGAAGAAGTATCCGGCGCGTACAATGTGGGAACGGGGCGCGAGCGAACAGTAACGGAAATTTTTGATATACTGAACAATTTAACCGGCGGGCATTTTGGGCGGGTGCATGGCGATGCAAAGTCCGGCGAACAGCGTCGTAGCGTCATTTCCGCAGCTAAGCTCGGCGCGGCTTGCGGTTGGCAGCCGGAAACGTCGTTTGAAGTCGGACTTGAACGAACCGTAGAGTTCTTCCGCAATATTCGCCGTTCATAATGTATGAAACGCCGCCGCAATTTGCTTGGCACGTCGCACCCAAGCAATAGAAAAGCCGGAAAATTACACTATACTGCGCTATGGTTGCGCTCGCCATCTAAATGGAAAATCAAGGCTCTCCTTGCTTTTTTTGCATTCAGTATGGTAGCATCTGTGTTGCTTTATACGCAGTCGTTGGTTAATGAATTGGTGCGTCGAGAAATTATTGCCGTAGAGTTCTACGCAAGTATTTTCGAACATAATTTTGCCTCGGCGGATAATAATCCGGACCTCTTGTTTCTGCTTGACCGCGTTGCGCCTACCATTACTTTCCCGATGATTTTTGCAGATGTGTCGGGCGAACCTAATTGGCCGTATCTGGATTTTTCAAAGAATATTGACGTTGATACTACGCAGACAAAAGATCAACAGCGTGAATATATGTTGCATCGTGTTGCGGAAATGGCGGCGGTTTATCATCCGATTGATATAAAAGACGAATCGGGTGCGATTATTACCCGTATTTACTATACGAATTCATCGCTAATCGGGCGTATTCGCTTATTGCCTTATGTGGAAATTGTGATTGTTTCGGCTTTCATTCTGCTTAGTTATGTGGCATTTAGTTACGTGCGGCGCAGCGAGGAGTCCAATGTTTGGGTAGGTATGGCAAAAGAGGCGGCGCATCAGCTTGGGACACCGCTGTCAAGTTTGCTGGCTTGGGTGGAAATTTTGCGATTAAACGTGAATAATCCGGAGCAAATAGAGGAAACTACAACCGAAATAGAGCAGGATATTGCACGATTGAATATTATTGCTACAAGATTCTCGAAAATAGGGTCAGAGCCTGAAATGAAGTCGGAGAATCTTGGCGATGTGATTGAAAATGTATGTATTTATTTTGAAAAACGTGTTCCGCATCTCGGCAAACAAATTATTGTGGAACGTAATCTCGATTTTACGATAGATGCACGCATCAACGGAGAACTATTCGGTTGGGTGGTGGAAAATCTTTTGAAAAATGCCGTGGAAGCCATCGATTCATCAAATGGACGGATTACCATAACTTTGGGAATTGTCAAAGGAAAACTGACTGTTACGGTATCCGATAACGGAAAAGGTATGAGCGTGCAAACACGGCGGCAAATATTTCTGCCCGGTTATACCACAAAAAAACGCGGTTGGGGATTGGGGCTATCGCTTTCAAAGCGTATAATAGAGGCTTATCATCGCGGAAAAATAGCCGTTCGGGATTCCGCGCCCGGCAAAGGAACTACGTTTATTATTGAGCTCCCCGAATATTCCGTCCGATAGGATTTATACACTTAACCTGACAAATATTTTTATATATTTGTTGCCGAAATTCAAATTGTACCGCAAACAATTTGAAGCATCCGATTGGCAAAGTCCTGATCCTCCGTATTATTTGGTAGAAGTAATTTGTAAAAACCGTCGAGGTTGCAAGTTCGTTAATTACCCGGCTATGATTTACGGCAATTGCACATGGGCAACAAAAGCGAAAAAACGCGAATTTATTCCGCAAAAATCAAGACTTGCAAATAAAAAAGACCTACAAAAATAGTCCTGTTTTTTTCATGATTTTCAGGTGAGGCAATGTTTCCAATCGGCAAAGTCACAATGACCGCATTGATTGCAACGGTGCTTTTTACAATTACCGCCGCAAACTCCAATGCACAAATGCAATCGGTGTTTGAACAATTAAACAAGCCGCGTGCTGCACGAACAACACCGAGTATTTTCAAAGAAAAGCCGGTCATAAAATTAAATGGCGGCAGCGGGCAGGCTAGTATCAAGGGATTGTTCTACGCGGAACTGTCAGAAGATAAGCGCACAGCACTGCTCACCCTTGCAAAACGAAGCCAAGACTTGGTTGTACGCTATGACAACAGCAAATCGCAAACACCGACATTTATTGAAGCAAAGTCCATAGGTGTAAGACGTTACGATATTCAGAATGATGACATGGCATTAGCGGCCGCACGAAGCGTAATGGCCGATATTTCTCCGGTATTGGGGTTAAATTCCAATATTGCAACATTTACGGCCAAAAGCGTAGAGCGCGATAATATCGGAAAAATTCATGTCAGACTTCTGCAAACATTTAATGAAATTCCGATTTTCGGTGCGGAAAGCATTGCGCATTTCTCGGCAGGCGGCGTACCGGAAGCATGGAACGGCCGTGTAATTCCTATTACAGATTTGGCAACCAAGCCTGCGCTTAATGCCGACGAGGTTGCAAGTGCGGTTTATGCGGATGCTAAAGTGCAATACGGCGGTAATTTATCTTCACTCCAAGAAGTTGTGGCGTTAGGCTACGACGACGTATATCCCGAATTGATAATTTTTACGGGAATATCGCAAATATCTGCGCCCGTTCTTGCTTGGCGAGTTACCGTGCGCCCTACTGCATTGCGCCGCTGTGAATACTTTATCAATGCAATTACAGGCGAAATAATTAAATCGTTCGATAATACTTGTAATTCCGGCCCGGCCGTAGGAAACGGCAAGGATTTGCATGGTCAAAGCAAAGAATTTCCGACTTATGATTTAAACGGCACATTTTACATGATAGATGCCTCGCGCCCGATGTTCAACGCCGCACAATCAAAAATACCGTCCGAACCTATAGGTGCCATTATTACGCTGGACGCACGGAAGCAGCCGCTAAAAAGCATATTTTACATTACATCGCCGAACAACTCTTTTAGTGAGCCGGCGGCAGTTTCGGCTCATTTTAACGGCGGAATTACTTACGAGTATTACCGCAACACACATAATCGAAATTCAATTGACGGCAAAGGCGGCACTATAACGTCTATAATTCACGTTGCCGACGACGACGGTACGCCGATGGACAACGCCTATTGGAACGGAAAGTTTATGGCTTACGGCGACGGAAACAAGAGCTTTTCCAATCTTGCCGGCGGGCTTGATGTAGCCGCTCATGAAATGACGCACGGCATAACCGAGCATAGTGCAGGCTTGGTTTATCTAAGTCAAAGCGGCGCATTAAACGAGTCTATGTCCGATGTTTTCGGTTGTATGGTAGACCGCAAAGATTTTACAATGGGCGAAGAAATAGTAAATCCTGCCGTGTTTCCGTCAGGAGCGATGCGCGACTTGAGCAATCCGCATAATGGCGGCTCTCAATACGGCGACCGCGGTTGGCAACCGGCCAAAATGAGCGAATACGTTACGTTGCCGGAAACAAAAGAAGGGGATAACGGCGGTGTCCACATTAATAGCGGCATACCCAATCATGCGGCGTTTCTTATATCGCAAAGTATAGGGCGCGAGCAAACCGAAAAAATTTATTATCATGCTTTAACTAATTACCTGACAAGTACTTCACAGTTTATTGATTTGCGCTTGGCCGTAGTTCGTGCCGCAAAAGAACTGTTGGGCGAATCGGCTGAATCGGTTGCAAAGACAGCATTCGATAAAGTGGAGATATTCGATGGAAACGGCTCGCCCGATTCACCGGACGAAAAGCCTGTGAACGGTCCGCACTTTCTATTGGTGCATCGGGTAGGCTTGCCATTTACGCTGGCTATTGTCAATCCTGTGGCAAACGCCTCCGGCAACGATATTCACCATATTTCTCGCACGATTTGTAATAATGCGCCTTCTATTTCCGACGACGGCTCTTTTGCTGTATTTGTGGCTGCCGATAAAACCTTACACGGAATTACGCTTGACCCGAACAATCCCGTAGAAACTATTATCAGTTCAAATGCTGTATGGAACAGTGTTGCTCTTTCTCGCGACGGCAAACGTTTGGCCGCCACACCGGCCGAGCAGGACGGTACAATCACTATATTTAATCTTGAAAACAGCACGCTACAAGATTTTCAGCTTTACTCGCCTACTTTTACAAATGGGCAAAATGTCGGTTTAGTTTTGGGTGCCAATTCGTTGCAATGGGATGCGAGCGGACAGTATGTTCTTTTCGATGCTTTAAATGCATTGTTTACAGATGCAGGCGAGCAAGATTATGCAGACGTAGGTCTACTGCGTGCATGGGATAAATCCGTAAATACTTTTTCCGACGGATTGATTCGCCGCGTTTTGCCGCCGCTCGGCAATGGCGAAAACATTGGCAATCCGACATTTGCCAAGACGAATCAGTCAATAGTTGCTTTCGACTATCTTAATACGCTTACAAATAAGTCGGCGGTTATGGCGGCTAATATCTCAAAAATGATGTTTGGTGCAATTGTCGAAAACCCTAGTACAATAGGAAGACCAAGCTATTCGCCCGACGATAAGCGTATGGCTTACGGAGCAAACGAAAATGGCCTTAATGTAATAAAAATCATACCTTTGGCGGCTGACCGTATCAGTGCGTCAGGTCTGCCGTTTACTGTAATATCTTCTGCTGTTGCTCCCGTTTATTACGCCGTAGGGCAACGCCCAAGCGATGTTGAAGAAACGGTTGTAAATAGCCAAAAAATAGAAACATGGCCAAATCCGGCAAGTAATCGCCTTACCATTTCGTTCGATTCGCCGTCGAACGATAATTATACGATAATTGTATACGACATTTTCGGGCGAGAAATGCTGACCGTTGAGCAATATGCAAACGGTATGGAACGACAAACCTTAGACTTATACGTGGCATCATTACCCGACGGTGTCTACTCGTTACGTATAAACCCGGGCGATAAAGATATTCGCGGGCAATTTGTAATTGCAAGATAATTTTTACAGCAAAAAGCGGTCATATTCCGAAGAATGCGGCCGCTTTTTTTATTAGGTATTCCGGTTGTTACGAATTAAGTTCCGCACTCTGTGCCTTATCCCATAATCGCATAACACACAAACATTAGCCTAAATTATGCAAATAATATTATGGTTCGGACCCAACAGTCAAGAGCAACGGTCTTAGTATTTTTGTACACGATAAGATATTATGGCAAAACGACACGGTAATGTTTCAGGGAAGCAAGTACCGAACTCAATTGCCGCGCATAAATGTTGATGATATTTTTATAATTTCCCCCGATTATCAATAAAAAAGCGAAACGCTTAACGAAAGCGCCCCGCTTTTTTACTATATAATTCAATGCATTATTCTCCGGCAGGATATGCGCTGTTTATTGCCAAACGCGATAAATCACTTTTACCGAGACGTTTGACGCCGATTAAACGCTTGTTGTAGTATGTGCTTTCAAGCGAAGAAATGGTAACGCCGTAACGCGAACTTGAATGGGCGAACAGATTATCACCGAGATAAATGCCCACGTGCGAAACATAAGCATGGCGACGTGTATGGAAGAACACTATATCGCCGAATTGCATTTCTTCGCGGTTTCTTACCGAATTTCCAAAAGTTGATTGTTCGGCTGCCGTGCGCGGTAACATAATGCTTCCGGCCGAGGCAAACACCGCACGTGTAAATGCGGAACAATCAATACCGCTACGGCCAGTTCCGCCGAAATGGTAGCGCGTACCTACCCAATCCATAACAGCATCAATTATTTTCTTTTTATCTATACCGCAGGCGATACTTTCGATATCGCCGGTTGCGCCGCCGCCGTCCATATATGCCAGCCAAATAGAGCGAAAAGACTCTATATCAACCGTTACGTCATCTTCCTTTTCAAGTTCTTCGATATCTTCTCCCTCATCGGGGAGGTTACCGTTTGATTTTGCGACATATCCTGTTTTCAAAAGCGGTAAAGCCCCTGCGGGAGATTCGCCGTTAAATTCTTCGGCACGAGCTTCGTTGCGTTGTTCGGAATCGTCGCCTGCAAATCCGGCAAGTCGAGACAATTCATCGTTACCGTTGATATGTTCGAAAGCCATCATTTTTCCTTGTACCGGATTGCAAGGAGTAATGCGTGCGGCATATCTTCCTTTGCGTCTTTTTTTACGCGAAGAAATTTTTTTCTTCGCCGCTATCTTTTTTGTATGTTTTACAGTTGTTGCTTTCCGTGTTTTTTTCGGGGCAGCATCTGCGTTCGTCGAAGGCAAAGCTATAGCAATCGCAAGGAGAACCAAGCCAAGCCAGAAAGGTATGAGGGGTATGCGTCTGTTCATAATCGCCTCGTTAGTTAAAAAATCACCTTCTGGTAAGCGTTTTGTCAAACGCTTGGTTTTGGGTATCCGTCGTCTTTCCGGGCGGCGTATGAATGTGTGTGTAATCTGCCGAAAGCGGAAATTCATAAGATTAGTCGTATTACCGAGACTTTTTCACGGTTTCAAGGACAAGCCTGCCGGCACTTTCCGGGCGGAAACCGATAACGGAAGGCCGTGCTAATCTTAGACTGACGTCATGATACAAAAATATCCACGGCGCATCGTCAATTACAATGCGCTCCATTCGATTGTACAAGGTGTACCGTTCGGCGGGATTTAGTTTCGGGGAGAGAGCTTGTTCGTAAAGCGAGTCGAACGTAGCATTGCGGAAATGCGTCGTGTTCGGCCCGGCGGGGGATGCGTTCTTCGAATAGAATAACGCCAAAAAATTTTCTGGGTCGGGATAATCCGCAATCCAACTTGTGCGCCAAAGCGGAAGTTCGCTGTTGCGTATCATACCGAGATGACGCGGAAAATCTACTTGTACGATTCGTGCGTCAAGCCCGATTTCTTTCCATTGCTGTTGCACCGCTTCGGCTACCGAAGCTGTGCGCTCGTTTGCTCCTATTTGCAAAGTAATCGGCGGTAGAGATTTGCCCGGGCCGTAGCCGGCCTGAAGTAAAAGCTCGCGCGCTTTTTGAATGTTGTAGTCGTAGCCCTTAACTTCCGGCGAAAAACCGGGCATTGAAGGCGGAAGTATGCCGTTGTGTGCGGGAACAGCCCTGCCGCGTAATACATAACGAACTATTCTGTCGCGGTCTATAGCATAATTTAATGCCTGCCGCAATACCTTCGAAGTCGAATACGGCCCGTTTTTTGCGGCTGTAAAAGCGGTGTCAAGTAAAAAACCGTAGTATTCTACCGATTGCGCAGCCTTACGAAATTGCTTGTAATCTGCAAATTTCGGCGTAAGATTGCCATCAGGTGTAATGACTTGCTCTAAAACAGAGTTGTCTATCGTTGCCACAAAATCTAAACGCCCTTGCTCAAATTCAAAAAACTCGGACTTGGGCGAGCGAATAAAGGAAATTTTTATGCCGTCCAAATACGGCAATCTGACTCCTTTGTCGTCAAATCGAAAATATCGTTCATTGCGCTTTAGTCGAATATCGCGGTCTTGTTCCCAAGATAGAAAACGAAACGGCCCCGAGCCTACGGGATGATGAGCGAAACGCTCTTTGTAAAATTCCGTCGCTTCTTTGGGAACAATCCAACAAAAAGGAGTGGTCAGAAGCGATAGAAAGGGTGCGAACGGCTTCGCTGTGCGAATAACAAGAGTGGAATCGTCGGGTGCGGTAATTCCGCGTATCCCAACCGGCGATTCACCGGCTGCCGTTGCTTTTATATAAGCCTCGGCACCGTCCACAGTAGAGCGAAATATCCATTGTCCGGCGGACTTGATTCGCGCATCGCATACGCGCTCAAATGAATATTTTACATCGGTTGCGGTAAGTCGCCGCGTTCTTGCAGAGCCGAAACACTCGTCCTCGTGAAAAAAAACGTCTGTACGCAAATTGAAAGTCCATACGGTAGCCGTGCTGTCGCCGGACCATGACCGTGCGATGCACGGTTTGATTTGCTCGTTTTCGTCAGCTTCCACCAAGCCGTTGTATAATTGGCTGCCCGCCCAAATTGCCGCTTGATAATTTATGAAAGCAGGATCAAGCGAACCTATGCCGCTCGGCTCATTATATCGAAAAATATTGTCGTCGGGTGCGGAGCCACCGCCGCATCCAAGCGACATAAAAAGCATGAGAATACTGCATCGAATTGTCAAAGAACGAATAACGCTTCGGTACATTTGCATTAAGCAATAATTTTTAACCATATTTTAACAGTAAACCGAAGCGTCGGTTGCGTAACCCTTTCGGCTGTTTTTACAGCTTAAAACGTCGTAAAAACACCTTTGCAAAGAGTACAACAAAGCAAAAGTATGTAAAAAACTCCACACTGCCAAGAATTTATCGTTTTTTTTTGATGAAAAAAATGTTGTCGCCGGCGTTATCGCACTCTTAAAGAAATGGAAGAATACGGAGTATTGCCTAAACATTTCACTATAAACCGCGACACATTTGGGCAAAATATCCTAAATCGCCGCGAAAACAAGAGCATTTTCCGTAGATTTGTGCTAAAACATCAAAAAAGATACGGTTCGCGGCTACATAGTTTTTCAAAAATTGCCGCCCCGAACAGCGCAAATAATTTACGAATAGCGATAATTCTGTTATGTCTAAACCATTTATCCGCATCGCTTCCGGCCAAGGGTTTTGGGGAGATTTACTTTCCGCACCGCTTGCACAAGTAACCAAAGGACATATTGACTACCTTATGCTCGATTATTTGGCAGAGGTTACTATGTCCATTCTGCAAAAGCAAAAACTGAAGAATCCTGCACTCGGCTACGCCAAAGACCTTGTGCAAACTTGCGACGAAGTATTGCCGCATTTGCTTGAAAAGAACATAAAACTTATTACCAATGGCGGTGGGGTTAATCCCGAATCTGCGCGTGATGCAGTTTTTGCCGCCGCAAAAAAACGTGGAATAAAAGGACTGAAAATAGGCATAGTTTCGGGTGATAATATATTGCCGCGAATAGACGCATTGGTGGCCGACGGTCATGAAATGAAAAACATGGAAACGGGCGAGCCAATCGCGGAAGTAAAAGACAAATTATTGAGTGCAAACGTATACCTGGGAGCATTTCCGATAGTCGAGGCCCTGCGACAAGGCGCGGATATTGTGATTACGGGACGCACAACCGATACGGGACTGACGCTTGCGCCTATGATACATGAATTCGGCTGGGCGGCTGATGATTGGGATAAACTCTCGGCGGGAACGATTGCCGGACATATAAATGAGTGCGGTGCGCAGGCCAGCGGCGGAAATTTCCTCGGAGATTGGCGTTCTATACCGGATATGGCAAATATAGGCTTCCCGATTATCGAAGCCTATCCCGACGGAACTTTTACAGTTACAAAGCACGAGGGTACGGGCGGTGCAGTTACCCGCGAAACAGTAAGCGAGCAACTAATGTACGAAATCGGCGATCCTTCTCAATACATAACTCCCGATGTTGTAGCCGATTTTTCCACAATTCATTTAGAAGACTCCGGGAATAATCGCGTCCGTGTGTTCGGTATTACCGGCAAGCCCGCAACGCCGTTTCTTAAAGTAAGCGCGAGCTATGCCGACGGATACATTTCGTTTTCCACTCTTACCTATTCCGCGCCCGACGCTTATGAAAAAGCGCTGGCCGCCGATGCAATTCTACGCGAAAGATTGAACAATCTCGGTTTGCAATTCGACGAAGTACGCACTGAATTTATCGGTATGAATGCTTGCCATGGAGCAATAGCCAAACCGATTATTCCAAATGAAGTTATGATGCGGGTAGGCGTTCGCTCGCGTGATTATGCTTCCGTGGAGCGTTTCGGCAAGGAAATAGCACCTCTGATTCTTACAGGCCCGCCAAGCGTAACCGGATTCTCCGGTGGCCGGCCGAAGCCGAGCGAAGTAGTCGCGTATTTCCCAGCGCTTATAGCCAAGTCGGTTATACAGCCGACCGTGATTGTCGAAGAGCTGTAAGCCATATCACGTGACGCAAAAACAAACGCCGCTTATCAGTATAGTTATACCTGTTCTGCAGGAGGAAAAACTATTGCCAAAAACACTTGCGGCATTTCCACGCGAGCTTAGGCTGAAATATAATGCGGAATTAATTGTAAGCGACGGCGGCAGCACGGACGCGACGCTTTGTATTGCAGAACAAGCCGCAGATGCCGTGGTGCGCCATACGGGGATGCATCGCCAAACAATAGCCGAGGGGCGCAATCGCGGTGCCGAAATTGCACAAGGTAAAGTAATAATATTCATCAACGGCGATACTATTCCTGTTTATCCCGATAAATTCATATCACATATTTATCATTGGACTGTTTCTATCGAAAATAAAAATAGTGTCGGTGCTTTGGCGTGTCCTGTGTATATCGTACCCGACGAGTGCCGACGTAGCGATGCCGTGTTTTCGGCTTTCTATAACGGATACATACGTCTTTGGGTTAATATTTTCGGGCTGGGCATGGGGCGTGGAGAATGTCAAATTGTTCGTGCCGATATCTTTCGTAAAGTTCATGGCTATAATTCCGATATTGCGGCAGGCGAAGATTTCGATTTGTTCCGTCGCATGAGCCGGTATTGCCAAGTACGATACGAACCTGCATTGCCCGTCTACGAATCACCGCGCCGATTTCGACGTTACGGCTATGCGATGATGTTGCTCAGTTGGACGATTAATGCCGTATCCGTAATGTTGCGCGGGAAATCGGTTGCAAAAGAATGGGAGGCTGTTCGATAAATATATCTTTATGCCAATTCTCTCGTATTCATGGTACAAAACGAGAAAAAGCGGTTCGGCCGAAGATTAAATCATATTTCC
Organism: Bacteroidota bacterium; assembly: GCA_020852855.1. Classification (GTDB taxonomy): domain Bacteria; phylum Bacteroidota; class Ignavibacteria; order Kapaibacteriales; family UBA961; genus JADZAA01. Next base: position 19,119 of record JADZAA010000049.1, read on the forward strand.
GATAATTATCTTAAAAAATCATTGTTTATCATAAATATTCGTTTATTTATTTTACCGTAAAAAATAATCAACCGCTCGAATTGCAGTAAAATTCACTCCCGAAATATTTCCGCACAAACGATAAAAATGCCCGTCTTCGAGAAGTTTTCCCGTATTTATCAAAAAAAAACGATGTATGAGAAAAATCATAAAATCCAACAATATAATATCGGATTTTTGCTTTTGAAATTACTTCGAAGCGTCAATAATTGTCAATGCGCGGAGAATTTTATTACTTAAATTAAATTCGGGAGGTAAAGATGAAAACTTGTCGTGTTGTGACGGCGTTATGTCTTGCGGTATCAATCGGGTTGTTTTCCTGCTCGCAACAGCAAGAATCCGCACCTAAACCGGGCAACGATGCAAATGAAGCTGTTTCGCATGGGCAATCCGGCGTACAAGATGATCAATCTCAACAAGATGTAGTGAAAATTGCAGTAGGTTCGCCCGACCATACTACTTTGGTTACTGCGGTAAAAGCAGCGGAGCTTGTTGATGCACTTTCAAATGCAGGGCCTTTTACAGTATTTGCGCCAATAAATTCGGCTTTTTCCGCATTGCCGGCAGGAACAGTCGACGATTTGCTAAAGCCTGAAAATAAAGACAAATTGACAGACATTCTTTATGGGCACGTTACAACTTCTGTTTTTGACGATGCTCTTATGCGCGACGGATTGACCGTAGGTATGGTAAGCGGTGCGCGAATTACATTCCGTAAGAATGGCGATAAATGGATGGTAGGCGATGCGAATATACTCGGTTCTGCGCGGGGTTCGAACGGTATAGTCCATATAATTGACAAGGTTTTGTTGCCGAAATAATATCGGGAATATCGCCGTGTTTAATATTCGGTAAAATATTTTTCCGAACGGCCTGTGGCGCAATAAATTTGCCCCTGCTTTCGAGGTATTTTTTATCTCGGGAACAGGGGCAAAAAAACGATAATATCACGCGGAGTATTCTGCCGGATGAATTATACTTCCGATTTGTAAAAAAATAATTTACAATGATAATTTATCCGAAGCATACAGGCAAATAATCTTAATATCCGCCGCCTAAAAATATTCACGAAAACAGGGTGGAGCAATTAAAAATCTTTTCGTGAGAAAGAGCGCAAAGCGAGCATAAACGGCGCGACAATCCACGCCAACATAGCTCCGCTCGTAAGCGTAAATCCTACCCTACTGCCGAAAAATTGCTCGAACACGGCGCCTGTATATCCCATAAGAGCGGCTATGTCAAGGCGCAACATAATACCAACGCGGCCAAGGTCTATCGGATTAAGCGTTGTCATTACAATTGCGGCACGTTCTAACGGATAATCGGCAAAAAGCGCAAGAACAAGCCATATAAGTCCATCGTACAATATTGCAAAGGCAAGCCAAAGTCCGAGGCATATTCCAACGCCGCGCACTTTTTCGTCGGAACGAACGGCGACGAGAAGTGCAAGTGCGACAAAAATAAGAGTCAGCATAACTCCGATGCTAAGAATAGCGAGTATCGTTATTCGGTCGTCTGCCGTGCCGTGCAGTAAGCATGGCAAGCCGGTACCAATCAAGAAACCGCCGCCCAATGCTCCGGCTATGCCTGAAAACAGTCCCGTAAACAAAGGCTTTCTTCCTACGGGTTGCGCCAGAAGCAGCTCGATAAATTCCCTCGCTCCGTAGAAATACAATGCTCCGTAAATTATGCTTGCGGCCGGAATAAGCAGTATTGTAATATTCGTCAGAGAAACCAATGCTTGCCCGGAGTCGCCGCTGAAACGAAATAATCCCTCGGCTATCAAGAAGAAGAACACGGTATAAACAGGCAACCATTTGCTGCGGAATATATCGGTTGCGGTAAATCGGGCTACTTTCCAAAGCGCGTTCATAAAAGCTCCTTTCCGTTCTCTATACGTCGTGCTATGGCGCGTTCGAGGGTTCGTTCGCCGCTTTTGCCGATAATAGATGCCACGGGCTCGTGGAATATGATGGATCCGTCGAGCAAATATGCAATACTGTCTGCAAGTTCTTCTATTTCGCTCATAATATGCGAGGTAAGAAGTATGGCTGCACCGGAGGCTTTCATTTCTATAATATGGTCTTTCAAGCGGCTTGACGAAAGCGGGTCAAGCCCTGCAGTAGGCTCGTCGAGTATTACTACGGCCGGTCGAAACATAAAGGCTATTACCGCACTTACCTTTTGGCGTGTTCCTCCGGAAAGCGCACGCAACGGCTTGCCGAAATGCGGGCGTAATTTAAGAGCGTCAATCAGCCGCTCGTCGCAATCAGCCGGATAGCCGCGCAAAGATTTAACAAGTTCGATAGCACTTACTGCATCGAGATTATCCGGAAAACGTGCGATTTGCGGCATATATCCGATACCGGCGCGATAGTCGTCGCTATTGTTTATGCTCTTGCCGGCTATCGTAATTACGCCCGAATCCGGCTTGACCAATCCAAGAATAGATTTTATCAGGGTAGTTTTGCCGGATCCGTTGGGGCCTACTATTGCCGTTACGCCGCCCGACGGAATTGTCAAAGATACGCCTCCAAGTGCCCGCGTCTTGCCATAGGATTTGCAAAGATGTTCGATTGTAATCATTGTTTCGGCTTCATTCGTGGGTGAGCATCTGCAAGAGTTTGCGGAGTTAGCACGGGCAAGGCGCGTTCGGCTGCGTCGAGCAGGTCAATAAATAAACTGCGCAATAAAATAAGCGAAGTTGGCTGTCGCTCTATCAATATCGTAAATAATCGAACCGGATGATGCGCCGCGTCGCCAAATCCGTCGCGGTTCAAGTCGTAGCCCGTGTATTCGCTCCAATAATTTGCGTCAAAAACATTGGTTTGCAATGAACTGCTGTTGGTTGAAACTGCAAATGTATTCGAAAGAAAATTATTATCCTTAAAATTATTTTGCGAGGAATTCGCATATATTTTCACACCCCAGCCGTTACGGTGGAAAGTGTTGAAATGAATGGTGTTGCGATTGCAACCGTCGGCGTAAAGTCCTGTTGTGTTACCTTCAATCCGGTTGCGCTCGATATGACTGTCCGCAATTTCTTTCAGCAATAAACCATAGGCTGCCGGCCCCCAATTTTGCCGGAAAATATTGCCTGTCATTGTTATAAATTTAGAATACATTACCGCCACGCCGGCACCGTTTTCCTGAAATAAATTATCGCGATAAGCGCAGGAATCGGAGAACATGAAATGGAGTCCGTAGCGAATATTGTTCAGTGATTTATTGCCGCGAATAATTGCGTTGCGTGAAAATTCAAGGTAAATTCCGTCGCGGTGGCCGGCTATGGTGTTATTTTCAATTACAGAGTTGCGACAATACCATTGATGTATGCCGTTACCTGATGACGACTCGAGCCTGCCGCTTGCCTTGAATGAACAATTTCTTACGATACAATTAGATGATTTTGCAAGGTAAATGCCGAAAAAATTATCGCGAAAAGAGCAGTTTTCAATTTTCAGATCAGAAATGCCCGTAGCTTTAATTGCGGCATTATCCGACACATAGCTCATGCCGCTACGAATAAATGTCAGCCCGCGAATTACTACGTTGCCGGCTGAAATTATAAGTATTTGCGATTTGCCTTTCCCGTCAAGTGTTGCGCCGGCTTGGCCTGTAATTTCTAGCGGCTTGTCTATTTTTACGTCAATGGCTGTATGTACGCCGTTTGGCACAATAATTCTATCGCCTGCGGCGGCCTTTGCTACGGCAGCGGCAAAGTCAACACCGTTGCCTACACGGACTTCGGCGGCATGAACAGCCGAAGTCCGCATACAAGCAAAACATATCGAAAATAGGAGCAATAAGCGCAGAATTTGCCCGGCGGCCGCGCTCATCATTTCGAGGCTTGAACAATGTCGTCCCATGTCATGCGGCGGCATTGATAATTTGTAGAAATACGATTAAAATCATTCTCCGTAGGAACGGCCGAAAAATCGCCGCCCATAGGACTTTTAATCTGGTCGCAATGAACGAAAACGGCATTTTGGGCATTAATTAAACTGCCCGGGCTGATAAGATTGATAACCCACATAGAGTGTATATCTTCATGCTTGACCACGGAAGCCTCGGCATAAAAGCCGGCCATACATTCAATCGCGTCGAATTTATAGATTTTGCCCTTTTTTGTGAGCAATTCCGCACCGAATTTCGGGTCGCTGATAGTCATTTGGCAGTAAGCGCAATTATCCGTATTGATAATCAACGGCGTTGGTTGCGGCTCCGAGCATGAAATCAACCCGAAAACGGCTATACACACAAAAGCGAGTATTGCCAAATATCTGGTTATAAGTAGTTCGGCTTGTGTATAGTTCACGACTCAACCTCGTCCGCCATAACTGTTTCAGGCACAGGTCCGGCGAAATTTATAGTTTGTGATTTGCCGCTTTTTATGCTGTCGCGGCCTTTCAGTAAAGCTGCAAACGCTCCCAATAAAACAGATGCCCCTATAATATAGCCGCCGACATCGGGCAAAGAAATTGCTCTAAAATTAAGCAGTTGCTTCGAGCCAATAAGCGGCGGCTGATAGTTCATATCATCTATGCGAATAGCCGCATGCGGATCAAGATTATGCCCGTAGTCATATTCCCACAGATAAAAATCCCACATTCCGGCCACTCCGGCAACAATAAACACCGCCACCCAAACCCATGCAAGCGTCCGCCGGCCTATTGCGGCAAAAAGCAATCCGAACGCGATAAATGCTCCTACTATATAGGGCATAAGCTTCAGTTCGGGAATTGCATCGGGTACTATACGTTGCATACCGATATAGTGGTTCAGCCCGTTAATACTTTCAAGGTCATTACTTTTTTCGCCTTGTATGGTATGAAGGTGAATTTTAATCCCCAAACCTTCGGGGTATTGCGGCGCTTCAAGCTGTATACTCCATATCGGCGTAAAAAAACTGATAATTAGGCTCAACGATGCTATGGCAAGCATTATTCTGGCACTCGATTTCACTGTATCTTCTCTTATGAAATTGTACAAATTAGAAAGGGTGCGCCACGCACTAGTGCGTGGCGCACCCAGTGCATTATTATCGTGTATTGGTTGAAAGTTCAACTTTTGCTCCGGCCGGCGATACGCGAGCGTATCCCTGCATTTCTTGGTGCAATGCCGAGCAGAAGTCTGTGCAATAGAACGGATAGATTCCCGCTTGTTTCGGAGTCCATTTGAGTGTTTGGGTTTCGCCCGGCTTAATGAGCAATTCAGAGTTTTCCGCGCCCATTACTGCAAATCCGTGCGGTACGTCCCAATCCTGCTCAAGGTTGGTTACGTGGAAATAAACATCGTCGCCTACTTGCACACCTTCCAAATTATCGGGCATAAAATGCGAACGTATCGTTGTCATATACACGTGAATTTCCTTGCCTTTGCGCTCTACGCGAGCCTCTTTTTCACTCTTTACGCCGTAAGGATGCTTGTTGTCTTTCAGCTGATAAACTTTCTTTTGATTTTTTATTATTACATCTGCGGGCATAGCCTGTGCATAGTGCGGCTCGCCGATAGTCGGGAAATCAAGCAGAAGTTTCATTTTCTCGCCGCTTATGTCGTATAGCTGTGCAGATTGCGTAAGCTCCGGCCCCGTAGGTAGATAGCGGTCCTTTGTTATTTTGTTGTACGCTATAACATATTTGCCCCAAGGCTTTTTGGAGTCGCCGCCCGGAATGCAAAGGTGCCCGATAGAGTAATAAGTGGGAACACGGTCCAACACTTTGAAATCTTTGAGCGACCATTTGACGATTTCCGACGATACGAACATAGAAGTATAAGCGTTGCCGTTTCCGTCAAATTCCGTGTGGAGAGGCCCGAGACCCGGTTTCTGTACTTCGCCTGCCAAAGCCGCTTGATAGTTGATAACAGGAACGCCGCCGATTTCTTTATCGAATTTTTTATCCTCAATTGCCTTAACCATTTTGCCGAACGAGAAAACCGGTATTACGGTTGCAAGTTTTCCGCCGCCCACAATATATTCGCCCGTCGGATCTACGTCTGCCCCATGGGGCGATTTGGGAGTGGGAAGATAATAAATCAATCCGGGACATTCGGACGGATCCAATACCTTTACGGTTTGCATCATAGTGGAAGTAGCTGTATGTGTGCTTTCGTCGTACACGTTGTGTGCATACTTGGCCGGCATTTCTTTGAATTTGCCTTGCGCTACAAACTCTTCTGCTTTTTTCCAATTTATCGCCGCAATGAAGTCTTTGTCGTTTTGGCTTGCGTTAACTTCCAGCAAAGTATTTGCTTCTTCGGAGTTGTACGACGTAAAGAACATCCAACCGTGCGACGGGCCTTTGCCTGCATGCGCAAGGTCATAATCGTATCCCGGTACCAATATCTGGAAAGCAACCCCCATATTACCCGTGGTTTTGTCAACTTTTATAAAACTTAATGTTCCTTTGAACTTTTCTTTGTAGGATGCAATTGATACGTCCTCGTTCGGAACAGGCAAACTGAAACGTGTTCCTGCCACTACATATTCCGTATTTTCGGTTGTAAACGGCGAGGAGTGATTGCCTGAACTATTGGGAATTTCGATAATCTCTGCCGTAGTGAACGAGGTCAGGTCAATTCGTGCTATACGCGGCGTATTATTGCCGTTAATGAATACCCAACGTCCGTCAGGCACACCGTCGGTCTGTGAAAGCTCGGGGTGATGCGCATCGTCCCACGGTATAAATCCGTAAGAAGTATTCAGCATAGGCTTTGTTTCTTCGGAAAATCCCCAGCCTTTTTCTGGGTCAAGCGAAAAGACGGGAATTACGCGGAACAAACGTCCACTCGGAAGTCCATACACGGCTAATTGTCCGCTGAATCCGCCCGATACGAAATTGTAGAACTCATCGTATTTTCCCGGGGGAACATACGTGCGCGTTGCCGCGTCGTCGCCTATTGCTGCCGTTTCCTTTTGAGTGGAGCAGCCGTAAAAATACATTCCGACTGCCACGGCGGCTAATGTTACCGACAGCCAAATTTTCATTTTCATAATGTCTCCAGAAATAAACCGGTTGATATGTTAAGGAACAATGATTGGATTCCGTTTCTTATTTTGATTTTACTTTCCGGAAGCAGGCTCGGTAGCTGCAACACGGAGATATTCCAATATATTGCGCGCATCTTGTTCGTCAACGCTTTGATTGGGCATCTGTATCAGATATTCTTGCAGAAGGCATTTTACCGTGTCGTCTTTCTCTAACATCGCTTCCGTATCGAGTATCATATTCATAATCCATTCCGGCGTGCGACGAGCCGTAATGTCGCGCAAGCCGGGGCCTACATAACGAGAATCTAATTTATGGCATGCAACACATTTCGTGTCAAACACTTCGCCGCCTTTTTTTGCAAGAGCATGGTCAATATCACCAAGTTTAACTTCGGTAATGCGCCCATAACCCTTAGGGTTCGGTTTAGGCTTGGCCGCTTCCGCCGGCGGAGTTTGAGCGTCGGCTGCCGGCTTATCGCCGCCGGAACTGCAACCAACAACAACTACCGCTGCAAGCACATAGAGGAATTTCTTCATGATTTTTCTTGAAAGTACACTAAATAATAGAAGTTTTAACACAAAATTAGGTGCATTGCGGCATTGTCGAAATGATTTTTATCATATTGATGATTTTTAATGAAGCGAAATGTAAATATGGCGTATAAAACAGTTGAAATTACAGATGATTCCGGCAAAAACAAGAAGGTATGCGGTCCGAAACAAATTGGAATCCACACCGGAGTTTTGTCCGCAATTTCTACCGACTCTTTAACAATAATACGAATTTGACTATTTTTGCAAAGTTTGCTCAAAGTTGTTACGGGCGAAGCGATATTTTATTCGTTACTTTATTTTAGTTAAAATTATGAAAGCGATTATCGGATTATTGATGCTGCTTGTCGCAGTAGCCGCAAATGCTGGCGGAACGGAGATTCGAGGGACAGTATTGGGCTTTGACGGCAAGCCGATGGCATTGGCTAACGTCAATATCTTAAAAAATATGCGCGGTGCTACCGTTGCGGAGGCAAAAAAAGACGGCACGTATATGTTTTCCACCGCCGAGCGCGGATTGATAACATTAGAATTTTCGGGCGTAGGGCATATAGCCAAAACGGTTGATTTGTTGCTTACGGACGCATCGTCGGCCAAACCGATTATCATAAATACCCGGCTCGCGGCAAATGTTCAACCGAAAAAAATTGACTCCGTATTCATTGTTGGCAGTTTTAATGACTTTGATTTTAAAACCGGCACGAAAATGAAGCCCCAGGCGGACGGTACTTTCGGCGCAGAATTTAAAGAGAGCAAAGTGGAGTTCGAGTATCAATTATTGATTTTCGATGGTTCGCCTATGTCGGGTATGCGGAGCATCAACGGCACACAAATCAGACTCGTATGTGTACGACGGCGGCGGTGATTATCGTTCGATGTTAAAATCGGCAAACGGTAAGTGTATTATTACATTTGAACCGAATAAAATGCCCTCGGAATCACCGGAAGCAAAAATCGGTGTAGAAGATGATTTCCAACAAAAATTTGCACAATTAAAAGAGAAGTCAGCCGAAAGGTTGGACGATGTACGAGAACAGATAGCGGAATCTTATTCTAAGAACGGCGGCAAAATACAATTTGACCCCGAACCTGTACGAGCAGAAATATTGAAAGGTGCAACCGACGAGAATAATACCGATTTTCGTGCGCTGATAATGATGAACTATATGGCAGTACCGTATTGCGATGCTCCCGATGAACGCAGTCGTAAAATTGCCGCCGAATTATTGGAAATTGCTTCCGCCAAGTCGCCGCTATGGTACGACAAAGGATATGCAATAACCGCTATAAGTATGACCGGTACACCCGAAAAATACGGGCAATATATTATGGATATGAATAAATCGTCAAGCGATACGAACGCTGTGCCTTGGGCAATGATGTCGGCGATGTGAACTGCTGAAACTTTCGGGCGTAAATCCGACATAGCACCGGTTTACGCGCTGATGAAGAAGTATTTTGCAACGTCGAAAGCTTTCTCTACGGCTAAACGACAATATGACCCGTCAAAAGCCATAGAAATCGGAAAATCTATACCTGTTTTTTCTTTCATTTCCATTGATAACGCCGACAATCAAATCACCAATAAAGACATTAAAGGTAAATATACATTAATTGACCTTTGGGCTGTATGGTGCGGACCGTGTCGCGGGGAAATGCCGCATTTGCACGAGGCTTATGAAAAATACAAAGGAAACAATTTTGAAATTCTAAGTGTTTCTTTCGACAGAGAAGCAAATGATGTAACTAAATTCCGCGCCGGTAAATGGAAAATGCCGTGGTTGCATGCTTTCAGCGACGGAATATTCGAGAGCAAAGCCGGCGAAATATTTGAAGTTGTAGGTATTCCAAAGCCTATATTGGTTTCACCCGACGGCGTAATCGTTGCTATGGATACGGAATTGCGCGGAGATAGATTGGAACAAACTTTGGCAAAATACTTGAAAAAATAAGCCGGCCGGCATAAAGCCGACAGATTTTACTTCGCAAACAGAGGCGCGTTGGAATAAAAATGATGGAAAACTCTACTGCACGAATCATTCGCGCACCGCGAGGTACCGCGCTAACGTGCAAAAATTGGCAGATAGAAGCCGCTTATCGGATGATACAGAATAATCTCGACCCCGATAATGCCGAGCGGCCGCAGGATCTGATAGTATATGGCGGCTTGGGGAAAGCGGCGCGAAATTGGGAATGTTTCGACGCAATTTTAGATTGTTTGCGCAACCTAGATACCGACGAAACTTTGCTTGTGCAATCCGGTAAGCCGGTTGGCGTTGTGCGAACTCATACGGACGCGCCGCGTGTGGTCATCGCAAATTCCAATCTTGTTCCTAAGTGGGCAACTTGGGACGAATTCAGGAGGCTTGACGCACTCGGGCTGATGATGTACGGACAAATGACAGCCGGAAGTTGGATTTATATCGGGACGCAGGGAATATTGCAAGGAACTTATGAAACGTTCGCAGAATGTGCACGGCAACATTTCGGGGGTTCTTTAAACGGGCGGTTCGTATTGACTGCCGGGCTCGGAGGAATGGGAGGAGCTCAACCTTTGGCGGCCACATTCAACGGTGCGGCAATATTATGCGTCGAAGTTGATGAAGCGCGTATTGACAAGCGCATTCACGATAAGTATTGCGATGTAAAAACAGATAATCTTGATGAAGCATTAGAGGCTGTTTTCAAACATGTCAAAGAGAAAACGCCTGTTTCCGTCGGCTTGCTCGGGAACGCAGCGGAAATTCACGCAGAGATTTTGCGCCGCGGTATAGTTCCCGATGCAGTTACAGACCAGACTTCGGCACATGACCCGTTGAACGGGTATTATCCGGCAGGTATGACAAAAGCGGCGGCCGACTCTTTGCGTACGGAAAATCCGGCAGAATATTTGCAAAAAGCATATTCTTCGATTTGTGCCCATACAGAAGCTATGCTCGAATTCGGGCGACGCGGTGCCGTGGTGTTCGACTACGGAAATAATATTCGCGGCATAGCGAAAGAGCATGGAGTAGAACGGGCTTTCGATTTTCCGGGATTTGTCCCGGCATTTGTGCGCCCTCTGTTCTGCGACGGCAAAGGGCCGTTTCGCTGGGTGGCACTTTCGGGCGATCCGCACGATATAGCGGTAACAGACGAGGCCGTAAAGAATCTTTTTCCGAACGACGAACCATTGAACCGCTGGATTGATAAAGCGTCCAACAGTCTGCGCTATCAAGGCTTGCCCGCTCGAATTTGCTGGTTGGGATATGGAGAACGTGCAAAAGCAGGAAAACTTTTTAACGACCTTGTGAGCGAAGGTAAAGTTTCCGCACCGATTGTTATCGGGCGCGACCATCTCGACTGCGGCTCGGTTGCATCGCCGAACCGTGAAACCGAAGCGATGCTTGACGGGTCTGATGCGGTAGCCGATTGGGTGTATCTGAACTTTGCCTTGAATGTCATCGGTGGCGCAACCTGGGTTTCTTTGCATCATGGCGGCGGCGTAGGTATGGGATATTCTTTGCATGCCGGAATGGTTGCAGTAGCCGACGGAACGCCCGAAGCAGAAAAACGGTTGTTACGAACATTAACCTACGACCCGTTAATGGGAATACTTCGACACACCGATGCCGGTTACGTCCGTGCCGCAACAAATGCGCAAAAATTTGGCATAAAAATTCCCTTAATGAAACAAACCTAAACAAAATACGTTACTATGACATATTGTCAGAAATGCAACGGATTTTTAATGACGCTGAATTGTTCCACATATAGGGCTGATATGCAATAGATTGTTTACCGCTTGTTTTGTTGTTGCTAACTAACGTAAAATAAGGAGATTGCGATATGTATCGTACTCAACGGGCGGGAGTTGCTCGCTATACTTCGGTAAATAATCGTCCTATTGTTCCTATATTGCAAGGTGAAAAAATGGATTTGGCATTGCAAATTGAACATCTGTTCCGCACCGACCGGAAAAAATTTCTCGGCTTTATACGTCAACGGGTTCGCAGCCAAGAGGAAGCCGAAGATATTTTGCAAGACGTGTTCGCCAATGTATTGGCTGCCTCGTCGAGCGTACAAAAGCCCATAGAAAATATTGCTTCTTGGGTGTTCACCGCTGTCCGAAACAGAATTATTGATTCATACAGAAAAAAACGCGCAGAAAATTTTTCGGATATGCAAACGCCCGGGCAAATCGAAGAAGGTGTTGATTCATTCGAGAATTTTATCGGCGATTTAACTCATAGTCCCGAAAATGAATTATCGCGCAAGACAATATGGGAAGCCGTCTTAGGAGGGCTTGCAGAATTACCGTCCGAACAACGCGAAGTATTCGTGAAAAACGAATTCGAGGGCGTTTCGTTCCGTAAAATGTCCGAAGACAGCGGCGTAAATATCAATACTTTGCTCGCCCGCAAGCGTTATGCGGTATTGCATTTGCGCAAACATCTGAAGCATCTGTACGATTCGATGAACGAGAACTGATAAGTCGCATAATTCTTAAAAACAGCAACAGCTCGCCGACGTAAATGACGGCGGGCTGTTGTGCGTTTTTGCTTGCTGTTAAATAAAACTGACACCGTATTATTACTTGCACAGAGTTTTTGATTGAGTTAAATGAATACTGACATATTTAGAAACCAAAGCTATGCAAATATGGCAGATTGACAGGCACTTAAAGTCAGAATAGGTATGCAAAGCATAATTTACGATAGAAAAAGATACAGAGTGAACCATTATTTGCGTACAATCAGTTGTACAAAAACAATAATCCAATTAGGACTATGCTAAATCGGCATAGTCGATTCAGGCTTTTGCGGACTGCTTGGCGCGAAAATCGGTATTTTTGCGGTTCAGTTGTATTTTGTTTCTCTCTTTTTTATCTGAACCCGAATAAAACAGCGTAATATCATTCAGCCTATGCTTCAAGTATTGCAATATCAAAAAAACGGCGAAATGCTTGTGGCGGAATTGCCGCAACCGCAATGCCGTGCAGGAGGTATTTTGGTGCGTACAGTTGCCTCGCTTATCAGTGCGGGCACCGAGCGTTCATCGGTTGCCGGTGCGCAATCTTCTATGCTGGAACGCGCACGATCACAGCCGGAAGCCGTTAAACAAATTATCGAAAACATCAAGAAAGAAGGGCTTATCGCTACCTACGAGCGAGTAAAGTCGAAACTTGAATCATATAAAATGCTGGGCTACAGCGCGTCGGGTATTGTCGTAGAATCTCGTTGCCCGGAATTTGCCACGGGCGACCGAGTAGCCTGTGCCGGAGCGCAATTTGCCCATCATGCCGAATATATTTCCGTTCCAAAAAATCTGGCAGTCAGAATTCCTGATAAGGTTTCTTTTGAAGATGCCTGCTACACAACATTGGGAGCAATTGCAATGCAAGGCGTTCGCCAGGCCGATGTACGGCTCGGCGAAACGGTTGCCGTAATCGGTTTGGGCTTGCTCGGTCAAATTACAGTACAACTATTGAAAGCGTCGGGCTGCCGTACAGTAGGCTTGGATATTAACGAGGCTTTATTCCCGATGGCTTCGGAATTTGGTTGCGAAGCTACTTTTGTAAGCAAACTAGAATCTGCATCAGCCATAAAATCCTTTACTCGCGGATTAGGAACTGATGCAGTAATAATTACTGCAAGTACCGATTCCGACGAGCCGATGTTGCTTGCACTCGATATTGCCCGTAAAAAAAGCCCGGTCGTAGTTGTGGGTGCAGTACCGATGAATGTGCCGCGCTCGCCCTTTTATGAAAAAGAACTGGAACTGCGGATTTCATGCAGCTACGGGCCGGGGCGTTACGATCCGATTTACGAGGAAAACGGCATTGATTACCCTTCAGGTTATGTGCGTTGGACAGAAAACCGCAATATGGGTGCGTTTTTGGATTTAATTGCAGCCGGAAGTCTGCGTGTAGAATCTATGACAACGCATAGAATCGCGATAAACGATGCCGTTATGGGCTATGATTTAATCACGGGGAAAATTCGCGAGCCTTATCTTGGAATTGTGCTTAATTATCCCGAATCCGCCGCACCGTCTAAAAAATGTATTAAAAACAAAGAATTTGACAAGCAATCGTCCGTCGGCTTAGGATTGGTTGGTGCGGGAAGCTTTGCGCAGGCTATGCTGTTGCCGCCGCTGAAAGCCGCAGGCGTAGATTTTGCGGCTGTTTCTACATCAACTCCGGCAAATGCAAAATCGGCCGCGCATAAATTCGGTTTTGCACAATTTTCCACAGATTCTTCGGAGGTAATTGCCGATAAAAATGTTTCTTTCGTTGTAATAGCCTCGCGCCACGATTCGCATGCACGATACGTTGAACAGGCACTTATTGCCGGAAAACCGGCTTTTGTGGAAAAACCCCTTGCAATTAATCGAGAGCAACTCGATGCAATAGATGAGTTTGCTGCAAACGGGCGCATTATGGTCGGGTTCAACCGCCGATTTTCTGCACCGTTCAAAGCCATAAAAGAGTTTTTCGGCAAACGTTCCGACCCGATGACAATGGTATATCGTGTTAATGCCGGCTCAATTCCTAAAGCAAACTGGATACAAGATACCGCACAAGGCGGGCGCATAATCGGCGAAGGTTGCCACTTTTTCGACTGTATGACGTATCTTTGCGGTGCATTGCCCATAGCTGTTTATGCCGAATCAATATCGGGGGCAAATCGTGAAATTGCAAATCATGACATTGTGAGTATAACGGTAAAATTTACCGACGGATCCGTTGGGACTTTGCATTATTTTGCTAACGGCGACGCTTCTTTGGGTAAAGAGTATTGCGAAGTGTTTTGCGAAAACTCGGTTGCAATCATGGATAATTTCACCAAAGTTTCGCTACATCGCGGCAAGAAACAAAAAATACTGACATTCGACGGCTCGAAAGGGCATAGGGAAGAAATAGAAGCAACCGTTAAAGCGGTTAAATCCGGTACGCCAATGCCTATTGGTTACGCCGAAATTCGTGCCGTAACATTGGCTACTTTTGCGGCGGAAGAATCGCTTGCTACGGGAAATAAAATACCGATTATGTAATTTTTCATAAACGCGGGCGAACGGTTACGGCTGAAAATTGCTTGTTTGTCTTACGATAAAAAATATTTGCGTAATTTCATGAAAAATAACTTTTAGCGAATCTAATGGCTGAAAAACGGGATAATATTGTGATTAAGCATATTCCGGCTTCGCAACGGCAAAATGCAGCGGGAGGGGCGGATACGCCGAATCCCGAACCAAAATTTGATAAGCAGCCACGCACTAAAAGAGAAAAATCCGCGCCGTCGGCCGATACAAGAAAACGCCAATATCAGATTATAGCCGTATTGCTTGCGTGTTTTGCCGCGCTGTTGTTCGTGGCACTTATTTCCTATACTGCCCGCGACGAAGCCAATACCGAAATGACGTTGCGAGAATTTGTCGGAATTTTTCGCGGCGACCCGGACGCTCGCGCCAAAGCAGACACAACGCAAAATTGGCTTGGCATCATTGGAGCGATTCTTGCTGACTTCCTTTATAATCATACATTTGGATTTGCTGCACTAATATTGCCCGTAATTATTGTTTGGTGGGCCAAGCATCTTTTTATTGTGCAATCAATACCGCGCCGTGTGATAAAATACACCTCGACGACGCTGATTTTATGCTTATTGTTTGCAGGAATAACGGGAACATTGCAATTGATTACATGGTTGCCCGATATTTCTCGCGAGTGGAGCGGTGCCGTCGGCCGGTTTATGGCTGGAATAATAGGTGATATTATCGGGAAAATAGGAGCATTGCTCGTTTTTATATGCGGAGTAGTGGTTACGGTTATGCTGGGTACAGATATTGACGTAGACCGCGTAACCGTTCGTGCCCGCTTGCTTTACGGCAGGCTTGCCGATAAATTGGAAAATGCGTACAATAATATGTTTCGGCGCGAAAAGCATATACCGGAACCGATAGTGCCGGAGCCTTCAAAGCCGACGGAAAAAAAATCTTCTGCAAGGCCTGCCGTGCGGCCGGCTGCGGTGTCGAACGACGATACCGAAAACGAATACGAATACGAACCTGCGCGAATTATACGCCGTTCTGTGGAAATCGCCCAAAATCAGTTTCCGGATCCTATTATTCGCCCTACCGAACAAGACGGCAAGTCACCTGAGGTTGCAAGCGGGCATCATCCCGCAGTGCAAAGGCTAATCGAAAGCGGAGATTTACCGGAAGTGCCGCCGTCCGTTCGACCTATGACTACGTATAAAGATATGCCGCCGCAACGTTTTGCCTCAAAAACGGACGAAGAACAGCCGATAGCCGCCGCAATACCTACATCCGCAGAATTGCAATCTAAACAGAAACAATTGCCGCCGGATAATGCAAAACTTACGGTTGAATTGCACGAAGTTCGTCTGCCTGAGCAACAATTGAAATATGTGCCGAAAATTCACGTAACAGACGAAGAAATACAGTATTTTCCGCCCACACTCGAGATTCTGTCGCAACACAATGAAAGCGTTCAGCCAATAGACGAAGCCGAGCTGAAGCAAAACGCACGTGCATTGCAGGAAAAACTCGAAACGTTCAAAATTTACATTGAAAATTTGGTGGTTACTCCCGGGCCGGTTGTTACACAATACGAATTTGTTCCGGCGCCGGGCATTAAAATATCACAGATTGAAAATCTGGCTGACGACATTGCTCTTGCCTTGAAAGCGCGGGGTATTCGCATTATAGCACCCGTGCCGGGCAAAGGAACGGTAGGTATCGAAATTCCGAATCATAAACCGTCAATGGTGTTGTTCAGCAGTATTATTCGCTCGCCTAAATTTCACGACTCCGAATTTATGTTGCCGTTGGCACTCGGAAAAACCATTACCGGCGATGTATATTGCGCCGACCTTGCAAAAATGCCGCATCTGTTGATAGCAGGTTCGACAGGTTCGGGTAAGTCTGTGGGGATTAACACGTTGGTAATATCGCTTATATATAAGATGCACCCCAAAGAGCTGAAATTTGTATTTATTGACCCCAAGAAAGTAGAGCTGAGTTTCTTTGGTTTATTGCGCAATCATTTCCTTGCGGTGAATCCCGACATTGACGAAACCATAATTACTACGCCGGCCAATGCCGTACTTGTTCTACAGTCGGTAGTTACGGAAATGGAGCGCAGATACGATATTTTGGCGGCAGTCGGACAGAAAAACATCAAAGATTACAATGCAAAAATTAAGGAAGGGAAATTCCGCGACACAACAAATCACGTTCATCGTGCAATGCCTTATATCGTGGTTGTAATTGACGAGCTTGCCGACCTGATGATGACGGCCGCACGCGAAGTGGAAGAGCCGATTACGCGGCTTGCACAATTAGCCCGCGCTGTGGGAATACACCTGATTGTGGCAACGCAAAGACCATCAGTAGATGTAATTACAGGCATTATTAAGGCTAATTTTCCGGCACGTATTGCCTATCAAGTGGCACAGAAAGTAGATTCTCGAACCATAATTGATATGTATGGCGCGGACCAATTGTTAGGCAACGGCGATATGCTGTTTTTACCCGGAGGGTTCCCGAAACCGCTTCGTATTCAAAATTCATATATTTCCACCGATGAAGTAGAAGCAATTTGCGAGTATATAGGTAAGCAACAAGGCTATACCGAGCCGTATCTGTTGCCGAGCGTAACCGTTAAGAGCGGCGCGGGAAAATCGGGATTAAGCAATAGTGATTCAAGCGGTCGCGACGATTTGTTCGAGGAGGCGGCAAGGCTTATTGTGCGTCATCAGCAGGGGTCGGTTTCATTGATTCAGCGCAGGCTGAAAGTGGGCTACTCGCGTGCAGGGCGTATTATGGACGAACTCGAAGCGGCCGGCATAGTAGGCCCGTTCGACGGCAGTAAAGCGCGCTCGGTGCTGTTGGAAAGCGAGGCCGAACTTGAAGCATATCTATGATATTGGATTTGCTGCTGTTTTAAGTTAATTTTGCAGACCTTGTGCCGCAATTTGCACAATAAGGTGAATTTTTAATACAAATGAAATCAACATTTATCCAAACAATTCCGTAGAATTATGAGATCGTTTAGCGAAACAATGCTTGACATAGCTCGAAGTATAACGCCGGAGGCAGAACTTGTCGAGCATCGGAATCAATATACTGTCATTGTGCCGCAATCGGCATTGCTTGAAACTTGCCTGGAATTGCGCGACAATCCGCAGTCCGATTTCAAATTGCTGATAGATATTACGGCTATTGACCATAATAAGCGCGGCGCACGTTTTGAAGTGGTTTATATACTCGCGTCAATTTCCTATAAAACGCGCCTTCGCATCAAAACACCCGTTCAAGAAAAAAATCCGCGCTGCCCGTCGGTTGTAAATGTGTGGGAATGTGCGGATTGGTATGAGCGCGAAGCGTATGATATGTACGGTATTCATTTCAACGGACATCCGGATTTGCGTCGCTTCTATATGCCCGAGGATTTTGCAGACCCGCAAACAGGTGAGCCGCTTTATCCGCTTCGCAAAGATTTTCCGCTTATGGGCGTTCCGGGTTCATTGCCCTTACCGCCTCTGCCTACACGTATCTGAAATAACGATGCAACATGAAACGTAGGAAGTGCCGATAGCGGCATTTCCTCCGTTTTTTATCAAATCAGCCCTTCTAACGCGGATTGTCCGCAAATTCTATTGAGCGAGAAGCCGACGGACTGCTCCATACGCCGCGTTTCGAGCGAGTACGTAACCGATAATAATACGTTTCGCCCGGACGCACGGAAACATCCGGATAGCGTCGATCGGGCGGAGTAATCAATGGGCTTATTTGCACATATCGTTTACCGTCAAGGCTGCGTTCCACCACAACCTCAAAAGGCAAAATCGGCGCAACGTCCCATTTCCACACTACAATAATGCCCAAATCTTCGATTAGCAGTGAGTCAATTATCGGCGGTAGCGGGCGGCGCACATCGTAACTGCGTCCATAAACGCGCAACGATGGTTGTGAAAAAGCAAGATTGCTGTCCTGCGCCACTACTTCATAGGCATATAATATATCGGGCATACCCGAAGTATCGTCGTAGTACGTTTGGGCCGGCGGAATAATCTTCGCATTGATGGTTATTGGTGTATAAGTTGTGTCTTCATAACGATTTACCCAATATCCGGCTAAAGCCGGAAAATCAATAGGCATCCATTTTAATGAAACATTCCTGTCGTAGTTGCCGGTTGAATATATTATCGGGCTTGGCGGAACGGCCTTGCCTTGAATCTTACCGAATATGGCCGCTGTCCAATCGCTGCGATTGCCGCGAATGTCGACCGTTCGCGTTTTGTACCACCAAGCCGCACCTTCGCCAACCGTGTCCTCATATACGGTGTCGGAAATAGGGGCAGAGATAAGCGTGAATATGCCATGCTCTTTTGCGGACCGAGCGATTTCGTAGAAAGCGGCATCGGGCGATTTGCTGCGCGCCCAAAGAACAAGCAGTTTGTCGGCATCGGGCGTTACGCCGACAAAGCCCGGGCGCATAGGCGGAATTTCGTCGGGAACGGCAACAATGCTGTGGAAAGACGCTTCGCTTTCATTTCCGGCCGAGTCGACCGCAGTTGCAAAATATGCAATTTCTGCCACGGGGATTTGCCCCGGCCTGTCGGTAAAGAAAGTATCTGAAACAGGAGTATTGATAAGCCGAACAGTTGAATTTCCCGCTTGGCGATATAAATAAAATCCGGCAATTCGATTTTGTTTGTGCCAAGTATTTTTCCATGATATTTTAATTGAATCTCCCGATATTCGAGCCGTAAGTCCTACGGGCGGCATAAGAGGACGATTAGAAGTTACGACTGCCGAAATTTCTTGCCCCGGCACACTTTCCCTGCCGAAAACATCAAAAGCGATTATACGATAAGTGTATGTTTCACCTTTCTTTAATTTGGAATCTTCGTAAATGAACGGAATGTCACGGTCTTCGGGAAAAAATGCGGCAAGAATCGGGTGGGGCAAAGTATCTTCGGCCAATCTGTCTTGTTTTCGCAGTATTTTCCAACCGCAAATTCCGCTGTGCAACATTCCTTGAGTCTTCCACGAGAGTCGAACGGAGTTTCCGGCAACTGTAGCTTTTACATCGGGCGGTTGAAGTTTGGACGGCACGTTGCGCCCTACATCGAATATTTGCGCCACAATATCAATTCCAATTGATATCTGGTAATCATATCTTGTATTTACACGTGCCGATGAATCGAGAAAGCGGAAATTCAGCATTGAATAAAATAATGACGGATGCGCCATTGCCGCTAAATGAAGATCTTCGGCGGTCGTGCGAGTATGTTTGTCCGATACGGCTCTTTGCAATATTGAGGCAAGCGAATCGCGCAATACTGGTGAAATTGATTTATTGTCGGGAATTTTTGGCTGAACAAAAACCGTGTCAATAGGATAAAACATTGTTATTCCACCCCGCCGCCGCCGTAAAATAGTATATCCTTCAGCCGGAAACGGTTGTGCAGGCGACGGCAGCCATCGCAATTCTATTGCATTTCCCGCGCCGCTTCCCCAAGCTCGTGTTTTGTCGCTGTTTGCCTGCAAAGAGCAAACTGCCGCCAAAAGCGCGAATGACGCTATGAAGAAAAATATTCTCATTTGGGACAAACCAGAGAGCCGATTGAAATGCAGTCGTTTCGAGAATTTATATCTATAAGCGGGGCTATTGTCCGTACAGATAAAGTCGCACCGGAGATTCTATTCGCATTGGCAATGTAATTTTTTATTTCTATTGTATATTCGGATTGTGGCGGCAGGTTACGTTTAAGTTCCATAATTGTGTCGACTACGTTTTTTTTGCCGTCGGCTTCAAAAATCAGAGAGAAAGCAATACGGCTTCCTTGCGCAATTTCGTTTGTTCCGGTATTGCGAATCGCATATACATTACTTGAAATAACAGGTGCTATGTCGCAATTTTCAACTGCACCTACGCGCGCAGCTGCTATATCGTCGCAAGAACGAAACGATGGGGCGTTCTGCTCAAATTCCCAGTAATTGCCGGCAAACAAGGCTGCAATTTTAACATTAGGCAATCCGGCCGACAGCGCATCGTTCCAAGCCGGAAAAGATATTGCGGCGGATTGATTTTCGGCTGTGCGAAGTGTAGTTTCATGAATTTCGGCATATACAGTGCGTCGTATGGCCGCCGAAACAGAGGCAAAAACCGACAAAGTACCCGCCCCGCAATCGCTTCCCGAAACTAAAGGCTGAAATTCCCATATTCCGCCGTCGCGCCTATGTTGCTCGGCAAGACTGCCGGCAGATGCAACCGACAAAGCACCCGCACATGGCAGAACGTCGAGTCCGGCTAATGCGCCGCCTTCGTGCTTATAGAACGTAGTAAAATCCATTGTTGCCGAAGTGTTGTTTTGCGTAAACAGCAAACGCAGACAAGGCGACAGTTCGCCTTTAGCAATAATATAACCTGCTGTATTATGAGAACTTGCGCCGCCTGTTGCAAGTAGCGGTTCAAATACACCGCCAAACTTCACTTCATCGGGCGTTACTGTCAGAGTTGCATTGCGAGCAATACATTGCATAGCGGCCGACGGTGCATTTCTATCGTTTTTATCGAATTTTTCAAATAATGTAAGTTGTCCGTTTATACCATTAAACTTAATTGTCGGAGTATTGGCACCGCTTGCAACCGAAAGCCCTGTAATGTTAAAGGTATTTCCGGTAAAGTTCAGCGTAGCGGTTCCGGTTAATTGCAGAGGTGCATTGGCTGCGGTTAATTGCCCCGAAAGATAGCCGTGAGCAAAGCCGAACTCTGGATGAATTACGGCATTGCCGCTGATTTCAAGATAATTTTTCAGTGTTCCGGGTGTTGTACCCATAGGATTTACGGCAGTTGCAGCCATTCGTATAAGCCGCCGCGACGTTTCGCCGATCAAAAGTCCGGCACGAATCGAAAAAGGCAATTCGGTAAATATTATTTGCGGCGCAGAGATTAACGAAGTATTTTCTACTGAGGAGGAATCACAATGACTTAATGCTATATTCCAGCCGGCACCGAATGTACCTCCGAACAGCGAAAAAGACTGCGCAAATGCAGGCGGCTCGGGAAAAACAGTCGTACCGGTTGCATACCAAAATAAGCGTCCGTTTGACTTACCGAGAGCGAACTCAACCGAGAGTTTTGCAGCACCTACGCTATGAAAAGTTGCATTTGGGCGACCAATAAGCCCAAAGCCGGCATCGGGAATGGCACCGAAGCGAAAATTTCCGCTTATGTCGAGATTTTTTCCGGCAAAAATAGTTTGACTGACTTCGTCGCTTGTCGGCGTTAATTTTTCGTTTTCGTAAATGCGCAATCGCTTGATTTTTATGCCGCCGCTTGCGCTTATACCCGATTCTTCCGGCATTTGAATTATACCGCTTGTGCCGAACCACCAGCCTTCGTCGCCGTAACCGATACCTATTTCATTGGCTGCTATCGGCAAACCGGATATTTCCGCAGTCTTTGCGGGTGCAATTGATGCCCAGCCGTTGTTGCCGAATTTTATAGTTCCGTCCGCTGTAATTTTTAACCCGGCTATAGAAATAGGCTCATCGGTGTTTGCAGGTAGCAGCGCGGATTCTGTCCATTCTATCATACTTTTGCCCACACTAAGCAAAGAAACCGTGCCGCGGGAAAATTCAATAGCTCCGTATTTGCCGAACGTTAAGCGAGATTTGGGGCGCGATTCGATAATTCCATGCCAATTCCAGCGTCCGTCGGCAGTAAGGCTTGCCGATATTTTATCGAAATTTGTGGCTGATTGCGGAAATATCAGCGATTCAGGCAGAAATATTTTACCTGATAATTTCACCAATTGCGGGGCTTGTCGGCATATTCCAACGGCTACGGTATCGAGAGCAAGTCGGAATCCGCCGAGTTTTGTGAGCTGTTGTCGTACTTCTACCGATTTCAGACTCAATGCCAAGCCGCCTTGTACGGGCTCGAGCAAAGCGTTCTGCGCCGAAAAAACTATAGGCTGCGCATCGGTTACGATGGAAAATTGTCCGTTAGGTATAATAATGCCGCGCCACAAAGGATTCGACCAACTATCGGCGTACAAGCAAGAATTAGGTGTTGCAAGTGCGGCAAAGTTTGCTTCGGAAGTTAAGTCGAGCAAAAGCTTGTCGGCACTGAAATAAATGGGCAAATCGGGTAAATGCGCATTGCGGATTGATGTTTGCAGAGTGATTAGAAGATTTGCCGCATCAGGTTTGTCGAGCGACAGTGCAAATCCTCCGCGAGCCGTGCCGTCGGAAGTTGCAATGCAGGGAAGCGAAGCTTCGCCGTGCAGTACGCCTGCGAATATTTTTTGAGATGAAACTGCAAAGCTCAGCGAATCGAAGTCAAGCGCAAGGCACTCTCCAAAACCCGTATCGCGTCCGTTGCGATGTAATGCAACGCTTCTTGTCTGAAATGGAATTTCTTCCGGCGTAATGTCTGCATTTTCTATCAGAACTTGTTCAACTCCGCCGCCGAGGCCTATTTCTGACCAATCAACCGAGCAGTTCCCGCTAAAAAATGCCGATTCCGGAGTCCAGCGTAATGATATTATATCCAATTCGGTTGCATCGAAGCGAAAGCGTTTCGATACGGATAGCCGGGCTGTAATTTCACCTGAAATTACAGTCGCGCCGAGAACGGATCGTCGAATGGTAAGTCCGGAAAATTGTACGGCTACGGAATCGCGCAGAAAGTTGACGTAAATTTTTCCGCCGCCGTCAATAATACATTCGCCTTTACATATTATTGATTTATCGAGATTTATCTTGAATTGTCCTATGATTGCCGATAAAATGCCTGTTTCGACGGCAGATGTGCCGTACTGCGTTTGGGCGTTGCCGCCGAGCGAGCCGCCGCCGTTGCCGAGGCTTGTACCGCCGCCGCTACCCGAAGACAAATCGCCGCTTTGACTGCCGTTTCGCTTGCCGTCAGGTGTTGCCGCGTCAAATCTGAAAGTAAAAATCTCGCTTTTGCCATTATTGCGTGCAGCAGGTTTATTTTGCAGGTCTGACGCTTGAATTTGCCAAACAAATCCTACGGCATCGGGGAAAAGCGAAAATTGCGGTTGCGCCGGACTATATTGATATGAAATACCCGAAATACCGAATTTTTCGAATAAAACTGGATTGCCGTCTATTGCGGTACGCGGCGTTTGTCCGTAGAAAACCGGAACTATGCGAAGCGTATACCTAACCGGCGAGCCCATAGTTTGCACGGGTGTCCATGTGAAAACCGGGAATGTTCCGTGAGGTAAAGTAGCGTTATTCGCGGGTAAAATAAGCGAAGGCGGTTCAGGAATTAATATTGAAAATAAGCGGCATAATTCGCCTCCCGCACCGATTTCATTATTTTTCGAATCGAAAAGACGTATGCAGAACTCGTAATTTCCTTCGGGAAGGCTGTTGGTTGTGGCCACTACGGAACGAAGCGACGGGTCGACGCTTATAGATTGTTCATTGAATATATCGGCACCGGTTCGAATTGTGGTAGATGCACCGGCGGGAATTGTAAAGCGTGGCATCGAGGCATTGTTATCTTGCGATTGCGCTATTATTTTCGTGCCGCCGGCTTCGCGCACGATGAAACTGATGCGTGCATCGCGATATTCTGGCGAACCGGACGGATTAAACAGAATTATCTGAAAAAGAGAACGGTCGCGTTGCCATTCGGCAAGCGAGGCCGGCGTTGGTGTTCGTATGATAACCGACGTTGTAACTTGTGCTAACACTCCGCAGACGGACAATGTCGCAAATAAAAATAATGTTACAAATAGTTTTGTCATACCAAAAGGGCTTGTTTCGGATATTCTTCGTCTGTTGCGCGAAATAACGGCTCGGCACTTAATAAGATAAACTTCTCAAATGAAAAAAAGTTCTGTTTTTGATTCAATGTGTTGCAGTTAAAGAAGTTAGAATGTTTAGGATAATTGCTTTTTTTATTGGTTCGGCTCTGTTGAGTGCTTTGGTGCAGAGATTTTATTCTTCGGCTTCATCGGGTTTTATGCTACGAAAATATCGCCGTGCCTGCGGTATCAACCGTATGAAAATTTGGAAGCAAACGATAAGCGTAAGTGCTACTATTTGCGTTGGTTCTGTTGCCGGCGGAATTGTTGTAAGTTGCAACAACGGCGTTGGTGTAGTCCATATCAGGGCCATAGTTCCAAGGGTTCCCGCCAAATTTCCGATTATTCTCTCTCGGCGTATTACTCCGTAACCTGTTGCCCACATAAGAGTCCAAACGGCGGCTACAAGCGGATTTATCGCAAGAGCAACTCCTAATGCAGTCGAAATGCCGACATCGTGTTGCCGCGAGAACGGGGAAAAATTATTTGCAAATACGGCTAATGCGCCTGCTACAGCCATTCCGAAGCCGCCCGCACCCAGAATATACGCACTACCGCATGCAGCCGCTCCTTTGGCAACGTCGAAAATCAATCCGATTTTTGCATTAAAATGAAGTCCGAAACGAGCAAATGTGCCGGGTATTATTCCGAATATTATGCCGATAAGGGCAGACATTAGAGCCGTAAATACGGATATTTCCATACGAAGTTTGAAGAGTGCCGGATATGTTTTTTGCAAATTTCCGTAAATTCAGCGGTATTGCTTCAATTCACAAACAAAAAATCTTGTTTTAATGCGAATTTTACTTGTGCTGGTTGCGATTATTTTATCGGCCGTTTCGTTCTCCTGCAATTCTGCGTCTGATGTAATACGAATAGGCTATTTGCCGCTTTCGTCCAATTTGCCGCTTTTCGTAGCAATGAAAAACGGATATTTTACCGCTCGCGGACTAAAGCCGGAACTTATTCCGTTCCAAACGAGCAATGCTCTCACCGAGGCGTTGGCGGCCGGTGATATAGATGCGGAAGCGGGTTCTTCCACTTTTGTTACATTAGCCGTTGCGCAAGCTTCGGCCGACAAATTACGCATTATATTAGGCATAGTGGTTTCGCCCGAACATCCTATTTCTGCGTTGTTGGTATCGCCTAATTCACCTGTTAAATCCTTAGCGGACTTGCGCGGAAAGAAAATCGGCTGTTTTCCGGGGGTTGCCATTAAAAGTTTTGCGCGACTGTTTCTGGAGCGTCATAATGCCTATGACGAGAACACAAGCTTGATAGAATTGCCGCCGCCGCTTCATATTCAGGCTTTGGCAAACGGCAGTATTGACGCGGCCTTATCTCTTGAGCCTACGCCCTCGCTTGGATTAGTGAAAAATGCGGTGAAAATATTGGTGCGGGCACCTATAGAGCGTGATATTTTAAACCCCTGGATAGGTGGAGTATACTCGGTTTCGCGTAGTTTCGAAAAGGCAAATCGTGATGTTATAGACAAGTATACCGATGCTTTGCGCGAGGCAGTGAACTTTATAGAGCGTTCGCCGGACTCGGCAAAACCTGCAATGAAAGACTATACGCCCATAAAAGACGCAGCGGCGTTAAAATTGCTGCCGATACCGGAATTTATTATGTCTGATAGTTTGTCGTCGGCCGATTTGCAGACACTTGCCGATTTGCTGTTGGCACAAGGAATACTGCGTCAGCATATAAATGCGGGAAAATTATTAGAGTAGCCGAATCAAGCATCATCGAACCATATTCGTAAGAATTATTCTGGAAAATATATTTAGGAAGACTCCGGCCGCGGTCAGTTTTCAGAGTAAATAGGGCTTGGAACAAATAGTTGAAAGAATAAAAAAAGAACGGCCGCTTTGTTGGTATACAACAGAAGTGACTGTTCTTAATATGATGTAGCTCGTATTGTCAATATTTGGGTGCGGGTTCTCCGGTAACTTTCTCGACAGCGGCTTTGAATTTAGCGAGATTTTCCGGGCTATCCGGCTCAATAGCTGCTTTAGGCCCTGGCATCAGCGTTAATTTCGCCAATTCTATCTTGCCGCTCAAACCTTTTTTTTCAGCTACGTAAGCATAGTATTTTACTAATTTTTCAGCCATTTTCTCATCTCCTAAATTAAAAAATCTTCAATGCTTCAATGTATGGTGCCGCTTCCGGCCCCCACTCGCCTATAGGCTTAATTTCCCAGCCGCAGTTTTCGTCGCCCTTGGCGGCGCAGCAAGGCTCTATCGCCAGAAGTTTCTTTCCGAAGAATGCAGTACACCAGCCGGACGCATACCCCATTAAACTCCAGCAAGCCGGGGCATGGGATTCACCTATGTAAGACAAATGTTGCTCTGCCTCATAGGAGTTCGTCCAAACACCTGTAAAATAAAATTCGCCGGTTTCGCGATTGAAACGAATTTCCGTAGGTGTGGCTTTAACAATACCTTCCCACGTGTGAATAACGGGGCCGGAAGCCAGTAAATCCATTTCGCTGTCAAAACTATAGCTAATCTTCATTTGCATAAAATCGGCAAATCCTTGCTGATAGCCGAATTGAAGGAATATTTCGCGTGCCTTCTCTATGCCCATTGCATCTATAATCTTGCTCCTCAACAAGCCTAGCGACTCCACGTCGAATATGGCTAAGCGAGTTGTCTTGAAAGATGTTATACCTGATTCGACCTCAAAACTCAGGTCTTTGCTGAAATTAAAATCGGTAGCTTTCATTAAATCCTCCCGATAAGGTAAACAAGTAAACTTGATTTTTCGCCTGACGAGCTTTTTCCATGAATCGGCTTTTGCCGATAGTTTGCAATAACTTTTGCCTTAAGCAGGCAATCTGATTTTACGCTGTTCATAATCGCGTTTTGCATTTATTGATAAAAACGTAGAACATCAAACATAGGCAAAGCCGAAGACTTTTATTAAACTTAACACTAACATACAAAAAAAAGTCAATCTGCATGGGATTTTTTTTGCAATACAGCTGAAAATATATTCTTAGTATCTGTATTTTTACTTGGAAACGTATTCATTTTTTATCGATTTTTTCGGATAGCGTCAGCCAGCGTTCTGTTGCCGTTTCGATGGTATGCTCGGTTTCCGCAAGTTTTGTTCCTATTTCTGCTATTTTTTTATAGTCCGAAGCAATGCTCGGATTCCCGATAGCAATATTCAGCGCATCACGTTCGGCTTCGAGGTCCGCAATATTTTTTTCAAGACTGTCCAACTCTTTTCGCTCTTTGTAAGAAAGCCCGGCGGCGGTCGGCTTTTTTATCTGTTCGTTGGCGCGCAATGCCGATTTTGCAGAAGCCGTCGATTCGGTTGCCGTCGGAGATTGCCGCTCCGTTTTTTCTAAATAGGCGGTATAATTACCCGGATACTGCTTAATGTTGCCGTTCTCGAAAGAGTAAATAAAATCAACGGTTTTATCTAGGAAAGAGCGGTCGTGCGAAACAATTAGCAATGTTCCTTTGAAGTAGCCGAGGAATTCTTCGAGAGCCGAAAGGGTAGGAATGTCGAAGTCGTTGGTAGGCTCGTCTAACAGCAACACGTTCGGATTGCCGATTAGTATTCTGACGAGAGCCAAACGCCGCCGTTCCCCGCCCGACAAAGTTTCGATAAATGCGCCGTGCTGTTTATGCGGGAACATAAATCGTTCCAGCAATTCTCGCGCAGAGATATAACGTTCGCGCCCTACGCCTACATCTATAAATTCCGCAATTTCGCGTATGGATCCGAGTACGGTCTGTCTCGGATTAAATTCTGTGTTTTCTTGTCGGAAATAACCGATTTTGACTGTTTCGCCAATTTTTACACTGCCGGAATCGGTTGGCAATAATCCGGCAATAATATTGAGAAATGTGGATTTTCCGCTGCCGTTCGGGCCTATTACGCCTATTTTATCGCCCGGCGCGGCCGAATAGGTAAAATTGGAAAATAATAATTTATCGTCTATTTTTTTAGATATGTTAAAGCAGTCTATTATTCTTCCGCCGAGAAATGAGCCGCCAAATTCAATGACGATTTTGCGCTCTTCGGGCGGCGGCGGTTCGGCCTTCATACGCGCTATCCAGTCAATGCGGCTTTGTTGCTTGGTGCGCCGTGCTTTAACGCCGCGTTGCAACCATGCGAGCTCCTGCCGTATTTTATTGCGCAAATGCTCGGCGCCTGCTTGCTCGGCCGTTACCATGGACTCTTTACGCTCGAGATATTTCTCGAAATTTCCGGGATACGAGTAAATCTTTGAACGCTCAAGTTCTATGATTTTTGTGGAAACTGCATCGAGAAAATAACGGTCGTGGGTAACTAAAAGAAGCCCTTTGCGCGATTGTTGAATATAATCCTGCAACCATTGCGACGAGGTTGCGTCAAGATGATTTGTAGGCTCGTCGAGAATCAGCAAATCCGGATTGGAAAGCAGAACGCGGGCAAGTGCAACACGTTTTCGCTGCCCGCCCGAAAGATGCATAACGTCCGTATCGAATTGTTCCATACCAAGCCGTGCAAGCATTGTTCGGGCTTCGTTCTCAAGCGTCCACCCGCAAACTTCGTCAATACTGTGAGCAATTCTGCGAATTTCCTCCTCTTCAATTGAAGTAAGGCCTTGTTTATCGCATAATTTAGCGTAACGCAACAGTTTAACGGCAATTTCAGGCTTGCCCGACAGTACGGCTTCGAGTGCCGTAGAATGTCGGTCGAAACTTGGCAATTGTTCAAGATACTCGCGGCTGATTTCCTTGTTGAATGCCACATTGCCGCCGTCCGGCTCGTCGCGCCCGGCAAGAATACGCAGAAGAGTTGTTTTTCCAACGCCGTTGCGCCCGATAAGCCCAATGTGTTCGCCTTCTTCCATTCCGAAAGAAATATTCTCGAACAGCGGAATATCGTTGATGATTTTAGTGAGATTAGCGGCGGAAAACAGCGTCATATTTTATTCGGAACGTCGCTTGTCAAAACGAGTTTTCATCGGTTTCAACCAATTCCTTGGCCGTGACGATCTTTGGTTCGCCTAAGCATTGCAACTGCGGCGCAAGCGTTGCCGATTCGCCAACTGCAATTATAGCCCAATTATCGGGTGAAAAATGGCGGTTTTGAGCCGCAAAAACATCTTCGGCCGTCAGAGAAGATACTTTACGAAAAAAATCCGAATAGTACGAATCCGGAAGTCCGAAAAGTTTTATTGTTTGAACGAATTGAGAAATCTGTTGAGTTGTTTCCGCATTACGGGCAAATACTCCCATCAGGTATTGTCTTGCCCGTGAAAATTCGGCGGCTTCTATACGCTCGTGCTGCATACGTGCAATTTCGTCAAGCACAATTTTAACCGATTCGCCGGTTGCATCGTGATTAACACTCAATGCTGCATTTAGCGTTGCGGCGTATTTTTTTGCATCATGGAAACTGAATGCACCGTAAGTATAGCCTTTTTCTTCGCGCAAAATTCTGTTAAGTCGTGCCGTAAAAAAACCTCCGAGTGCGGTACAAGCAAGTTCTACGGCCGAATAATCACTATGGCTGTGTCCTACGGAAATCGTTCCCATACGCAACGATGCTTGCATTGCTCCGGGTTTGTCTACGATAATTACTTGCCGTCGAGCCATGATTTCCGGCACTATATTCCCGGTATTGGTCGCTGGGGGCGTTAATTCGCCGAACCGCTTCCCAAGCAAAGCGGCTGCATCGTCGGGCGTGCAATTTCCCGCTACTGTAAAGAAGCAACCTCCGCGGCGAATTTCTTGATAACGGTCGCGTGCTGTTTGTGCATCGAATTTGTCGGTAGAATGTAAAGTTCCGCCGCGGTTTCTGCCATAATAATGCCCGCTGAAAATAGCACGTGCCGCCGCAATTCCGGCAAGTTGGTCGGCATCGGCTAAAATTTGATGAATATCCGCAATGGTTTGTCGTCGCAACAAATCAACTTCGTTCGTATCGAACGCTGGGCGTAGCGCGGCTTCGGCCATTAAATCGAGAGCAGGCTCGATATGGTCGGATAATACGTGCAGTGAAATTTCCGCGCTGTCCCAGCCTGCACCGCAAGTCAGCGACGCGCCTAATGCGTCTATTCTTTCGGCAAATTCATCGGCCGAATAGTTCTGCGAGCCGCGTGTAAGCAATCGCATGGCAAAACGCGAAATTCCGGATACGGTTTCTTCGGCCGCGCCATTGACAAACGACAGCGATACGCTTACAATAGGTTGTGTAAGGTCGGAAATGCAGTATACCGGAATTCCCGATTCAAGGTTAACCCTTACGGCTTCGGGAAAATGAAATTCCGGCGCACCATTATTGATTGGCGCACGGCTACGGTCTAATTTAGTTTGCGACATTGTAAGATACAGTCATTCTAAAGAAAAATTGAGGGCTACTTGGTTAATTTACGCTCGAGATTAGTTACCTTTTTTTCGAGGCGATTAACATATAGTGCGACTCCCGTCCATACAGTCAGCGTTATTAAAAGCACGACGTAAAGAGCGTTTTTTGTAAGGAAAGTTTCCATATTACCGTATTTGTAAAATCGAGTTTACCGTATATTATTGAAGCAACAGCGGTATGATTGCAGATTCTGCCGATGCCGTCATGCGCAGTTGGTACAAACCGCGCGGTATATTGCGCAGATTTAACGTTGTGTAGTTAAGTCCGTTTTCTTGCGCCGGCAGATATTCCGTAAAAACGTTTCGGCCGAGATAATCGGATAAAGTCAACTGAACAGGCGATTTTTCTGCAAGCGTAAAGTCTATGCGCACTACGTCCTCGGCCGGTTGCGGGCTTACTGCTAATAATGAGGTTGCGTAGCCTTGTCGCCAAAGTCTTGCACCTCCTTCAAGGCAAACGCCTCTTAGATAAAATGTACCGGACTTTGCCGAAAGATGCAGTTTACCGCCTATTGAGTGGAAATCGGTCAAGCGCAAGGTAGTAACCGTATCGTCGCCCAACCCGATACGGAAGCGCAAGGAAGCGAGAACGTCGGTATTTTGCAGATTTATCGGTGCGCGAAACCGCAATATTCGCAAGCCGTTTTTAGTTATGTTTTCAAGATAAAAATCGTCGAGCGGAAGTAGGAGAGAGGCGTTAAAAAGCAATGCCGTTTCAATTTCTTTCGCACCGGACTCAATTACAGACTGGGAATTGCATAGCCGTAATTCCATCGTAATGTCTTTTCCCGGATCCCCTTCAAAAGTATCCATGCATAGCGTTGCTTGGCCTATCGTAACGTCAATAGGATCGGATACCGCGTTGCATTGATTGCCGTAGCTTACGCGAACGGAATATTTGCCGGCTTGTTGCGCCCAATATGTGCGCGAAATAGCACCAGGCAATGTTACTCCGTAATACAACCATTGATAGGATTGTGCCGGCGAACAAATGAGCGTATCTTCGGATACGGTAATTGTCGGTTTCTGCGGTGTCGGAAGAACAGTAATCGTTACTGTGTCCGTATTAATGCAACCTTCGACGCTTTCTACGGTCAGAACGTAAGACGTTGTCTTTGTCGGAAAGGCGAGAGGCTCGTCGGCCGTTGTGCTACCTAATCCTTCGGCAGGCGACCAATATCTGCGTACTCCGCCTTTGCCGTAAAGCCGTGTAGTGTCGCCGCCGCATATTGTTTGGTCTATTCCGGCGTTGGCGGCGGGCGGCGGGCTGATTGTTACCGTAATATTTGCCGAGCCTTCGCAACCGTTTGCATCGCGTACTGTAACCTCGTAGTGCGTGGCGCCGGCCGGACTGACTGTTACAGCAGCACCGGAGCCTACGTTCGGCAACCAAGAGTAACTATACGGTGCTTTGCCGCCCGCAACTGTTGCGGTAATCGTCGTTGAGCCGCCTATGCAAACGCTTGCCTTATCGGGCAACGTTACTTTCGGATGCTCGTTTACGGTAACTGTTACGCTGTCTGTTGCGCTACATCCGTTGTCGTCTGTCAGAGTTAATGCGTAGGTTGTGGTTTGGGTAGGCGAGGCTGTCGTAGTCGGTGAATTAACGTCGCTTAAACCCGTAGCGGGCGACCATCTGAAACGCCCTTCGCCGCCGCCTCGCAGCGTTGCGCTTCCACCGCCGCAAACGGCAACATCTTGTCCGGCGTAGACTTTCGGCGCATCGAAAATCCGCGCTATAAATTTCGCACTTGCTTGGCAACCCAAGGAATCCGTAATGGTTACAAAATACTCGGTTTCTTGAGAAGGAACGGAAGTGGTTGCTTTCATATTCGGATTTGCAATAATTGCGGCGGGTTCCCAGCGATAACTATACGGTGGCCGACCTCCGTGTGGTGTAACGTCCAATCTAACTGCCGCGCCGTTGCATACCGAAGTATCTGTAACTGCGACTGCCGACAGTCCGGCAATAGGATTTGACGGTGCTATGCAACCGCGATGCAGAATACCCGAATACCCTGCTTTTGCATTTAGCAACGAGTCGCCTGCCGCAATGGAAATTCCTGCATAGCCGCCGCTTACTTCTGCGTGAATACTATCGTCAATTGCCGTTATACTATAACAGACTATGCCGCCGCCGCCGCCGCCGCCGCCGCCCGCTCCGTAATGTTCCGTTGCAACCGAATTTCCGCCCGTTCCGCCGCGTGCGAACGTAATAGGATAGGATGCGAATACACCGGCATCAATAATGACCGTTCCCCCCGCGCCGCCGCCGCCGCCGCTTGTTGCCGCAGCGGCTGCTGCACCGTCGGCATAGATTGGAGCGCCTCGTCCCACAAAAACATTGGTTTTAAGTATTGCAATGCCGCCGCCCGTTGCGCCGACTGAATTTTCGCCGTTATTTTTATGACCTCCGCCGCCGCCGCCGCCCATAAAAGTGCGCGGCATTTCGCCTGCCGATACGAGACTATGCCCGCCTATTCCTCCGAAGGCTGTTGCATTGGTTTTCCGATAAATTCCTCCTCCTCCGCCGCCGTTCCCACCGTTTCCTCCTCCTCCGCCGCCGCCGTTTGAAGCGTTCCCGCCTCCTCCGCCATTAGCGATGGCACCGCGGCCTGCACGACGCTCTAATGAATACTCAACCGCAGATTCACCTTTCTCTCCGGCAAGACCGCTTTCGAAAGATGCATTGTAATCTTGAATGCCCGGTTGTGCGGTGATAATGACGTTGGAACGTCCTCCGCGAAAGCCCTTGGCACTCACGTCAATCACTCCGTTGCCCATATCTATTGCCCCGCTGGCCTCAACGGCCAACACGCCGCCCGTAGAGCCGTTCCACGGCGGACAAGTCAGCACATCTTTGACAATAGCCGTAATATATCCGGGTATTTTAACAATTTGTACGGCACCGGACGGATTGTAATTGCGAACGGGTATTTCGCGTATGCGAATATTTGTTCCGCTTACAGATTCTACGTTAACAAACTCGAAATTCCCTGATGTTCCGTAGTCCGTTGCTTGTCCGAAGCGCGAAGAATCCGTAGAAACAGAATCAAACGATGCACCTTTCATTTGAATAATCAGTGCTTTATCGCCGGCGGCAAAACCGGTTGCCGATTCCACCGCAACAATTCTGCCGCAATAGTCAATGGATATTACTTTTGCATAAGAATTGACTGTACCCGAAATTATAGTCTGCTGTGCAACCGCCGTAATTTGCGCAATAAAATACGCGATTAAAACAGCGGAAAATATTCGATAATATCGGAGCATTTCGAAAGTTTTATGAATTATTTGACGCAAGTCAACGAAAAATTACTCTGCCAATGCGGCGGAAATAAAGAGAAAAACATCTCAAAAAAGCGGCATTAAAGTTTTGGAAGAGTCAGCGAGGTCATTTTTTCGCGCATTGCATCTTCGCTCGGAGGATGTACGTCGCTTAAATACATTGTAGCGTCGCTGTTTAATCCGATAATTGTTTCACGGTGAATATATTGCGCTACGTCTGCAATGTTCTTTGTTTGATTGAATATTTTCAACTGCCTGTCGGCACCGCTTCCCATATCCAAAATTTGGTAAATGTATTCCACTTCGCGGCGCGAGCCGAGTTCGTCGAGAACGTCGTCCACAAAACTAATGAGCTCACCTACCAAATCGCGGGTATGAACTTCTTTTTGTTTGCCGAAATCAATCATCTTTCCTTCAAGCCCGTAGCGCACAGCCCGCCATTTGTTTTCCATAATCAACGCTCTTGAGTAACGGCGGAAACTAAGATTTTCTTTATAAAGCATATAGAGTTTTTTGGCTACCGCTTGGCATAATGCTGCAATGGCAATGGTTTCATCTACGCGCATCGGAATATCGCAAATGCGGATTTCCAAAGTCGGGAAAAACGGGTGCGGACGAACGTCCCACCAAATTTTCTTGCCGTTGTCAATGCAACCTGTACGCATCAGCAATTTAACGTAATTTTCATATTCGGCCCAGCTGCTGAACTCGTCTGGCAGATTTGTGCGCGGAAAGTTCTCGAATACTTTTGAGCGATAAGATTTCAGCCCCGTGTTTTCTCCTGCCCAGAATGGGGAATTTGTAGATATTGCCAAAATATGCGGCAGGAAATATCGCATTTCGTTCATGATTTGTATTTGCAACTCGCGGTCGGGAATGCCGATATGAATATGCATTCCGAAAATCAACAACGACCTTGCCAGAACCTGCATATCCTCGATAAGTATTTGATAACGCTCGTCGGGATAAATATCTTGGTCTTGCCAACGGGCAAAAGGGTGAGTACTCGCCGCACCAAAAACCAAGCCGTTTTGCCGTGAAAGTTGCCAAATCATAGAGCGCATTTTTGTTATTTCAAATCGCGCTTCGCGAATATTTTTGCAAACTCCCGTTCCGATTTCAAGCATGGAACCGTGCATTTCAGGCTTGATATGCTCGTGCAACAATGTGCGGCCTTTCGAGATAAGCTCCATGTTTACGTGGGAGCGCAAATCGAAAGACTGCGGGTCCATCATCATATATTCTTCTTCGATGCCGAGAGTGAAAGCCGGCGGAGTTAAGTCTTCGATAATTGGCGACATTACCGGACGTTCGGTTGTTTCCATTGCCATAAAAGTCAAATTTTGTGTGAAATTTTTTTTAAGAGTTGCAGGCAAGCGCAAAAATATCGTTTTTTCGGCGTTTCGCATTATGTTGTGCAAGCTGTGCGGCAATTATACAGTTGCGTTGCGGCAAAAGCGCAACTATGCCATCATCGTTGCTATAATGGAATGTAGATTCCGAACAAACTCTTTTTCGGCGGTACGGTCAATAGTGTCGGGTATTTCAATCGGCGGTGCTGCACGAAGAATAACTGTTCCTGCATGAAAGTACAGTGATTTTTTTGGAAGAATACGATTCGCACCGATAATTGCAAGCGGTGCAATAGGCTTCCCGGCTCGCAAAGCCACGGCAACTGCACCGCGCCTGAATTCGCCTAAGCTTCCATCAGCCGAGCGAGTTCCCTCGGGGAAAATCAGTGCCGACCCGCCGTTTCGAACCGCCTCTGCCGCTTGTTCTATGCTTACCATTGCATTGCGCGGGTCTTCGCGTGTAACGGCTATAAAAGGAGAGAGGCGCAAGCACCAGCCGAAAATCGGGATTTTCTCGAGTTCGCGCTTATACATTATCGCGGCTCCGCTTGGCAGCGTAGCCAAAAGTATGGGAATATCGAATAAACTCGAATGATTGCATACATATACGTGCGCCGTGCCGTCGGTATAGAGTTCCAATCCTTCGGATTTTACGCGAACACCGCATATTGCGAGCAACAGACGCGACCAATTTCGTGCAAACGGATAAAAAACGCGCCTGTCTGTAAAAGCCATAAACGTTATTACTGCTATGGAATAAAATATGGTTACAATTACAATGGTTGCAGATTGTACGAAAAAAAATACCGTTCGCATAACGCCTCGAAAATAAGAGCGTTGAAAAAGTAGGAAAAATTATACTGAAACAGAAACAGCCCGCTCTGTATAACGGAACGGGCTGTGCAATAAAAATTCTCGTACACTAAGGTGTATTAAGGGAAAATGCCGAGCTGTTGATACGATACGGCAATTTTATCAATGGCACTTACGAAAGCTGCAACGCGCATATCGTTTATTTTTGGGTTACTTTTCCAGATACCCATAATTTCGTGATAAGAAGAAATCATAGTGTCTTCCAGACCGGAATTAACCAAATCTTCCTCGTCTGCTCCGCGAACGAGCATTAGTCTTTCATCGGCGGTAAGCGATTTGCCTGTAAGCCTTTCGACTGCAGAAACAAGTTGCGACGCACTGCGCTCTTCGAAGCGTTTGTCCATGCGGCCGAAGCGTACATGAGATATGTTTTTAAGCCATTCAAAATAAGAAACGACCACGCCGCCGGCATTAAGATACATATCGGGTATAATGAGAATGCCTTTATCCAAAAGAATATCTTCGGCAGTTGCTGTAACGGGGCCGTTTGCTCCTTCGGCCAGAATTTTACATTTGAGGTTGGGAGCGTTGAACTTGTGAATTTGCGATTCCAATGCGCATGGTGCAAGAATGTCACATTCCCATTCCAGCATGGAGTTGCCGTCTTCGATTGTTTTGCCGCCGGCAAAATTAGTAATGCTGCCTGTTTGCTTGCGATGCTCGTCGAGTGCGGCTATATCCAATCCGTTGGGATTATGCACTGCACCGTCCCATTCGATTATTCCGATAACCGTCGCACCGCCTTCGCTCAGGAATTTCGCCGCGTGATAGCCTACATTACCAAATCCCTGCACTATAACGCGTTTTCCGCTAAGCCCCGTAGTCATTCCGAGTTTTTTCATTAATTCGGTGTCATTGACTGCTTCGCGCACGCCGAAGTATAATCCGCGTCCGGTTGCAGCGGTGCGGCCATGCACGCCCCCTTGGGGAATGGGTTTGCCGGTAACGCAAGCAAGAGCGTCTATTTCTTTGCCCGAAAAAGCACGGTAAGTATCTGCAATCCAAGCCATTTCACGCTGTCCGCTTCCGTAATCTGGCGCGGGAACGTCTACCGACGGCCCGATGAAGTTCTTGTGAATAAGTTCTACCGTATAGCGGCGTGTAATGCGCTCAAGCTCTTCGACGGTATAGTTTTTCGGATTGATTTTTATACCGCCTTTTCCGCCGCCGAACGGCACATTTACAACGGCACATTTATACGTCATAAGAGCGGCAAGTGCCATAACCTCATCTTGATTTACCATATCGCTATAGCGAATACCGCCCTTGCAAGGAAGCTTGTGATGGCTGTGCTCGCAACGAAAAGCGGAGATAACCTGTATCTCGCCTTTGATACGAACGGGAAACTGCATATAATATACGGAATTACAAACGCGGATTTGGTCAATCAATCCTTTGGGATGATTAAGCAAATCTGCCGCTTTGTCAAAATTGATATTTACGGACTCGAAAAACGGCAGGCTTTCAGCAAATTGAACACTCATGATGCTGTAGTTTGATGTAATTAAGTTGAAAAAAGTAGTATGCTACTCGCAAAAATACAAAAAATATAAGGTCGCACTCTCTTTCTTGACTAATCGGAATCAGCCTGAAAAGCGTTATGCAAGCATATATTTCCGATGTAGGCGAAGCGAATCGAAACTTATTGTAAGAAGGCTTTGTACGGAGAGCGGCCGCTATAAGCAATTAAATCGAAAGTCTGTCCGAACATTCGGATTTTCAGGCTCGGGCGATTAAGTTTTTATTGCCGTACTCGTGCAAGTTCCGGTATTTCAGCAGCAGTTTCGCGCAATGCACTGCAAAAACGCTCGTTTTGTTCATCTGTTCCTGTGTTTACTCTTATGCAATTAGGCAATGCAAATCCTCCGGCAAGCGGTCTCGTAATAAATCCTTTTCGCAATAATGAGTGAAATACGCGCTCCGCAGTTTCGGAATTGCCGCAATCGAGCATAACAAAATTTCCGGCGGAAACGGGAGCGTATAAATTTGCTTCTTCAATGGTTCGGCGGAACAATTTCAAGCCGCGTGCGTTTAATTCCACGGTTTTTTGCAGAAACTCTTTGTCGCGCAATGCGGCCTTTGCAGCGGCTTGGCCGGCAGTATTCGGCTCGAACGGCAGCTTTGCTTTCAGCATTGCGGCTATTACACCCGAATCGCCGATTCCGTAGCCCACTCGCAACCCGGCCAATCCGTAGCATTTCGAGAAAGTGCGAAGAATCAAAGTGTTAGGGCGGCGCAATGCCATGCCGTCGGGATAATCGTCTGCAATATACAAACTATATTCAAAATATGCCTCGTCGAGAATTACAAGCGTAGTTTCCGGTGTTCTATCCAGAATATACGTCAGTTCATCTGCCGTAAGATATGTGCCGGTCGGATTGTTAATATTGGCAATATAGAGAACTTTTGTCTTTGGCGTTACGGCATTTACCAATGCTTCCGCGTCGAAACGATAATCGCCGGTAAGCGATGTATAAATAATTTCCGCGCCTGACAGAGAAGCCGCCACTTGAAAACCTATGAATGTTCCGCGTGCCGATACAAGCGTGTCGCTTGGCGTAACAAATGTGCGGTGCGCAAGATGAATTAGTGCATCAGACCCGCTGTGACAAATTACATTTTCCACGTTTGTTCCGAATTGCTCGGCGAGTGATTCGCGCAGTGCAAGCCCGCCGTCGGGATAAAGCGAGTATGCCGAACCGCTTAATGAATTTACTGCTTGCAGCGCGAGCGGCGAAGCACCGAGCGGATTTTCGTTCGAAGCAAGTTTTACAACATCGGAAATACCGTATAATCGTGCTGTTTCCTCCGGTGTTTGCCCGGGTTTGTATGGTGTTAATGCGGTAATATTTGACGGTATGCTTATCATTTTTGTAGCTGAGTTTTGTTTAACTGCGCCAAACGTACAAAATACTGAGGAATTCGAATTGTATTGTTCAAAAAAACAAGCCGTCTTCGGCTGTTTATGGCTGGCGGACGGCTTGTTTATATGCTTGACGGCAGCGGATTTCAGAGACTTAGCTCGTCGGCAATGGCAACAAGCCGAACGTCTGCCGCAATATCTTCGCCGTAATCGTTTTGCGTAATTCTGAATTCCACTTTATCGCCTACGTGCAATTGATTGAAATCGGTATCCGATAATTTGCTGAAATGGAAAAACAGATTATTTGGCGGATATTTAATAAATCCGTAACCGTTTTTCAAACTTAGTATGTAGCTTAATTTACAATCGCCGCCGGAAGGTGACTGTCCCTGCGGTTGAGCCGCGTCGGTAGCATAAAAGCGTTTGCGTAAAGCGCGGGGCATATCGGGAAATTGCGCCGGTAATCTTTGCAACGCGGATATGTTGGATTGCGAATCGTCGAAAGAGAACTGCGTCTGGCTTTCTTCGTCGTACATAGTTTCGTCTTCTTCTGCCGAACTATCTTCCGTGTAATCGTTTTCGTCTTCTTCTGCGTCGCCGCCGGGTTGATTGCGGAAAGACGAGTCGAAACGCGGGCCGCCTTGCACAAATATATTATTTATTAAGCCGATATATCGTCCTGCGGGGTTATCTACAACTTTGTGCATCATCACGGGGTAGCTTGCTTCGTTAAGCAGCTCGTGCGATGTTCGGGTGTAAATTGTGTTGCCTTCCTCATTGGTAAAATCAAATTCCCAGCAAAGAACCATCATGCGGCTGCCGAGAGAATTGATTTTGCGAATCAGCGGTGCATAGTCGCCGTCGGAAGCAATCAGCACCACAACGTCGAACTGTTTGATAACGCACAACTCATAAGCTTCGAGCGCAAGCCAAACATCAATGCCTTTCTCCATTTTTTTACCGCTCCACGAGCTTCGCAACGGTAAATAATGCGTAACTACGCCTTCACTCATCAGAATATCGTCGAACACTCTGTCGTAATAAATCTGATTTTCGCTTGCCTCGCCTGCGTAAAGTCTGCCTTTGAATAAATGACAATCAACTATTTGGCAACGTCGTACATCGCGCCCTTCTTCTTCGGCTACTATTTCGCGGATAAAATCATGCAGTCCGGAAATGCGGATACGGCTACGGCGCGGGTGATTAAAGTAATAGTAATTACTGACGTGCTGAAAGAAACTGCCGTCGTAGAACACGCCTATCTTCACAACGGAAGTCGAAGTCTGTGGCATTATTCATTCTCCAATAATAATTCAAAAAAGTGAAAACAAAAACAAATCAATCAAGAGATTATTTGTTAAAACACATACAAATTTACGGAAAAGTTACGGAAAATACAGATGCAAATATAATTTTTCATAAATGTAATAATATGCAATAAGTTGGCCGAGCCATAAATTTCTGCCGGAACGGCATGGGGCCAAGCCGTTGATTATTCTTTTATTTCAGGGTAGGCGTTCAAAAAATATAAATCCTGCTTTTGCTCCTATTTCACGGATATTTCGTTCGTTGCGACATTTATCCGCATCTTGTTGCCTGCAAACGAAATACGCGGGTTTGTCTATTGCGCCGCGAAACAGCCGATTCTCAAAATCATCGGGGGCAATTCCGAGAGCGGCCGGCGAGAAAACCCGAGGCTTGCGCGAGTAAAATAAATGTGCATAACTTTTGAAGCCAACAGGCTTTACGTAACATTCACGGCCGCGCAGCGACTCGTAGAATTCTATCGGTGCGGCTTGTGTGTATCCTTCGATTTTAGGTGCTATAAGAGGCAAAAAAAGCGATATGGCCACGGCCGTAGAAGCAAAAACAATCGGAAATTTAAGGCGGGCAGGCAGAAATAACGCACAAATCATCGCAACTGCGTATATCAAACCTACAATCGGTTCCCAACCGTTCCATTGTACGGGTGCGGTCAGATTTGCCCGTGCGAAATCATCGGCTATATATGGCATTACAAATTCCTTATTCATTCCGATAACGGGCACGGCCGCAAGAGCAACTGCCCAAAATGCTGCAAATAGCCCGACAATCGCAGTATGCCGTTTTTTCCATTGCGCTTGATTGCCTATTACTTTATCTGCCCAATCGGCCGCCAAGAAAGTAAGTGGGAAATAACAAAGCGAAGAATAATGTACAATCTTGGTTTTAACTATTGAAAAAACGATAAGAACAACAAGGAACAGCGCTATATTCCACAATCGGGCAATGCGAAAATTTATATCCGTCGGTACGAAAAGCGACCATAATGCGAATAACGATGCCGGAAAACAACCTAACAGCAATACTATGGTATGATAATAAAACGGCCCGCCATGTCCGGCATCTCCGGTTGTTAATAGCCTTATCTGATAGTTAATGAACTCCGAAACGAACCATGTGCCGTTGCGGATAATATCAAATCCGAACCAAAGAGAGGCCGCCGCGAGAGAGAAAACGGAAAATATGCCGAGAATAGAAGCTGACGAAGTAAAACTGCCGAAAATCATCGTGTCGTTTTTCCCGGGTTTATGCTTGCTTTTTCGTTTAATCGACAGATAACTCCATACGGCTACAGCCGCTATTGTCAGCATTGAAAGCAATAATGCAACGGGGCCTTTGGTCAGCATTGCAAGCCCGATAAGAGTTCCGGCAAATGCCGTTCGGCGCGGCTTAATAGGCACGGTTGCGGTTGCAAGCGTCATAATACCGGCATAAATCAGCAGGTTGAAAAGGGG
The DNA here is from genome assembly GCA_020852855.1 of Bacteroidota bacterium. Lineage (GTDB taxonomy): Bacteria > Bacteroidota > Ignavibacteria > Kapaibacteriales > UBA961 > JADZAA01. The sequence goes on from JADZAA010000049.1 coordinate 61,088, forward strand.
GTCAATAATTGCCGAGCGAAAGTAGAAATGCGGAAGAAAAGAACCGGCATAAGCAGCTGCCCACAGCAGTCCGAAACGCCGCGAGCGCAATCGCACACCCCAGAAATACAATAACGGCAATGTTATCATACCGATAACGGCATTGGGCAACCGTGCTGCGAACTCGTTTATTCCGAATACCGACATTGACGCGGCTTGCAACCAAATAAATAAAGGCGGTTTTTCCCAAAACGGAGAGTAATCTATTTGAACGCGTAAATAATCGCCCGTCGCCAGCATTTCGCGGGCACATTCGGCAAAGTTTATTTCGTCCCAATCAAACAGCCGCGCCGCACCTAAAAACGGAATAAACAGCAACCCTGCGGCAACGACAATCAGAATTATATCTGTTCTGAGCTTCATCGGTAATTATTTTTAGACTGAAAGGTTATTTTGCTATTGTTTTTGCGGCAATTCCGAGTAAGCGTTCGGTTTCGTCGGGCGACGGCGATTCGGCAATAGCCCTGATAATCGGCTCGGTATTCGATGCTCGCGCATGAAGCCATGACGTGCCGAAATTAAAGTATACGCCGTCGTCGCGATTCAATTCGGCGGACGAAAATTCGGCCTCGAGTCGGGCAAATACGTCGGAGGCATTGCCCTCAAAAGGAAATTTGGTCTTTCGCATGGCAAATTGCGGCATAGAAGCCGATAATTCCGAAAGAGTTCCGCCCGACCTTGCAAGCAGGCGGATTATTAAAGCCGTTCCTACCAACGAATCGCGTCCGTAATGACAATATGGCAGTATTACGCCGCCGCTGCCTTCACCGCCGACAACGGCGCAATTTTTACGCATGGCTTGTACTACGTTGATTTCGCCGACCGGCACACGCTCAACTTTTCCGCCATAACGCAGCACAGCCGCGTCGACAGCGCGAGTCGTGGAATAATTAACTACGCAAATCGGTGCAAATCCTTGGGGTAATTCGCCCGAAAAGACAGACGCGGCCGCCAATGTTATGGTCATTTCTTCGTTCGTCGGTATGCCGTGCTCGTCTATTAAAACCAAGCGGTCGGCATCGGGGTCAACGGCAATTCCGAAATCTGCGTTATTTTCGCGGACGGCCGCGCCGAGCGCACCCAAATGTGCGGGTACAGGTTCGGGCATATGAGGGAAAATACCGCTGCCGTCGCAGTACAGCGGAATTGGCGTACAGCCGAGTGCCCGCAATAATTCGGGAATAGCCCGTGAGCCGGCGGCATTTACGGCATCAACTGCTATTCTATAGCGTTTGTTACGAATTTGCTCGCGTTCAGCGGAAGATAATACGGCGGTTACGGCTTCAATATGACGCTCAACGACATTATTGACCAAGTGCGTCGTATCGTTGCGCAGTATTGTCGGAAATGTAATCGGTTTGTCAAGATACGTCCAAAATTCACGGTTCTCGTCGGTATCTAAGAATACGCCGTCGCCGCCTAAAAATTTCATGCCGTTCCATTCGGACGGATTATGCGACGCGGTAAGCACTATACCGCCCGCAACAACGCTCTCACGCTCTACGTAAATCTGCGCAGTCGGGGTGGGCACTACGCCCAAGATATGCGTTTCGCGTCCGAGTGAGGCAAAAGTTCCGGCTGCGATATATTCCATCCATAAGCCCGACGGCCGACCGTCTCGCGCTATGGCTATGGATCCGGTAGGAAGAAATTGTGCAAAAGCGGCGCAGTATCGCGCAACTGTAAAAGGGGTTAAATCGTCGCCTTGTGTGGCGCGAATACCGGAAATCGAGCGAATAAACGACATTTTTTATTGTTTCTCTTTTTTATCCAAAAATGCGGCGAAAGGTCGGGCTATGGCAACAATTCACAAAAAATTTACGACCGATAAAAATGCGGTTGAAATAAAAAAATACATTGACGAAACATTTCTTGACCGCAAAGAGGTCAAGGCATTGATTGATACTGCGGTTTGGGTTGGCTTTACGCTTCACGTAACCTCCAAATTCGGCAAGGGAACATTGGAAGCACGCGATAATCTTGCCGAAGTCAATATAGAACTTTCGCTTTTCGGTAGTGCAGCCAAAAAAGCAATTGAAACTACGATAGAGAAAAACTTCAAAGAATTAGGGCCGTAATTCTTGTTTTTGCTTCTTGTTTAAAATCAACGCTTACGCCTGATTCTTGGCAATCCCGCGCCAATTACAGACGCTTTTTCGCGTGCATCGTTTGCGGCTGATATATTGCCGCCGCGTTCGTTAAAATCAGCCAAAGCCAAAAGATTGCTCATGGCTAAATCCCGAATTTTCGTTTCCAAATATCCGTCGGAGCCGGGCAGAGAAGATGCAAATCTTGCAATGTTTATACCGTAGGCTGTAGGCAGCGGATTGGGCAATGAATCGCCGGGTTTTACAAGCCGCCAGGCAAAACCTTGCGGAATTTTCAAATAATTGACGGCAACCGCCGGCTCGCCGCTGATTACATCAGCCGTAACATAAATAGGATGCCGAGAGTAATTGCTGTCTATATAAGCGTTCAGAAGTTGTTCGTAACGCTCTTGTATTATTGTGGGCGAATAGGATTCGTCCGCCTCGAATTTACGCAATTCTTCAAGAAAAACCTGCTTTTGGGGTGAGCATTCTGCAAGCGTATAAGGATACCAAGATTCTACTTTATCGGGGTACCATGTCCGACGCAGAAGTTCCGTTTCAACCAAAGTAATATCTTTGCGATAGCCTTCAGCTTGTTGTTTATACCAAAATGCCGAACACCAGAAATCCCAAAGGTGCGACAGTATAACGGCATTAGGCTCAAGATTTTCTGTAAGAATTCGAGTATATTCTGGAACCAAATAATTAGAGTGTTGATTAACTGCTTTGAAATTAAGTGTCATCGCAAGTGCAGCCGGAATAAATAAAGCCGGAAGAATAAATCGAATTTGACGCAGAGAAAGAGAGTGCATTCCGGCGGCTGTAAAAAGCATTAAGGCTATGATTGCCAGCGAAAAGTAAGCGTCAATATCGTGTATTTCATAAGATAGGGAATAGGCCAAGCAACTTAAAACGAGCAATAGCAAACCCCAAAACAATCTTCGCGATGAACGCCATACAGCGGTAATTCCGAAAAATAATGCGATTATTCCTGCCCAGCCGAATTCACGCGGAAAAAGCGACAAAAAATGATTGAAATTGCCTGAAATTGCCTTGGCTTGAAACATCCAAACTTGAAATTGCTTGCCGGAAGCATGATACCAAAACTTATCGAAGCCGCGTTGAACGCCGCCCCAGTTGAAAATCGGGTCAGCCGCGGCGCGAATCGGCAAGTATAACCATACAGACAAACCGAGAAGGAAAGGAAGTATCAGAAATGAAATTGTGCGAAAATGCGATTTGTAATTGTTTTTTTTGCTGTTCGGGCGTATGAAAAATAAATAAATACTTGCCGGTGCCAGCAGAATGGTACTTCCGTGATTGGTAAATCCTAAACCCAATAAAAATGCCCAAACAATCAGTGCCGAACGTGATTCTTCGCCTCCGCCGATTGCTTTAAGAAATACAAGTAAGATTACGGTAAATAACAGCAGTTGCAAGGAATAAACTTCAATCGAGCAGGATTGTTCCCATATTGTAATTGAGAATCCGTATAATAAAGCAGATGCAAGAACTGCAAATACCGAAGGATGCGCGGCAGGATTAAGCAATCGCAGGAAATTTCTGGCGAGCGCAACGAATACTCCCGCTGAAGCCGCTGCGCAAACCGCCGAAAAAAGGTTCAGTCGAAAAATTACCGAACCCGGAATCGGCAGAAGCGTCCAAATATGACTTAACAGAGTAAAAAGAGGATAGCCCGTAGGATGTGCAATGCCGAGCGTTGCGGCTACGCCCGCAAGTTCGCCGGCATCGGTAAAAGTTACGTCCGGAGCAAGCGTAATACAATAAACCGCAAGCGTTGCGATAAATGCAATAATCGGTGCGACGATTGGTTTGTCGAGAAATTTCACGAGATTCTTACAGTTTTCTTCTGAAATTCTGTTTTGTGCATCGGGTAACGGATTCTATTTCTGCGGCGTGATTGCCTCGATAGTTACATTACGATTATAAAAGCGTCCTTCGGGCAGCGAATTATCGAATTCTCCGCCGCTTGCGCCAGTACCTTCTACGGTAGCGCGATTATTACCCAAAATTCGTGCTACGGCTTGCGCCCGTGCCAGAGAAAGTCGCTTGTTGTAGTCGGCATCGCCCGCAGCATCGGTTGCGCCGATAATATTTACAAATGATTCCGGTGTAATACGCCTCGAAATATCCGTGATTATACGACGATTTGTCGCTCCCGGCTCCGATTGGTCGAAATCGAACAACATCAAGCGGAAACGCTCTATTTCTTTGTCGGCAGCGCGTATAGAACGCTTTTGTTCCAGCGTAACGTATTCAACCGGCATAAAACTTTCTGAAAAAGCAATTTGCTTACCGTCCGCGCCGTAAGCGGTGAATGAGCAACGCAACGGCTCGTCGCCATCTACATTACGCAGTTCGGTTAATCGCGACGAAATGTTTAATTCATAAGGCGGTGCGCCTTTGGCTTGCCAAACTGCTAGTTGTTGTCCGTCCTGAGTAATTATAAAATCCCAATTGTTGATTTGTCCGGCATTACTGACCGTCGGGCGGATTCTTATGCTTTTCGGAAGTCCGCGCACTGTGTCGCGCTCATATACCGGCGCAAGTATTCTTTCGTCGTCGGCGGTAATTTCCACGCGCCGATTTTCTGCCGAGCCTTCGGCACGGTCGGGGTTGGACGAGCGTTCGGGCAAGCCGCGCGCTTCGATTTTAATCCGTTCGGGGCCGATATTCCATTTTTCCGTCAGGTAATTTTTTACAGCAGTGGCACGATTGCGCGACAAGCGAATATCGCCACGCTCGCGGCCAACGCCCGAATTGCAACCCGTAATCGTAATTCGTGTTGCAGTTTGCCATTGCAAGCGTTCTCCGATTATGTTCAGCACATTGTAATAAGCCGAAAGTTCGTTGTGTCTCTCGCCGGAAACCGATTGGCCGGAAGTGCTGTAGCGTTGCGGGATTGCGTCGCTTGTTTCGTCAAAGAACAAATAATTGAGCAACGGATACATTTGGGTAGAAACAAATTCTTCCACGCGAAAAACATTGTCGGCAGAATTTTCTTCGGAGATAGCGGCAATGTCAAATGATGCGTTTATGCGCGTAATCGTAGTTATTGGTGCCCGAGACTTCGGCGGTTCGGGGGCCGGCGGCTCTGTTGCGTGGGGCAGTTCGATTGCAACAGGGCGTTTCGCTTCCGGCTCTAAACGCACGGAAAGCCCGGCGGTTACAAGATTTGCAGACCATGAATAATTTTCGACAATTGGCGTAAGTCCGTAATTCAAGCGGATTTCCGGCACAAGAAATACAGTTCGCCGCATATTCAGCGGAATGCTGTAATTCAGCCCGGCCGATAAGTCGAAAAACAGCGACGCTGCCTTTTGCAAAGTGCCGGAAAACTGATTGCGTACATTTCGTCCGTCGCTGAAATTTCCCGGCGAAACCGTTTCTCTTTGTTCGTAAGCGGGTGCTGCGGTGGTTCCTACTCTAAATCCGGCTACAGCTCCTAAGCCGCCTAATCGAAAGCCGATATAAGGCTCTATTCCTATGCGGCTCATCGAAGCCTCGAGAGAGTGAATGAAAGTAACTTCACCAGCTTTATCACCGATTATTACGGGTACTTGTTCGGCAACCGTAAAACTTGCCGAATGTCGTGAAAAACCTACACGCGCACCTAATCGCAAACTTTGTTCGAGCGGTAGTTCGCCGAACAGCCAAAGTTCGAAGCCGCCGCCGCTTCCGTTTGTGAAATTGGGGCAACAATTCGGAACTCCCGGCAATGCGCGGAAATCCGCATCGTGAAAAGCCGATACATAACCAATGCCGCCACCGAGTGACAAACGCTTGCTTGCGGTCGAATCCTTTATTTCGTTTGAATCCGCGTAAGCATTTTGTACATTGAAAAATATTGCACAAATAAAAGCAAGCAGTGCGACACGGCGCAAATTCGTAATAAGATTCGGATTTTTCATGCAATTATACGTAATTGAGCAGCAAATTTTTCGGCATTTTCCCGAGCGCGTTCGGCAAAGTCCGCACCCGAAGAAGCATAAATAATTTGCCGCGATACATTAACCAATGCCGATTCGCCGCCGTTGGCGGCTAATACCTCATCCGGCGCACCGCCTTGAGTTCCAACGCCGGGAATGAGCAGAACAGATTTTGTATAAGAGCGTATCTCGGCCAAATCGGACGGATGAGTGGCACCGACCACAAATCCTATTTCGCCTGCGCCCCGGTATTCGCAACAACGTTCTATAACTTTACGGTAAAGCGGCTTGCCGCCTACATCGAGCCTCTGAAAATCGGCCGAACCGATATTGGACGTAAGAGCGAGTGCAAATGTAAGTTTATCGGGATATTGTAAAAATGTTTCAATGGAATCGAAGCCGAGATAAGGGGATACCGTTGCCGAATCAAAATCCAAAGTTTGGTAGAAGGTGCGTGCATATGCGTTGTTTGTATTTCCTATGTCGCCGCGCTTGGCATCAGCGATTGAAATTGCATCGTCGGGCAGCAATGTCCGCGTCGCTTCGAGCGCAGCCCATCCGCGACTGCCGTATTGCTCGTAAAACGCAGTATTGATTTTGTAGGCCGCGGCAACGTGTCGCGTAGCATTGATTATTTCTCGATTGAACGCAACAACATCTCCAGGTGTATGCCCGAAGCCCTCTGGCAATAAAGCGGCATCTGCATCTAACCCTACGCACAAAACGGTCTGTTTCAGACCTGTAATACGGGACAGCTTTTCGCGGATACTCATGCACATAATATAATAGTTCGGCAAAATTTTGAGGCAAAAATACGGAAAACATCGCGCCTGAAACTTTACTCCACGTAGTCGAGTTCTTTGTGGAAAGTTTCGGGCAAATAAGCCCAAGCTACGAATGATATTGCTATACACGCCGCACCTGCAATAAAGGCCGCCGAAACTATGTCGGTTTGCGATTTCAGCCATTCGAACGACAAGGCTATAGGTACAAGCGCACCCCGTGCGAAATTGGGCGCGGTAGTGGCCACGGTAGCGCGATAATTAGTGCCGAATTGTTCGGCGGCCACCGTTACGAATATTGCCCAAAATCCGGCAGAAAATCCCAAAAAGCCACATACTGCATAAAGTATTGGTAATGTCGAATTATTTAAGCAAAACAAGTAAGTCGCGGTAGATATGGCAGAAAGAATGAAGAATAAAAGCATGGATTTCTTTCTGCTATGCCAAAATTGCGATAAAGTGCCACTTGCAAAATCGCCTGCCGTCAGGCCTATGTAGCAGAACATAACAGCATTTCCGCCTATTAATTTTTCTTGACCGTGTTCTATCGGAATACCGAATGTTTTGGCAAATTCCGGTGAAAACGTAACTAAAATTCCCACAATGTACCATGGTATAAATCCTAAAAAAATGCTTTGCATATATCGTAGGAAGCGCGAGCGATTAGTGAAAAGGCGCAAGAAATCTCCGCGTAAAGCATTTGTTTTCTTTGCTTTTTCAAATAAGCAGGACTCGAAGATTTTAATACGAAGCAACAGTAGAAGCAGTCCCAATGCACCGCCGGCGTAGTATGCCGTGCGCCAATCATGCGAAACCTGCATTACGATATTTGCCAAAACTGCACCGGAAACTCCTATACCGGCCACTACCATTGTTCCGTAGCCGCGCAATTCTTTGGGCAGGCTTTCGGCTACGAGCGTAATTCCTATGCCGAGTTCGCCGGCAAGACCGAAGCCGGCAATTAAGCGCAACGCAGCGTATTGCTCGATAGTTTGCACCATTCCATTAAGAAAATTTGCCAAAGAATACATGAGAATCGAGCCGAACAGCACGCTGATGCGCCCTTTCTTATCGCCCAAAATTCCCCAAAATATTCCGCCCAGCAACATTCCGGTCATTTGCAGATTGATGAGCATCAAGCCCTTGTCGGTCAGCTCGTTTGACGCGAAGCCCAAGTCGGATAAGCTCGGTACCCGCGCAATGCTGAACAGCGTTAAATCGTAAATATCAACAAAATATCCAAGAGCCGCAATGACTACGGGCAAAGTAACGAACGTGCGTAAAGCGGGTATTTTGCTCATACGGGCTAATCGGGCATTAAGGAATAGTTAAAGAACGTAAGCAAAGAAACTTCGGAGCAAATCGTCATTACTGGATATCGATTTTAAAAATTACACAACTTACTACGAATGACCATAAACTTTTTTACGCTTTTTGCTTTATTCGCCGTATTTACCGCCATAGATGCCGTTGCCCAACACGATATTATCCGTCTGCCTCATATACCGAAATCGCGCCGTGCCGCAGATACGCTAAGAGCAGATTCCGCAAGAACATATAAGGCCGGCACCGTAGTTGTAACGGGAACGCGCAATGCCGTTTTGCTGAAAGATTCGCCTATGCGGGTGGAACTTATCGAAAGTAAGCAATTGCAAACAACAGCCATGACAACCATTGCCGACGTATTGCGTGAGCAAACCGGCCTTTTGCTTACGACGAATGTGCGTACCGGCGTTCAAATGATGGGGCTTGGCAGCGATTATACGCAAATATTGATAGACGGACAGCCTATGACCGGACGAGTAGCCGGAGTTATTGACTTGAATCGTGTTTCTACGGGAAATATAGAGCGCGTTGAGATAGTAAAAGGGCCGATGTCGTCGCTTTACGGCAGCGACGCGCTTGCCGGTGTGATAAACATAATCACTCAAAAACCGGCATCCGGTTGGTCGGGAAAATTTTACGGGCAAATGTTGCAAAGAGGTGCGTCCGAATTACAAACCGAAATCGGCTATGGAGGTGAAAATATAAATGCGTCGGGCTATTGCAATTACAGAAATGCAGCCGCATTTGTGGCATCTGACGGCACAAAAAGCGTTCCGTATTCCGGCTTTGAAGATTATACCGCACATATAAAAGCAAAATGGTACGCTTTGCCTACGTTGAATTTTTCCGGCACGGGGCGGTTATTTCATGCCGAAAGCAGCGGAAAATTTATCGAATCGTTTTTTGGACAAATTGCCGAGAATCAAGGCTCGGTAATACAAAGCGAAAAGTCGGGAACAATAACCGGAAGCTGGACGCATGGCGCGGCACGATTGAGCTCGGAGGCTTACCTGACTCACTATTCGGAGATTTATAATTTTGACACTGTGCAGGGAACGGCCGGGCGCGTAGATAACCTTGACCGTATGACGGCGCGAGGTTTTTTGCAGTACGACGTTCTCTGGAGTGAGCGCGACCGATTTACATTCGGCACCGAGTTTCTTTACGATGATATATCCGGCTCGCGCTACCCGGACAGGCCGTCGTTTAATACTTTCGCACTTTTCGGCCAGTGGGAGGGCAATCCTACTTCATGGGCTTCGTATTCCCTCAGCAGTCGTTATACACACAATAGCGCTTATCCGAATGCGGGATTTGGCGGCGGTTTCGACAGCTCGGTAAAAGTATTGGCTTGGTTGCTGAACCCGAAATTTGCTCTGAATATCAAGGTAAATGATAATTGGCAAGTGCGTGGTTCCGTCGGAACAGGTTTTAAAGTTCCCGATTTTCGGCAATTATACGTGGAGTTTTCAAATAGGCTGGCGGGTGCAGGCTACGACTTGATAGGTGCGCGTAGATTAGGTCTGGATTTGCAGCCCGAACGTTCTACAGCGTTTGATTTGGGCGTACAATGGCACCCCTCGGCTTTCGAGCCGTTTTTCGGTATATCCGCCGAAATATTCACAGAGGCTCGATGCTTCCGCAATAATTTGTCGAACTTAATAGAATATTACTATGTGGGGCAAGATCCGTCGGGAACCCGCGCAATTTATTCATACAGGAATTTATCGCGAGTCTATACCCAAGGTATCGAGGCAAATTTTCGTTGCTCGGCACATCTGTCGGAAAAAAAGTCTGTTACTGTTTCGGCAGGCTACCAATATCTCGATGCCAACGATGTGGAAGTATTGGAAGCAATAGAAAACGGAACTGCGGGAACGGTTAATCCGTCATCGGGCGTTTTCACAAGGCTTACGCGGGAAATGTACGGCGGATTATGGTTTCGTTCGCGCAACAGCGGTGCGGCGAGCGTGCGGTACGACGACGAAGGGTCGGGTTGGTCAGCAAATATACGTGCGCAATTTATCGGACGATTCGGCAATGAAGCATTAGACAAAAACGGAGTATCGGTAAGTAACCCGCAACGCATTACGCTTGACCGCGACGACGAGTATGCAACCGGTTATATTATGCTGAATTGTGCCGTGGGTAAGACTTTTCGATTGGGTGGCGGAACGCATACGGCCATTACCGTGAATACAGGCATCAATAATCTGACTAATGCCATGAACTTAGTTTCAATTCCAAGTCTTGTGGGGCGGCAGTTGTTTATCAATGCGGCTTATCTGTGGCAAAAAGATTGATAGAAATTATACGGGAAATTAAATGGAAAAGACAAGATTCCCGGCTAATTTCAATTAGCGGCACCGTTCCGTAAGAGTCGGTTACTGCTTCTGAATTTGTATTCGTAAATATGAAAAAACTATTCGGAAAGACCTTCCTAACAGTTGTGCAGCTATCGGTTATTATCTGCTTATATTAAGCATTCTCCTAAAAAAAAAAGACTGAACTCTTGCTTTGAGACAGTCTCTTTTTTATGCAATATTCTAAAATTTATCGTTTGTCGGCGTGACTGGATTCGAACCAGCGACCCCTACTACCCCAAAGTAGTGCGCTACCGGGCTGCGCCACACGCCGTAACAAGGAGCACAAAAATACGATTTTTTCGTTGTATAGCGTTGTCTTTTTCTCGATATACGTCTTTTTGATTGATTGCGCCATTGTATTTTATGGTAGTACGCATCATTAGAAATTGCCGCCGAGCGAGAATAACCAATTCGGTTGCGACCATGCATAGAATTCATTCCGCCATGCCACATCAACACGCAACGGCAGCCCCAAAACAAATGTTCTCATGCCTATTCCCGCGCTCATAAGTAAATCTTGCGATATTTTATTTCCTGAAAGGTCTACTGTTGTTGGAGTAAATGTATCTTTCCAAGCGGCACCTATATCAGTAAAAAATGCACCTTGTACGCCTTGCAGCAAAATCGGCACAGGCCCTGCGATGAGTGCCTGAAACAAAGGAAAGCGCATTTCGGCATTGAGTAAAAAATGATTGTTGCCCCTGCGTTCAGCCACGTCAAAACCGCGTAACGGCAATCCGTATTGCATAAAAGCGAAATCGGACGGCGAATCCCAAGGCAATGTTCCGTTGCTGAAAGTTCTGTTTATCCAGTTGTCAACGCCGCCAATAACAGCCTTTTGCGGATTTGCGCCGAAACTTGCGCTACCCGAACCGCGAAGCGCGATATTGATATAATTTCCGAACATAGAGAAATACTGTCGCAAATCGGTATTGAAAGTAATAAATTCCGGTGTTGAATTCGATATTTTCGGTGAAGCCGATATGCTTGCGAAATAACGAGCTCCGCGATTGGGGCCGAACCAGCCCCAATCCGTGTTGTCGAATGTATATTTTATATGCGGCGAAACTGCAAATACAGAAGCCGAAGGCTCTTCTACGTAATCGAGATTTTCGCGCGTTACAAGCTGCATACCCAAGCCGAATTCCAAACGCCTGAAACGGTCGAAAGGATAAGAAGCATTTGTTTCCAAACCGTAATTGCGAAAACGATATAACATTCCATTGCCGCGAATTACATAAGCGGCTTTGTGAAAGGCGCCGAACTCATAGTCAATTCTATTGGGAAGATAATAATATGCAGCGTAAAAATTACTGTTTTTCAGGTCGACGAAAAGATTTATCAGCAAATACAATTGGTGGTCGCCGAGCATATCGCTGAACAGCATTTGCGTAGCACCTTGTAAACCGTAGAAAGTACTGAATCCGGCATTATTATATATCAGGTCGGTAGATAGCGACACTTTATAGTCTTGCGGTGCGGAAAGTGCGGTGTCGGCTGTACCATCGGCAATAACCGGCCGCACGGGCGATTGCGTTACGCTCGAGTTTGGGGGTGCGGATTGTTGCCGCGAAAATTCTACGTCAAAATTTCCGTACCCTATAGGTTTGCTCGGTTTGGGCACTATCGGTTCAGAAGCGGTTATTGCGGCTACGGTTTTTAATTTTTCGGCTTCCCATTGCCGGAACTTTGTAAGCGGTAAAACGCCGTAATCCTTACGTTGCAACGGGAAGCGCATTGAGAACAAGTCGAAGCCGCCTTTATTTTGCGAAGAAAACAGCAAACGGCTGCCGTCATTTGCCAATGAGAGTTGCGTAATTCCGCTTATGGAATTGCTGCGTGCAGTAATTTCTCCTGTGGCAAGATTAAGAAAATATAAATTACCTATGCCGTTTTTATCCGATACAAACAGCAAAGTATTGCCGTCGGGGGCAACTGCCAAAGATGTTTTTTCGTTTTTGGGGTCATGCGTTATTCGGCTAATTGTACCGGAAGCAATATCAAGCGAATAAATGTCTTGTGTTTCGTGAGCGTAATCCCACATCTTGAAACTTGCCGCCTTGAAATCGCCGGACGTATAATCGGCACGGTCCGATACGAAATAAATGGTTTTGCTGTCGGGCGACCATGTCGGATGCTGGTCGCTGAATACGTCATCGGTCAGTTTCTTGACGTAAGACTTTGCAACATCGTATAAATATAAGTCGGATTGTTCGTTTTTCGAGGCTACAAAAGCAATATTTTTGCCGTCCGGCGACCAAATGGCCGATGTAATTGTTTTAAGTCCGAAAGTCTTGCGCCGATATGCTCCCGAAACTGCATCAACTATAAACAGCGCGTCCTCGCCGCCGGCTTTCGCCGATATTGCAAGTTGTTTACCGGTAGGATCCCAAGATATTCCGGGTGTCAGAAAGTTCAGGTCTTCAAAGTCGAGAGCGCGGTCGCTTGAGAGCAGCTTTACAGTTTTACCGTTATTCGCCAAGTATTTAATATAAATTCCGAATACGCCGTCCTCGTCGGCAATATAGGCTGTTTTATCGCCGTCGGGCGAAACGGCCGGCGAAGAATTGTAGAAATTGTGAAGTTTTTCGTGATTGGTGAGTCTTTCCGCAAAATCGTCGAGAGCCTCAAATTTTTCTATGTCGGGCAGGTATATTTTCTTCATTTCGCGGGCCCAAAGGTCAGAAAAATCCTCGTAGCTCATTCCGAAAGTCAGATTGAACGATTGCTTATAGTCGGGCAAATTGCGGATGCGATTGATGAGTTCGCTTATCTTCTGTTCGCCGTATCGCTCGCGAATAAACCAATAAAACGCTTGTCCGCCGCGATATGCGTAATATCCCTGTAAATTATCAAGGCCTTTCAGGTATTCGCTTAGTGCCACGTCGCGCATAAACATATCGGTTTTTACGTCATAGCCGTCGGCGGCGGCATATTCGGCAAAGCCTTCGTTCATCCATAATGGCAATTCGGCGCGCTGAGCATTGGATATGGCATTTTGGATTGAGCCACCATAGAACATATCGTTAAGAACGGCATGAGCAAGCTCGTGGCAAATAACGTGTTTGAATTGGTCGTAGCACCCCTCGAACGGAATTGTAACGCGATTTTTGAACAATTCGGTTACGCCGCCTATACCTTCGCCGATTTCCCCGCCGATAACGTTGCTCTGCTGAAATTCATTGTGAGAATTATACGTTACAATAGGTATTCGCCGCCCTACCGAATAATTTAATCTACGCTCGATGGAACCAAGGTCGCGCTCTGCATTTATCGCCACATAACGCGCCAAATATTCTCCGCCTTGATGAAAATACACGTCAAAATGCTTGGAACGTATGAATTTCCACGAAAAAGAATCATATTGTACCTTATTTTTGCCAAATTGAGCCTGCATTTCCAAAGTAACGGACAAGGCTGACAGCGTTAAAATAAAAATTGTGCGTAAGAGCATGGACAGACGTGTGTGATTATTCGGAAATATATGGCGAATCGAAGTATATTCGACGATTGACTTCATCATAAAATTTACAATAAACAAGATGTTTGCTTCTTGATGGCAGATATTTGAGCAATTTATGCATAGTTATGGCCGCTTCAATTTTGCGACGGTCGGGCTCAAACGATATTCCTATACAAACCGTCTACGAAAATTGCGTAGCCTAAGTGCAATTTACCTCTATTTTGGATACATTATGCAGGTCGTAATAGATAAATTTTCGGGATTCTGCTGGGGAGTTGTCCGTACTATTCAAATTGCGGAGGAAACTTTGGCCGAGAATAACGGGAATGTTTATGTATTGGGAAATATTATTCATAATCCGAAAGAAATTGCACGCCTTGAAGCAAAAGGCCTGCAAACTATTTCTCGCGACGATTTGGATAATCTTTTTCCCGATGCAAAGGTGCTCGTGCGCGCACATGGAGAGCCGCCCGAAACCTATCGTCGTGCTTTTGCCCGCGGCATTGAAATTATTGATGCTACTTGCCCTATAGTCAGCAAATTGCAGGAGCGCGTTCGTAAATTTTACGATTCCGGCTTCCAAGTTGTCATTTTCGGAAAAAAAGAACACGCCGAAGTAGTTGGTGTACGCGGAGTTTGCAATGATGAATGTATTATAGTCAAGAATGTGGGCGACGCTTTGAAAAACGTTGATTTTTCGCGCCCTACCGTACTGTTTTCTCAAACTACGATGGATAGAGCAGGCTTTTTTATGATACGTCAGGCATTGCATGAGCGTATTAACGACTTGATTGTAGAGCCTGCGGAATTCGGCTCGGAAAAATTTCAGGCAAAAGATACGATTTGCGGACAAGTATCGGGGCGCGAGGAACATCTGGCGCGTTTTGCCGCCGACAACGATGTTGTTATTTTTGCGGCCGGCAAGGCCTCGTCGAACGGAAAAGTGCTGTATGAAGTGTGCAGAGCCGCGAATCCGCGAACGTATTTTATCGAGGACGTGGAAGAACTTCGCAAAGAATGGTTCGACGGCGCGGAAACCGTTGGAGTTTCGGGTGCTACAAGTACGCCGCAATGGTATATGGAAATCGTAAAATCGGCAGTTGAGAGCGGTAAATTCGGAGAATGCCGGACTTCTGCGCAAACGTTAAACCAATCACTTTAATCCGAAAAAATTATGGCGACTTTGTATTTGCTCGGAATTACCGCAGCAGTTTTCTTTATAGTCATTACCTTGATTGTAATAGGGCAGGAAATACCCTACGGAATAGTTTTGTCTGCGGCATTGTTCGCCGTGATTGTCTACGGCGGCTGGCGTATTTTCAAAGCAACCGTAATGCGACTATAAAGTCCGAAATTTATTTGAGAAAGAGTATGCGAATTTGTGTGTGGTAATTTGCATGCTTGGCGGGTATTCGCAAAATCCGCCGGAACTCTCCTTATTACTCACCTTTTTCTTGTAGGTAAATTAGTCTGATTTGCCTCGGACCAAGCAAATGCAATGAACGGAAAAATCGCTTTAATTACCGGTGCGTCAAGCGGTATAGGACTTGGTTGTGCCGAAGTTTTTGCCGAAGCCGGCGCACGTTTGATTATAGTTGCCCGCCGAAAAGAACGACTTGATGCGCTTGCCGATAAGTTGCGACAGAATTATAACTCCGATGTTTTGGTTCGCGTATGCGATATACGGGAACGCAACGACGTGTTCGCTCTGGCCGAAACATTGCCCGATGAATGGAAAAACATAGATATTCTGATAAATAACGCGGGGCTTTCACGCGGTTTGGATAAACTTCAAGCAGGTTCGGTCGACGATTGGGAAGAAATGATAGACGTTAACATAAAGGGATTGCTTTATATGACAAGGGCTGTTTTGCCCGGTATGATAGAACGTGCCGCCGGAATGATTATCAATATAGCCTCCGTTGCGGGGCGTATGGCATATCCGTCGGGAAATGTGTATTGTGCTACAAAATCAGCCGTTCGGACTATTTCCGAATCGTTACAACTCGACGTAAACGGTACGGGAGTTAGAGTTTGCAATATAGACCCGGGGCTTGTGGAAACCGAGTTTTCGCTTGTGCGTTTTCGCGGCAATGCGGCACGTGCCGAAATGACCTATCGCGGTTTTTTGCCGCTATCCGGATGCGATGTGGCTGAAGCCGCTTTATTTTGCGCTACACGCCCGCCGTATGTGAGTATTCAAGACCTGCTGATTATGCCTACAGCGCAGGCTTCACCTTATGTAATTACGAAAAATAATTAAGCAGAAATTAAGCAGAAAAATGCAATAAAGAAGCGTGTGCGCAGTGCAGATTCGGGCCATATTTGGCGTTGAGCCGTGTTTTATGTCGTAATTTATGGAGCAACCAAGTATTATCGTAATTGCCGGGCCGACTGCCGCCGGCAAAACCGCTACCGCATTAGCCGTAGCCGAACGGTTAGGAGATTGTGCCGTAATTTCGGCCGATTCGCGCCAAATATACCGTTGCCTCGATATTGGAACAGCAAAGCCGACACCTGAAGAACGCACAACGTGTCCGCATTTTTTTATTGATATTCTTAATCCCGACGAATATTACAGTGCGGGGCGATTTGCGGACGAAGCCTCTGCCGTTATTCGTAATATGCAGGCGGCAGGCAAGCGACCGATTGTAGTCGGCGGTACGGGATTGTACATTGCATCTGTTTTCGAGGGGATTTTTAACGAGCCGCAAGGCGATTATACCGCTGTGCGCGAGGAGCTGAACAAGCGAATGGAAAACGAAGGACGTGAGGCTCTTTATGCCGAACTCGACGTAATTGACCCGGCGGCTGCCTTGCGCTATTCGGATAAAAATCCGCGCCGCATATTACGCGCCTTAGAATTTTATTATGCTACCGGCAGTAAATTCTCCGAATTTTCGGCTAGTAGACCGGCAACCGAATTTCAGGCAAAATACTACGGAATTACGCCTGCCTTACGTGGCGAACTTTATGCAAGAATAAATCGCCGCAGCGAAGAAATGTGGAATGGCGGTCTGCCCGAAGAAACCGAACGTATACTTGCAATGGGCTATTCGCCGGAACTGAACGCACTGAACACTGTGGGCTACAAAGAAACAATCGCATATTTGCGGAATGAAATATCTGCCGAGCAAGCTTTGGAATCTATTCAACGGCATACGCGAAATTACGCGAAAAGGCAAATTACTTGGCTCCGTCGCAATGCTTCGATTAAGTGGTTGTGCGGCACTGCCAACGAAAACGCTGCGGCAATAGCGGCAGAACTCGAACAGTAATTTGACGGTAAGCCGGGCACCAAACAAAAAATGGCTTTTCGTATCCCAAAACGATTGTTTTACAAACTTTTCCGATATGAATATAATTATTGTAAATCATGCTGACGAAACAATGTCCGATTTTTTGCAAGAGCTCAACCCGTCGCAACTTAAAGCTGTAAGACATACGGAAGGCCCGCTTTTGATAATTGCCGGCGCCGGCAGCGGAAAAACTCGCGTATTAACGTATCGAATTGCTTATTTACTGCGGGAAGGCGTTGCACCGCATCAGATACTCGCATTAACATTCACCAATAAAGCGGCCGGTGAAATGAAAGAGCGTATTGCCCATGTTACCGGCGAGCGTGCGGCTTCGCAAGTATGGGCCGGAACATTTCACTCGATATTTGCGCGCCTATTGCGCTACGAAGCAGAACATCTCGATTATACGTCGTCGTATTCTATCTACGATGCGGAGGATTCGCTTTCCGTAGTGAAAAATATTATGAACTCTATGGGATATTCGCAACAGCAATTTCCGCCGCAGGCTGTTCGCGGGCGCATTTCTTCGGCAAAAAATCAAATGATAGGCCCGCGTGAATATGCTGCGCAAGCGTCTAATCTTGCGGAGCGGCAAACTGCCGAAATATACATTCGATACGAAGAGCGTTTGCGGGCGAACAATGCGATGGATTTTGACGATATTTTGTTGAATATGATACGCTTGTTGCAACGCTATCCCGAAATTCTGCAAAAATATCGTGAGCGTTTTCGCTACATAATGGTAGATGAGTATCAGGATACCAACAGAGCGCAATACACGGCAATTCGTATGCTTGCCGGCGGGCATAACAATATAGCGGTTGTGGGTGATGATGCGCAGAGCATTTACAAGTGGCGCGGTGCCGACATACGCAATATACTCGATTTTCAGAAAGATTATCCTAATGCCGAAACAGTAAAATTAGAGCGTAATTATCGCTCTACAAAGGCTATACTTGCAGCAGCCGATTCCGTTATCAAGCGCAATAAACGGCAGCTGGATAAAACACTTTGGACGGAGAACTCCGACGGCGAGCCTGTGCGCGTTATTCAGGCATGGGACGACCGCCAAGAAGCGGCTCAAATAGCCGAGATTATTCGCTGCGAAATAAGCGAAAATTTTCGGAACATGCGTGATTTTGCCGTACTTTACCGTACAAATGCACAGTCGCAGGCACTTGAAGATGCTTTGCGTCGTGCGTCGTTGCGATACACGATAGTGGGCGGAATGTCGTTCTACAAGCGCAAAGAAATAAAGGACGTTTTATCTTATTTAAGGCTTTTGGTTAATCAATCCGACAGCGAAAGTTTGCTTAGAATTATCAATGAGCCGTCGCGTGGTTTAGGCTCGGTTTCGCTCGGATATTTGCAGGATTTCGCAACGCGAGAGAATATACCGCTGTTCGAGGCATTTATGCGGGTAGCCGATGTACCGGCACTTATGCCGCGCGCTCGTAAATCGGCAGCCGATTTTGCGGCTTTTATCAGGCGTTTTGCAGAGAGGGTGCAACGCGGCGAATCCATTGTAGAAATAGCTGTTGAATACATAGAAGCAACCGGTATGCCGAATGTATTGCGCGAAGAGCGCACCGACGAAGCAGAAGACAGACTGCGAAATATAGAGCGCGTACTGTCGAATATCGGTGAATATGCCGCGCATGAAGATAACCCTACACTCGAGGGCTTTCTGCAACAAATATCGCTTGCGGCCGATATAGACGATACGGACGCTTCGGCCAACGCAGTAACCTTGATGACACTTCATTCCGCAAAAGGCTTGGAATTTCCGACTGTGTTTGTTGCCGGCTTGGAACAAGGGCTGTTTCCGCTTGCAAGAACCGAGAACGACCCCGACGAAAAAGAAGAGGAAAGACGCTTGTTCTATGTGGGAATAACTCGCGCCTGCAAACAACTGTTTCTCAGCTATGCCGAGCGCCGTTTTCGTTTCGGCGAATTGGCTTTCAACGAACCGTCTTGTTTTTTGGACGAAATTCCAAGTGATACTTTGGAATGGAAGCGCGGCGATTCATTGCGCCGAACGCCGAAATCGGCCGATGCGTCGCGTCCCGCACCGTTTATTACACGGCATAACAGTCAATTTACAAAGCCGGCACGCACCGAAAAGCCGTTCTACGATGATATTCCGCGCAACGAGTCGTATTCGCAACTGCCGCCCCCCGCAAATTCGCGCCCGAATATTCGTGCCGGACAAAGGGTGCGCCATGCGCAATTCGGTATAGGAACAGTAAATTCCGTAGTAGAGCGAACCAGCGGCGAATGGCAGGCGGTTGTGCAGTTCCAAAACGTTGGACGCAAGCAATTATTGCTACGATACGCCAAGTTGGAAATAATCGGCTGAGAACGTAAAAGTCATCTTAATTTTGCGCTTTGAAAAAAACTTTATTTTGAAAAATCGAACAAATCAAACAGCTATGCAATACCCGCGCCGGCCTGCAGTTCTTGCTCTCGAAAACGGAATGACTTTTCACGGTTTCGCTTTTGGCGACCTCGATGCCGAAGCAAAGGGCGAAATAGTATTCAATACCGCCATGAGCGGCTATCAGGAAATTTTGACCGACCCAAGCTACAAAGGTCAGGTTATGACTTTTACTTATCCGCATATCGGTAATTACGGAATAAATCCCGACGATGACGAATCGGAAGCTTTTCAGACCGAAGGAGTTATTGTAAGGGAAATTGCAAAAAACCATTCTAATTGGCGTGCCGTAAAATCTTTGCCCGAATGGATGGTCGAAAACAATAAAATCGGTATTGAAGAAGTGGATACTCGCGCTCTCGTTCGAATATTGCGAAGCGCGGGCGTGATGCGCGGCATTATTTCGGCCGGCGACCTTGATGCCGCACGGCTAACGGAAAGAGCACGTGCCATTCCTTCTATGGAAGGTTGCGATTTAACGGGTAGCGTTACAGTAAATAAGCCGTATCGTTGGGAGCCCGCCAACGTTCCTCTTGGCTACCCGGCCGTTCGTACAGAACAGCGCAGGTTTCGCGTTGCCGCATTCGATTTCGGCATTAAACGTAATATACTAAGGCGTTTATCCGCTTGGGGTTGCGATGTTACTGTATATCCGGCTGCTACTTCCGCCGAGACGGTTTTGGCTGAAAATCCCGATGGAATTTTTCTCTCGAACGGCCCCGGCGATCCCGCGGCTGTAGTCTATGCCGTAGAAACAGTAAAAAAACTAATCGGTATTAAGCCGATATTCGGAATATGTTTAGGTCATCAACTTTTGGGGCTTGCTTTCGGGGCCAAAACCTATAAACTGAAATTCGGGCACCGCGGCGCTAATCATCCGGTTCGTTACGAGCCTTCCGGTGCAGTAGAAATAAGTTCGCAAAATCACGGATTTGCCGTTGATGCAACTACTTTGCCGGCAAACATAATTCCGACTCATTTTAATTTGAACGACAATACATTGGCTGGAATGAGGCACGCGGAATTACCTGTATTCTCAGTGCAATATCACCCCGAAGCATCGCCCGGGCCGCATGATTCGGATTATCTTTTCGGCCAATTTATTGAAATGATGGCCGAGTATAGCCGATAAAAATATGAGTTGCATTTTTACATAGACATAATCCAAGACAATGCCGGAAACTTTCGTTACAATTATCGGTACAGTAGCCGCTTGTTGCACTTCTTTCGGATTAGCGCCGCAGGCATTTCGTGTGTGGCGTACAAAAGAAACGGAACAACTCTCGCTCGGTGCATTCGGACTTATGCTGACAGGTACAATCTTATGGCTGTGTTACGGCATCTTTCGATTTGACGCGGTACTAATTGCCGCAAATATTATCCCTCTTTTTTTCGTCAGTTATGTTTTCATCGAAAAAGCTCGTGCGCTGAATAAAAGCACAAATGAATTGTAGAAATTATACCGACAATAGATCATTTACAAGTATTATACATTTAGTTGTACGGTATACGCGGTTGCTTCGCAAAGCGATCCGAAATTTGTTTGATGTAAATTTCCAATGTAGAAGTTAATTTTTGTAATGATATTTTTCCGCAATCTGCACAGCCGGAGCCAGCCGATATTCGCCGAATCCCATATCATCAATAAAAGTAAATCGCCGGTTGTCGGCCATTGTCCAACGAACTATATTGCGGCCGTTAGCAGGCACGGGAGGTGTTCGCTCTATATTGACGGGCGGCCCGAATACCACATAAACCGCGCCCATATCGCTTAACCAGCCTTCGCGGAATGTCCGAAAATTTTGATTTGCATATTCGACGCGCCCGTAGTATTCTTCAAATGCTTCGTTGCGCTCGGTGCCGGGGGTCGGGTCAAGTTTTTGCCAAAATTCGTCAAATAAACGACGCTTTTCGTCGGGCAGTTCCGCGTCTTCTATATTATCAATTTCAGATTGAGAAGCTACATACATCATTTGCCGTATGAGTTTATCCAAATCCTTGCCGGCAGCGTCGGCGGCAGATCGCTCAATCACAATCGGTCGCAACGAAACAGACAATATATCGGCCGTAGAATATGAAGCGGTTTTATCGCCTGTTTTCAACATTATTACGCGAAGTGAGTAGTTGCCCGCCGGACGCGATTTTTGCGGCGGAACGGGTAAGTAATGTTGTGTAACGTCGCCTTTGGTATTTTGTTTTGTACGCTCGCCTCGTTGAACAGATATTCCTTTTGCATCCAATATTTCATAAATAAAATCGGCTTCTTCTACGTCGCTCGTATTGTTGTAGGTTTCAAAGAATATAAAAAACGATTCAGTTAATCGGCTAACAATGGTTGATATGTATGGCGTAATTATGTATTTTCCATTGTGTTCCTCGATTGAGCTTACAGTTAAAAGGCCGCTCATCTCAAATAATTTGGAGCGATATTGCGGAATTAGTACCGTCAAAGATATGCCGATATTCCGCTTGGCTACGGCATCGGTCGCTATAATTTCCGCATTTACTTTTCCGGAGGATAAATAAAATACCGTTTGCGAGTAATCGGCCGCACCGTTTATTCCGCGAGAGGCCTCGTAGTCGGGTGCAATGCAACGTCGAGTAAGATTTTGCTGCCGTATTTTACGCCCCGTTGAATCGCGCAGAGTGATAACCGCCTCGTATTCGGCAATATAATTATCTGCAGATTTGACAAACTGCAATGAAGAATATGGTACGGCCAGATAAACGTCAAGACGATTCGCACTGTCGGCTGTACCGCGAAACCATACCGCGTCTGCTATCAGCGTTTGCGCGTTTCGAACCTGTGCGGCAACAGAACTTGCCGCCGCAAGAAAGATGAAACAAAAATATAATAAGCGAAAAGCCATGCCGGAGTTCTACAAAGAATAACGAATATTTTAGTGCAAAACTACGAAACTATGACGCGGAAAAGCATCGGCTGACAAGGAAATTACTGCATACGCTGTTGTACCACGCAAAGTGGTGCGGCTATGACGCTTTGTTGCGTAATGACTTTCACGGAGTATATTCCCGCTTGTAAATTTGATGTGGGGATAGTAATACTGCCACTCGTTATCTTTGCAGAGAATACTGCGTTGCCGAGTAAATCGCAAACATACACCTGCGCCGTAGCCTCATTGTCGGAAAACCGCAAAATCACTTCATCGTCGGCTGGATTGGGAAATAACTCGAAAAATGGAACATTCGCCTCGCTTTGTTTTATGCCGGACGGAATTCCGGTTGTTTTGAAATTCCAAGCGGACGGAGCTTCGCGTGTCAGCGAAATATGCGTTTCTGCCGTGAGAGTATCGCTCGGAGCATATAAATCGCCGCCGGAGTTCGGATTTACGTCGAACATCGGGTAATTGCTTCCTGTGATTATCAGCCCTATGCGATGCCCGACGGGAAAAGTTATGGCCAAATCCGTAAGGCGAATTGTGGCCGAATCCGGCGCATCGGGCGTAATAAGTTGTTCTTTTTCAAGAGAATTTCTCAGGCGCAAACGTTGTATGCCCTGCGTCAGAATTATCCGGCGACCATCGGGATATACATTGCATAGACGTGCCGAAATATCGGCATCGCGGCGATTGCAGTCAAAATATATCTTAACCTCCGAAGAGCCGGCGAGAGTAACCGGCGCGGAAAGCGGCTCGGTGGAATAACTCAATACGTCGTTGCGCGGCAATAGCGCCGAAATATCTTGCGGCCCCAGAGCAATTGAGCGGTCGAAAGGATTGAAACGCGAGCCGCCTATAGTCGGAACGGGCTGTCGCGGATTGGCACGCAACGTATCAGGCGGAATTGGCCGAAAAGTAATCGGCGGCAGCTCAAAACTCAGCCTTCTGCCTTCGTGAAAATATAATGTGGCACTTTCTTTTGTTGCATTGTCCCATGATTCGGTTTCACGCCAAATATTATCACCCATTTGATAATATCGAACCGGAGCAACGGATTCCCAGCCGTTCTGCTCGTCGCGCAAATAATAATCAAAAAATCTCATGCCGTCTTCAACGGGAATACCTGCGGCATTCGGGAAATTAAGAATACCTTGTTCCGACACCCCGATTGATGTATGCAACCAAGGTCCAAATAATAATTTATGCTTACTGCGGACTCCAGAGGCACTGTTATTCCGAATATCGTCGAATGCACGCAAAACGCCGCCGGGATAATGGTCGAACCAGCCGCTGCACATAAACATCGGTACGGCTATTTTTTTTGATAAATCCGTTAAATTATCCGCAAACTTCCAATATGAGTCGAGTGTGGGATGGGACAGAACAAGTTTTTCGGAGATAAACCCCAATCCGGCAAGGCTTTGAACGTGTTCCTTGCGATAATTGCCGCCATAATAATAATCATTGTATTTGGTCTTGAAATCCTTGATAAAAGGTGCGGCGCATATTAAATGCGGCGGCTGTTGAGCGGCAGTCTGAAATTGAATTAGCCCCAATGCAGAACCGCCCCAAGTTCCTACTTTGCCGTTGCACCAAGTTTGACGGGCAATCCATTCCACAATATCAAAACCATCAAGCCCGCGATTATACAGAGCCGAGTCGGATTTTTTATTGGCATAGAACCCGCGCCAATCCGCAATTACATAATTATATTTTGCGGAATCGTATGGAACGCTCGCGCCGCTTTCAGAGCCGACTTTTCCTAACGAAAGGCGATACAAGGCCTTATTATAGGGGGTTTGTATTAAAATTGTCGGGCGGCGAACGGAAGAGTCGGAAATATAGAGATCGGCAAGCAAATATTTCTTTTCGGAATTGGCAACTCTCGTTGGAATTAAAACTTCGCGGAACTGCTGTGCGGTTGCCGTGCATATAGAAAATGCAAATGTAATGAAGAGAAGTTTCATGGAAAAGATAAAAACGGTTGAAAAAACGCCGTTTAGAAACAGATCTTGCAACTATAGGTTTAACTGCACGGTAAATTTATTCGGTGCAGAAAATTATATCGGAAAACAGTAGTCGTACATTCCTTAGTTTCATTTTTCGCACCGTCCCGAAATTTCGTAATTTTGCGGCATCATCATAAAAATAACTTGTAAAACGTATTGCAGAGTTTTTTTCATTTTCACGTGTTTTTCATGAAAAATATTTCTTTTCCACTGCTTGTATCAAGTGCAGTTGCAACTATGTTGCTATCGTCTGTATGTGTATCGGCGCAGCATAATTTCCCGTCGCCCGATAATCCGCGAGGCATAAAACATACACCTGTCATCGAGTTGGTTGACAAATCCGAACATTCTAAAGCACCTACACTTTACAGTCACGGAGACCCGACTAACGACGAGCAATATACGCTTGAGCTTATCAACCGCGCTCGTGCCAACCCCAAAGAAGAGGGAAGTCGCCTGATGGATACGCCCGATCCCGAGGTACAATCTGCATATTCTTATTTCAAAATAAATAAAGCGGCCACAAAGGCGGCGTTTGCGGGCTATCCGGAGCGTCCGCCATTGGCATTTAATGCCAAACTGATTGCGGCGGCACGCACACACTCGGCCGATATGCGCGATAAAAATTATCAAGGTCATGACGGCACGGACGGCTCTACTTTTATGCAACGTATCAATAAAGCCGGTTACGTTTCCTCCGGTTACAGCGGCGAGAATGTTTCGGCTTATTCAAAAACATTATGGTACGGCCACTGCGGTTTTAATGTGGATTGGGGAGAGCAAAATCAAATAGAACTCGGACATCGCTCTAATATCATGAATTTTGAAAATTATGTGTACAAAGAAATCGGCGTGGGAATTTATTACCGAACTCCAAGCGGTAACCAAACAGGGCCGTATATTATTACGCATGATTTCGGAACGCGCATGGATAATTTCCTTGTAGGCGTAGTCTACAAGGATAATAACAACAATAATTTCTACGACCCGGGCGAAGGTCTGGCAAATATTAAAATCACGGCCTCAAAAGGCGAGTACTATGCTATGACTTCGTCGTCGGGCGGCTATGCCATCCCCATAACCGGACTTTCGGGTTCTGTAACAGTAACGGCCGAAGGCGTAGGATTAGGCCAAACGCTGACCAAAAACGTTATGCTTGACGGCGGTAATAACGTAAAAGCCGATTTTACTTCGGCTTTGCCCGGTCAGGTAGCTCTAAAATATCCGTCGGACGGCGTACAGATAGAAACGCGCGATTTAACGCTTACATGGTACAAAACGCCAAAGGCTGTTGCATATTCTTTTGACCTTGCAACCGATGCAAAATTTACTGAAATCGTGAAAACAATCGCGAGTGTAAAAGATACATTTGTAGTACAAAACGGGCTTAAAAACGGTACGCAATACTATTGGCGCGTTAAAGCGCAAACACCTACGGGCTGGGGCGATTATTCGCCCGTAAATACCTTCGAAGTATATATTTACCCTGAAACGCCCGGGCAAATTTATCCCGAAGAAGGTGCTGTTGTTACAACCAAATCCATTACTCTCAGCTGGAGCAATATCTTGCCGAAAGGTGAAGGTTTTTGGTTGGAAGTTGCCAAAGATTATACCTTTCTCTCAAAAGATATAATAGTAAGCGATTCTAATCTGAAAGACACGACTTTTACGCTGAGCAACCTCGAATATGACCAAGAATATTATTGGCATGTAAAAGCGAAAAACGACGCTTTTTGGGGTGATTTTTCGGACGACCGACAATTTATCGTTCTGCAACTGCCCGCAAAACCCGGACTTCTTGCGCCTGCCGATAAGTATTCAACCTCGAACGGTACCGTAAAATGTACGTGGAAAATAGGTGAAGTTGCGGCTGATAATTTCCGGTTTGAACTTTCGAAAACTGCCGATATGAAGCAGATAATGGAATCTGATTCTACCCTGATAGACACGTTCTACGTATGCGGTGCCGCGAACAAACTTGTTGCCGGAACATATTATTGGCGCGTTCAGTCCCAAAATTTTGCAGGCTGGAGTGAATTCAGCGAAATACGTCAATTTACAATAACGCCGTCGGGCGTTTCGGAAAACGAAAATTTCATTCGTAGTCTTAGCGCGTCCGTTTCTCCGCTTCCGGTGTCGGGTGCTGCCGCCATAAACTTTACGCTTCCTGCCGCCGGAGATATATCGGTAACTTTACTTGATGTACGCGGACGTGAAATAGCGGAATTGGCGCACGGATTCCGTGCGGACGGCAAGAATATCGTTTCTTTCGACGTTTCGAATCTTGAAAACGGTACGTATTTCTGCCGTATAGTTACCTCGCATGGAACCGGCACTTTGCAAATTGTCGTGGAACGATGATGCGCATTTAGTTTGTCGTGCAATTTGCTTGTAGAAAAATAGGCGGCTTAATAATAAAGCCGCCTGCTTTCTTTACTTTTGCACGAAATTAAATTTGAAGTTGTTCAAGATGATTTTTACAGTCGTAATTTGAATGGATATATTTGCCTCTGCAAGCTTTTCGTCTTTGCGTGAAAACTCCTGAATAATTTGGGCATTTTATTCTTGCCGATATACCGTAACGGCGGCACATCTGTCTTTCTATAACTCCCGTAGGGATTGTATATTGGTAGGAAGATGAAACCGGAGAAATATATCGTGTCCCGTACCGAACACTACATAAAAAAATATTCCTTTTGCTACTGCCGATATGTCGTGCCTGACGGCATAAGCTATACGTTTATCCGGCAGATATATCCTTAAAATGCAGGTTATATAAGCTAAAATAATTTAATCCAAATATTTATTTTCTATATTTTTTAACGGCGAGCAAATTCTAAGTAGGTTCGCTGTTTTTTGATTTACTATATCTGTTCTTAAAAATGAAAATAACCGCAAACGACGTATTGTTCACGCTTGCAATTTTGTTCGCTGTTTGGTTCACCGTCTTGGGAATTGTATGGGTATACTGGTTCGCACTTATTTTTGCTTATCCTTTCGGCATTGCCTCGCTCGTTATATGGAGTTATATCAAAAAAGACGGCAAAAAAAGAAATAAAATTATACCTGTAATTCTCATTGTTGGGCTGCTGTGCTCTTTTTCTTCTTTGGGCTACATATTGATAAGTCAAAATTAAAATATACGGCAACGATAAAATGTAAAAATCCGCATAATCCGTAATTTTACGTCAATTCTACAATAAATTGTCCGCCATTATTACGGCATAAAAAATAATCCCAAACAACTTCTGCAAACAAAACGAATTATGAAGTACCAATACATACGGGAAGAAGAACTCAAAAACAAGGTATCCCAAGAATACTTCTGGATATATGATTGCAGTAAAATAATTGGTAATGTGGACTTTTGTGTTTGTATGTATCAAAGTCCGATAGAGCAGTCCGACCACGAATCTTTACTTTGGGCAGAAGCCAAAAAGGGTTCATCGGATATTTATAAATCAATTGTTCAACTAATATTGACAATCGGCAAAGCAAGAACTTTCGATAAATTCCTGCCGCCTGCAATGTTGGGTGCATTCGACGGTGAAAAAATCGCCTTCATTGCTTACAATGATATTCACGAAGTTTTTTATATAAACGACTTTAATTGGAACGTAACTCCTTCAAATCATAATACAAAAGAGTTCAAATTAATTCATGAAAAAGTTAAAATAATTATTGATAACAATGCCCTTCTTTTTAACTATATAAAAGATGACCGAGAGCTGAAGAATTTTATTAAAATGAATTTCGCGGTTGGTAAATTCGGCTTGACAAAAACCAAGATTGACAAAAATAATTTTATGATTATTTACAATAAGTGGTTGCGGTCGGTTAAACCGACCATTTCCGTAAATTGGGAGGCGGCAAAAAAGAACGGGATTATTGACGGCGATTTTTATATTGCAGACTTGTTGTCGCAGGAAAATAACACACTTAAAGAAAAACTCTTTGTATTGCTCCGGCACGACCACTATGAACTTGACCGTAAAATTGATGAAGCTGGAATGTTCAGCAGCAAAAAAACAGTCTTTACCGATAACCAAATTGCACATACGCAATTCTGGAATAAATACGACCGTCCGCCACAAGAAGAATATTGGGATTATATCGTGGAACGACGCGATTTGCTTGTTCCGCAAGACGTAAGAGAACGCAAGGGGAGTTTCTTTACGCCTCAAATATGGGTGGAACTTTCGCAAAAATATCTGACCGATGTCCTGGGCGAAGAATGGCAAGACGAATATTACGTCTGGGACTGCGCCGCAGGCACAGGAAATCTACTCGCCGGACTTACCAATAAATATAATATTTGGGCTTCAACTTTGGATAAACAAGACGTGGAAGTAATGCGCGACCGTATTAAAAACGGCGCGAACTTATTAGATGACCACGTTTTTCAGTTTGATTTTTTGAATGATGATTTCAGTAAATTGCCAAAGCCGTTGCAAGACATTATCAATAACCCAAAGAAGAGAAAAAAATTAGTGATTTATATCAATCCGCCCTATGCGGAAGGTGATAATGTTAGGGGAATTGGAAGAAAAAACGTTCACATCAGCAAAATACGCAGTAAGTATCAATTTCTAATGGGTAAAGCAAGTAGTGAAATATTTGCCCAATTTTTCACAAGGATATATCAAGAAATTCCTAACAGTGTGCTTGCAGAGTTTTCAAAGTTGAAAATTCTGCAAGCACCAAATTACTCGGATTTCCGAAATTTCTTTCGAGCCAAGCTCGAAAAATCTTTTGTTGTTCCTGCGGACACCTTCGATAATGTAAAAGGAGATTTTCCAATTGGTTTTTTTATTTGGAATTTGGACGAAAATGAAGTGTTTGAACAATCAATTATAGACGTTTACGATGCAAAAGGAAAATTTATTAATTCAAAAACTATTACATCATATGACAATTCAAAATACATCAGCGACTGGCTTGAAAATTATTCAAGAAAGATTTCTATCAACTATATTGGTCATATGGCTTCCGTTGGTAACGACTTCCAGAACCAACGAATGATTTTTATAGATAATAAAGAGAAAGGTAATTGGAAGAAAGGCGGTAGGCACACAAGAATTACAGCAGAAAATTTAATGTACGTTTCAATTTATTTTTCAATTCGCAAAGTAGTCGAAGCGACTTGGCTGAACGACCGAGACCAATTTTTATTTCCGAACAATAAATGGGAAACAGACAAAGAATTTCAAAATGACTGTTTGACATTTACGATTTTCAGTAATAATATTCAGAGCAAATACGGTGTAAATCATTGGATACCGTTTGCAGAGCAAGAGATAAACGCAAGGGAAAAATTTGACAGTAATTTTATGAGTAATTTCATCGGCGGCAAGCTAAAATCGGCAGGCAACTGCGATTTATTCGACAATCAAACTCGGAGAACCGCGCCTCTGGTATTTTCGCCGGAAGCAACCGCCGTTTTTGATGCCGGGCGTGAGTTTTGGAAATATTATCACAAGCAACCGAACTGCAATGTAAATGCGTCGCTTTACGACATAAGAGAACATTTTCAAGGCAGGAATGAAGCGGGAAAAATGAATAATAAAAGTTTGGACGAAGCATATACGGATTTAATCGGTAACCTGAGAGAAAAACTGCGGCAACTTGCCGAAAAGATTGAACCGAAAGTGTACGAATACGAATTTTTGAGACAATGAACATGTTCGGTATTATATCTTTAGTAAATAATTCAAATAAAAGTACAGATTAGAGCATCTGAATCTGTATAATCTACATTTTAAGTGTAGATATGCCGGACAAATGTATAACCTATGCAGTCAGACACAATTTATCGGCAGCAAAAGAAATAGTTTATTTATTTGTATTATCTGTCGTTATTGCCGTAAAAATGTGCTATATTTGAGGAAACCGTCTTTTTAAAAACCGTTTGCGCGGCGGAATTAACGAAGCGGCAACGGCAAATTATACGAGTATCCGGTCGTAGAATCACTTTCAAGCTCGGAATTTATTTTTATCAAGCGTAAAGTGAAATTTCAATAGAGATATTATGCCTTCTGTTGATAATAATACGATACGCACGGCTATTGTTAATCTGACGATAATGGGGAAGCGAGTTAAGGTCGAGATTCCCGTACCGGAGGGTTTCGTGCGTCCGACGGCATTATTGCCTATATTTTATAATCTTGCGGACATTGCAGCTGACATTGCCGTGGACGCGGCGCAAAAGCAGGGGCGCAATCTGTCTTGCAAAAAGGGGTGTGGCGCGTGTTGCAGGCAATTAGTTCCTATTTCCGAAGCAGAGAAGCATAGATTGCGCGATGTTGTTTCGTCAATGCCCGAGCCGGTGCAAACGAAAATCCGCAACCGATTTACCGCAATCGAGCGGCGGTTAGAGTCGGAGAAAATGCTTGAATCACTTTTAGATATAACGAACTTAGACGTTGAAACGCGCCATTCTCTCGGGCGTGATTATTTCCGGCTGGGTATGCCCTGTCCGTTTTTGGAGGACGAATCTTGTTCCATTCATTCGGAGCGTCCTGCTTCTTGTCGTGAATACGTGGTCAGTTCGCCGGCCGAGAATTGTGCGCAACCCACGGCTGAAAACATCGAAAAAATTTCCGTTCCGGCGGCGGCCTCCGGCGCTGCTTACGGAATAGGCCTGAAAATAGGAGAGAAGCCGCGAATACTGCCGCTTTCTTTGGCAATGTTCAAAGCCGAAGCGGATACGGAAATGTTGCCTATAAATACCGCCGATACGCTTGAAAAGGCGTTCCGCTCTTTGGGGGCGAGTCGTTAGGCGAATAATTATCGGTGAAGCGGCAAAAATACGGAGGCGGCAGAAATAAAATACCGCATAATCAAGTAAAATTCAGCACAAGCATTCCGCCCGTGTGCAATATTTTCAATTTAACTTATCAAGCCTGTTAAAGGCTGCTATCTATAATTCCGCAACTGTTTTTACAACACTTATATCTGATTATTTCCATGCAGAACAGCCGTCCGGAAGAAGAACCGTTCGATAGAAATAAACGTCGCATAAATACACCTCCGATTGAACCCCAGGAAGAAACAAACGAATTTGACGATAATTTCGGCAACCGTGTACAAAACTATAACGAGAACGGCGAGTATCGTTTCGGCAATCGAAACCGTTCGCACGGAAACGGTCGCGAGCGTCGTTTTTCGCAACAACCGCCTTATTACAAGCCTTATAATGGGGGGCGGCAAGACAGTATAAGCAGAAATAAAGATTCATACAGCGGATATAAAAATGCCAAAAGCGGTTACGGCAATCAAGCGGGCGCAGAACATTCGCGGTATAACGGTACGGTAAATCGCAACCAATCGCCTCAACGTTTCGATAGGCAGAGAAATGATAGTCAGGCGAGCGGTAATCGCCCGAATCCCAATTCAAGCAATCCGTATCGCACCGCAAATTCACCGGAGAGGCGCGATCTGCATGTGCAACGCATTTATAGGCATAGGCGGAATTCCGAGTCACCGAACGCTGCGGATCGCACGGGCTTTCGCACGCAATACGCTAAAGATACAAACAGGCCGTATAAAAGCAGATTAGACAATAATCGTTTCGATAAAGCCCAATCTCCTAAAATCGGTATTAAAAGAAGAAGCGATAAAAAGAAAACTCCGCGCCCGACAAATTTAATGAAAACATTGCGTCGTTTGGACTTTGCTTCGCCCAAAATATTGGAACAAGCATTGCGCTCAGGCGTTATTGCAATCAACGGGCAAACTATTGACAACCGAAATATATCGATAGACAAGAAAAAAGACGTTATATCGGTGTATGGCCGCGAGTTGCGCGCAAAGCAGGAAAATATTTACGTAATTATGAACAAAGCGCGTTGCGTTGCGGGCTCGGACGAGAAATCGCGTGCAACCATATATCAAAACTTCTACTGTAATCATCGGTGGTTCTTCCCGGTAGGTTGCCTTGATAAAACCGCATCCGGCATTATTATACTAACTACCGACAAACGGCATCACTCGCACGATACTTCGCCTATTGCTTCGTTAGAAAAAGAATACTATTGCAAAATTCACAAGGTACTTTCTGTAGAGGAAATTGCCGGCTTGCAAAAATTCCTTGACGAAATATTAAGTGAAGATGTAGAAATGTTTGCTGTTCGGCGGAATGCCCGCAACATGATTATTTCTGTTACCGTAACCCGTACACCGCCGACGGCACTACGCGTTGCACTGAAGCGATTCGGTATAGAAATATTGTCGTTCTATCGTCACCGTGTAGGTACGTTTACAACAGACGATATTCCCGCCGGTGCTTGGCGCAGGCTTGTGCAGGAGGAGGTCGACACTTTGAATGAGTTGGCAGAATTTTCGGCACAGCGAAAGCGCGGCGTATCGAGCGGCGAAGATAATGGCGCAGACTTGCGGCAATATCAAACGTCGGTATCGTTAAAGGAAAAAATGCAGTCGCTTTATCGGCATATTTTCAAAAGCTGATGCCGCATGACGTATTTTTTTTCCGACGTTCATCTTGGTTATTATATCCGCAGCGCAGACCGTCGGCGCGAAGATATGTTAATTCAATTTCTTGAGCATATATCGCAAGATGCCGAGAAAATTTATATAGTCGGCGATTTGTTCGATTATTGGTTCGAATACAACACCGTTATTCCGAAATACTTCTATCGCTCTGTTGCAGCAATGGAACGAATTGTACGTTCCGGAACAAAAATAGAATATCTTATGGGAAATCATGATTTCGGGCACCAGCGATTCTTTGCCGAAGAGATTGGAATTACCATAGAGCGTGGCGATATAGAGTGCGAAATAGGCAATAAGCGCTTTTTTATAGCGCATGGCGACGGTAAAGTAAAAAATGACGGCGGCTATTTAATTTTGAGAGCAATTCTGCGGAATAAACTCTCGATAAAACTTTTTCAGTGGTTGCATCCCGATGTCGGAATATGGTTGGCCTCGCGTTCGTCGCGTGCAAGCAGAAGATACACCGATGCCAAAGAATTCGGCACAGAAGACGGGCTTTCGGAATTTGCCGCAAAAAAAATAACGGAAGGATTCGACTACGTGATTATGGGGCATCGTCATCATGCCGGAAAATACAGGCTTGGCAATGGCTGGTATTTGAACTTGGGACATTGGCTCGGCAATGCGCCGCCCACTTATGCACGGTTCGACGGGAGCGATGTCGAACTGCTGGATTATACACGGTAAATATGGTTTTTTTGCAAAAAAACAGACGCATCCGAAATTTTTATTTTGTTGTTTTGAAAAAAAGTCGTATTTTTGCTTCTCTTAACGACGTGAGGGCGGTTAGCTCAGCTGGTTCAGAGCGCCTGCCTTACAAGCAGGATGTCGGGGGTTCAAATCCCTCACCGCCCACGGAGAAAAGCCCTGAATTGTCGAAATTTAGGGCTTTTTCTTTGTTATAATTTGCAGGTGTTTCCAATATACTTGCAACTTTTTGCTTCTATTCTCATGTTGAATTTTACTGCCGGGAAACAGATACTGCTACAATAAGTGCGGTGCAATCTCAAAACTCGGTATGTTCAAGCAATTCTTTCCCTATCCCTATATAATTACGAAAAAAGCGGTGCATTGCAACGATAAATCGCTTCGGGCGCAAATCCGTATATTTGCAATTGCGGTGCTTAGTTTTCTTGTCTTTTTTATATGAACCGACCGATACGGCCTGCTTCCGAGATAATCATCTTGTTTATTTGCTTGGCATTAAGTATTGTGCCGTTGCCTGCGCTTGCGCAAGGTGTGCCGCCGGGACCAGAGCAATACGCCGTTCCGCGTACACCGCTCTGGATAGGCTTCGGTGCCGGAGTTAATTTCCT
The DNA here is from genome assembly GCA_020852855.1 of Bacteroidota bacterium. Classification (GTDB taxonomy): domain Bacteria; phylum Bacteroidota; class Ignavibacteria; order Kapaibacteriales; family UBA961; genus JADZAA01. The sequence continues at coordinate 95,576 of JADZAA010000049.1, forward strand.
GCAATTTTCAACCGACGGTAATCTTCGTTGTCTTTCCGACCCGACCTGCCCATCTTACAACGGATCCGGAGTCGTTGCTCCGTCTTTCGGTGCTTCGCTCGATTGGCGGCTGTCGGATGGCTTCGGATTATTGTTGCGCACGAATTACAACCTTGCGAAAGTATCGCTTTCCGCCGACGACGACCGCGCTCGCGTTTTGGACGCATCGGGAAATATTGTACCGTTGGTACGCCGACATTCTTTGCAAATATCTGCACCGTATATAAGCGTTGATTTGTTGGCAAATATTATCGGCGGTAAATTCCGCGTATTCGGCGGTGGCGAAGTCGGATTGTTGCTTTCGCCTATGTGGGAATCGTCGTCTGCAATTCTTTCGCCGGGTAATGTAACATTTGGTAATAATCGGCGCGACACTATGTTCCTGCCGCAAAGTGCAATATTCGACGTTGCAACATTCCAGCCCAAAATAACAGTAGGTATCGGATACGATTTTTATCTTTCTTCAAAATTGCTTGTTACGCCGGAATTGCACGGCGCATTGCCGCTTACCGCCATAGTAGAAACGGGCAATCTTCGCATGGCTACGGTCGGACTTAGCACATCTTTACGATTTGGCTGCGGACTCGTGAAAATTGAAGAAAAACTTTATCACCGTCTGTTCGATACAATTACTATAGAAAATCCGGCAATTGCGGGAAATCGCTTTTCGTTCGGAAAAAATATAGTTCAACTCGATGTTGTGGAAACTGATACCAAGCGTATTATTACAGAAACGACAATGCGTCGAGATACATTGATTTTGGGAATGAAAAAAAAAGTCGAGCCGCCTAAGCCCATAGACCCGGTTGCATCGTTCGAGGTTCGGGCAATGGGAACGGTCAGCCCGAAATCGCCGTTAAAAGAATTTGTGGTGCGCGGGCGTTATGCAACCGAGGCTTTTCCGCTGTTGCCTATGATATTTTTCGATAAAAATTCTTCGTCGCCGGCCGCCCGTTATCATTTACTTGCATCGTCCGACGGATTTTCGGAAGATAATTTATTGCCAAGCGTACTCGAGCAGCATCGTGATATTTTGAATATTGTGGGACAACGAATGCGCGATAATCCGAAAACTGCTATCAGATTGCGGGGTACGGCCGACGGGACCACAGAAAATGCGGATTGCCAATTGGCGGAAGCCCGCGCACGTTCCATACAGGATTATTTAGTTTCAACGTGGGGCGTTTCGGAAGAACGTATAAAAATTACGCGCTCACGCCGTAAATGCGAGCCGGAAACGCCTACTATGTCGGCAGTAGAAGCCGGTTATGCCGAAAATCGTCGCGTAGAAATCGAATCCGACGACGACGAAACACTTCTTGCGCCTGTTCTGCGAAAAAAGTATATTGAACTTACGGGAATTGAGCCGCAAAGAATCGAAATAGACCCTTCGGGCAGCACGGCAGGCAAATTTCAATCTTGGAGCGCGACCGTGCGCTATCGTCAAATGCAAGCAGGCGCGGAAAGCGGAACCGGCCGGCCTACAGCAAAACAATTTACCGTTACGGATGATATTGCACAAGCCATGCACTCTGGCGCAGAGGCTGTAACCGTTGATGTTTTGCTTTCGATAACCGATGCTGACGGACGAACCGCCAAACAAGAGACGGAAATACCGGTACGACGTGATACGCTTAGGCAGGAGATAGACAGATTATCGCTTATGCACTTTCAGGTGTTAAAAGACAAACTCAATAGAACGGCAAAGGCGGCCGTTAAGCGTTTTGTAACCGGTCTGAACGATGAAGCGACGGTAAGCGTTGTGGGCTATACGGATAATCTCGGCGACCCGAGTCTGAACGCCAAATTATCGAGCGGACGTGCCGAAGAAGTAACAAATTATATCAAACATTTAAAGCCGTCGGTTAATATAATTCGCAGTGAAGGAGTCGCGGCAACTAAATTTCCGCCCGGGATATTGTCGCATGATTTGCCGGAATCGCGTATTCTCAGCCGCACGGTACAAATTGAAATTATACGCAATCAATAGCGCGTATTTCCGAAGGCACCGCGAAAATCACGGGTACGATACAATCTCTGCGATGAAGTGTGCGATTTATACAATAGGATACAAAACCAGATGCACCGCGCTAATATTCTAAGTTGCTAAGCGCAAGTTTTGTTCGTTTTTCTTCGATATGGCGCAATTTTACTCCTACAGCCTCGCCAAGATTGATTCCGCGTGCGTTGGCGTAATTGCAAAGGGCGATAAGAACATCTGCCGCTTCTTCGGCAAGACGTTCCGAAGAAACATCTTTGCCTTTCCATTGTTTTTTTTCGAGATTGGCAAGCTCGCCCGTTTCGCCGCATAGTTCCAAACAGAAAAACTCGGGAGAGCGGTTGGGAAAGTAAGAAGTTTGATAACGGTCGAATTCGCGTTGAATAGCCGGAAAAAGTTCCTCGACCGCTTCGATAAGATGTTTGACAGGGCGCATCGGAGAGTTACGCTGTTTGCTGATAAAATTTATTTATACGCAAGGCTTCCAATCGTATGTAAAGTACAAAATTACGAGATTTTATTACATGATGTTCGTATTTGCAAAAATGACAAAAAAATAATTATATGGTATTCGGCATTTATGCAATCTGAGTATTGTAGAATTATATAACAGGTTGTCGGTTGCGTTGAATTGCTACTATTGGCAATCAAATATATCGGCGGATTGTTTGTTACATCGTCGGCTGTATCGTGCGATTGCTTTATAAACCTTGTCGGTTTTATTGGAAAATCGTGTTTGCGGCCGGCATTTTTGCTTCAAACGATAAAGATATTTTCAGTTTTCAATATTTTTCATTGATATTTCAGCAAAACAGCGTATATTTGCAAACTCTAAACCAAAGAACGGGCAGGTGGCCGAGTGGTTAATGGCAACAGACTGTAAATCTGTCGTGCGACGCACTACGGAGGTTCGAATCCTTCCCTGCCCACAAGAATTGGTTTGCGGGAGTAACTCAGTTGGTAGAGTCACAGCCTTCCAAGCTGTTGGTCGCGGGTTCGAGTCCCGTCTCCCGCTCGTGTCCGCGTGAAATGGCCGCAAAATGTAATCGGCTGTCAGGAGCGTCCGTAATATGTGCGGGAATAGCTCAGTTGGTAGAGCGTCAGCTTCCCAAGCTGAATGTTGCGGGTTCGAGTCCCGTTTCCCGCTCTGCCGATTTGGTTCGTTGACGCTAAGAGTTTTTACGTTGCTGATGTAGCTCAGTTGGTAGAGCACTTCCTTGGTAAGGAAGAGGTCACCGGTTCAATCCCGGTCATCAGCTCGCCTTATTTACGGGTGTAGCTCAATTGGTAGAGTAGCGGTCTCCAAAACCGTTGGTTGGGGGTTCGAGTCCCTCCTCCCGTGCAATTTTCAAAGTTTCGGGTAAGTCGTTAAATTACAGCCGTAGACGAATATGGTAGCCAAAATCAAAGAATATACCGGCGAAGTTTCTAAGGAAATGAAGAAAGTGTCGTGGCCGACACGCCAACAACTGCGTGAGTCGACCATTGTTGTGCTGGCCACGTGCGGAATAATCACCACATTCGTATGGGTGATTGATTTTGTTATGACTGCATTCGTCAAGATGTTGTTTTAGTATGCCGTTCGCTTGCCGTAAGCGATTATTTGCCTGAAAGATACGAATGGAAGAAACAGCCGCTAAAATAGAACTGAAATGGTACGCTATCCGCACTTATCCCGGTCATGAGCAGCGCGTTAAAAGTGCTGTCGAGTTGGAAGTGAAGCGATATCATTTGGAAAGTCGGGTAGGCGATATACTTATACCGCAGGAAACGGTGTACGAAGTGCGCAACGGCAAGCGTCGTACACGGGTAAAGAATTTCCTGCCCGGTTATTTGCTTATTCAGGTAGCATTGGACAAACAATTAAAAGAGCGCATAGCGTCGTTGCCCTCCATAGTCGGTTTTGTAGGAACGAAGAACGAAGCCGTGGCATTGCAAGCCGACGAAGTAGCGCGTATCTTAGGGCGAGTTGAAGAGCGGAAAAATATTGCAACTATCGAGATCAGTTTTTCGATAGGCGATCCAATAAAAGTTATTGACGGGCCTTTCGCTAATTTCAGCGGTACGGTAAAAGAAGTTAATAACGAAAAGCAAAAGTTGAAAGTCGAGGTTGGAATTTTAGGGCGTAAAACACCTGTCGAATTGGATTTTGCGCAAGTGGAAATCGAAAACCATTAGAGTGCTTTTCCGTAAAAACGCCTCTGAAACAGAAGCAACTATTTCTCACATACGATAAAGATATCGGTCATGGCAAAAAAAGTAATGGGCTCGTTCAAGCTGCAATTAAAAGCCGGTGCGGCCACAATGGCTCCGCCGGTAGGTCCGGCTTTCGGTCAGCGTGGTTTGAACGGTATGGAATTTGTCAAGCAGTTCAACGCTAAGACAGCCCAAGAAGGCGACACCATCATTCCCGCAGTTATTACGTTCTATTCGGATAAATCCTTTACGTTTATTCTGAAGTCGCCGCCTATGGCAGTATTGATTCAGAAAAAACTCGGACTACCGAGAGGTTCTGCCGAGCCGAACAAGGCCAAAGTAGGCAAATTAACTGTTGCGCAAGCCGAAGAAATCGCCAAGAAAAAAATGGCGGATTTGAATTGTGATTCGCTGGAAAGCGCGATAAGCATGGTAAAGGGTACGGCGCGCAGCATGGGCGTAACTCTCGAAGATTGATATTCCCGACTACATTTTATCTCGTGAGCGTGAATGATGTGCCTTTCCGCACGCTCGTTTCATTATTTGCAACCTTTTGCTCTCTGAATCATAATTAAAAGCGACAGCGGCCATGAAAAAACATAGCAAGCGTTTTAACGCAATCGTCAAATCGTCAAAACTCGATACGGAGTATTCATATTCAGACGCTATTCGTTTGGTAAAAAAGACTGCAACGGCAAAATTCGACGAATCGTTTGAAGTCGCCATTCGGTTAGGAGTAGATCCGCGCAAAGCCGACCAGCTTGTTCGCGGTACGGTTTCATTGCCGCACGGCACCGGTAAGTCGGTGCGCGTTTTGGTTGTTGCCAAATCACCCAAAGACCAGGAAGCACTGGCCGCAGGCGCGGAATATGCCGGATTTCAAGAATATATCGAAAAACTTCAATCCGGTTGGGCGGATATCGACGTTATTATCGCTACGCCCGACGTGATGGGCGAAGTAGGAAAACTTGGGCGCATACTCGGCCCGCGCGGGCTTATGCCCAATCCCAAAAGCGGCACAGTAACGTTCGACGTAGCCAAAGCCGTAAATGAAGTAAAAGCAGGAAAAATCGAATATCGCGTGGATAAAGCCGGCAACGTTCATGCCGCAGTCGGAAAATGCTCGTTCTCCGAAGAAAAACTTGCCGAGAACATACAATCGTTTTTCCAAAGCATCATGCGCGCAAAGCCGCAAACTTCTAAGGGAAAATATGTGCGAGGTGTTGCTTTCAGTTCAACAATGGGCCTTGGCGTTCGTGTTTCCGAGCAGTCGCTTACGGTTCACGAAACGCATTAAACCTTTACGCCCGAAGGAATATTTAAAATTGACTATTACGCGCCGGCTCGCGGTCGCTTGCTTCTCGTCGGGAACCTCCTCTCCGATTGAGCGATGTGCGCCAATAAACTATACAACGCAATAAAGCATGGTAACGAAAGAACAAAAAAAACGGCAATTGGCTGAACTTACCGATTTGTTGCGCAACGCCAAAGGCGTCTACTTCGCCGATTACAGCGGAATGGACGTAGCAACCGTTGACGCAATGAGAGCAGCCCTGAAGAAAAAGGGATTTCTCTATCGAGTCGGTAAAAATACGCTCATTCGCCGTGCGCTTGCCGATATTGGCGGCTACGAAGGAATACCGTCGGATAAGTTTGAAGGAATGACAGGGCTTGTCGTAAGCTACGACGATCCCGTTACTCCGGCAAAAATTCTGCGGGATATATCCGAAAAAACGCAAAAGCCCAAAGTAAAAGTTGCTATAATCGAACGCGAAGTGTTCGATGGCAGCCAACTGAAACAAGTGGCCGAATTGCCTACTCGCGAAGAAATTATCGCGTCTATTCTTGGTGCGCTTGATGCGCCCGTTTCCGGCATTGTCGGCTCTATCAACGCTGTGATGCGCGATCTTGCGGGCGTTATAGAAGCCGTTGCGAAAAAGCGCGCCGGTGTCGAGTAAAACTATTTCCCGATAGGCGACTATCGGCTTATTACGATAAAAAACCAACATTCATTTCATAACGGAGAATATCCACATGTCGGCAAACGTAGAAGCCCTCGTTGAACAAATCAGCAATCTTACTCTTGGCGAAGCCGCCGAACTTAAAAAGGCTCTTGAAGACAAATTCGGCGTAACTGCCGCTGCGCCGATGATGGCAATGGCCGCCGCTCCGGCCGCCGCAGCTGCTCCGGCCGCAGAAGAAAAAACCGAATTTGACGTTGAACTTACCGATGCAGGTGCGCAAAAACTGAACGTTATCAAAGCCATTCGCGAAATTACCGGACTTGGTTTGAAAGAAGCAAAAGACCTGGTGGAAGCCGCACCAAAAATCGTTAAGGAGCAGGCAAGCAAAGACGAAGCAAACAATATCAAAAAGAAACTTGAAGAAGCGGGCGCAAAGGTTTCGCTTAAATAATTTCTTTGCAGAGCATTCTTGTCTAAATATACGCGGGGTGCCGAGCGCATTCCGCGTATCTCTCGTAAAAACTCTCGTATTGATCATTTTACGGAACAGGCATTTTCGCGTTGCCGCAGCCCATTGTAGCAAGCCTGCAACGCGCACTGTGTTATGCCACAAGTATTATCCGTACCTCAGATTGGATTTCTTCTATGCGGCCTTACGCAGGCGGCGGGGGAAATCTTTATTTTTTACCACGCAAACGGAGCGGTAAGCAATTCCGGCCGTCGGTTGCGCCAATTATACCCTGCGGCGTTAAACGGCATTTGCGGTTATTCTTTTCTACGGAGGTCGTTATTATGAATGCAAGTCAGCTCGAATCGGAAAGTAATTTTGCGTTGCTTCGCGACAGAATATCGTTCGCACATAACAAAAACGCCGAAGCAAAATACCCGGACTTGTTGCGTCTACAGCTGAAGTCTTATGCGGAATTTCTACAGGAAAACATACCGTCCGCCCGTCGCCAGCCAATAGGTTTGCAACAGGCTTTCTTGTCTAATTTTCCGATAGACGATAATTCGGAAACATATCAGTTGGAATTTATCGAATATTCTATTGAAAAAGCCAAGTATTCCGAAGAGGAATGTCGCGAACGAGAATTGACTTATGCCAAGGCATTGAAAGCGCGCCTTCGGCTCTCAAGCAAGGTAGAGCCGGGTAACGAGGACTATATTGACCCGATAGAGCAAGATGTGTACCTTGGCAATATTCCCGCCATGACACCGCGCGGCACGTTTATTATCAATGGTGCGGAGCGCGTTATAGTTGCACAGTTGCACCGCTCGCCCGGAGTCTTCTTTGACGATGCGATACACCCGAACGGAACACGCATTTATACGGCACGGATTATCCCTTTCAAAGGTTCGTGGGTTGAGTTTACAACCGATATTCACGACATAATGTACGCATATATTGACCGTAAGAAAAAATTTCCGGTTACTACTTTGCTTCGCGCCTTGGGATTCTCGTCCGATGAGCAAATTTTAGATTTGTTCGACCTCGCCGCAGATACTCACAAAGAAAAGTTGACGGAAGAGTATATAGGCCGCCGTATCGCCGCCGACGTAATAGATATTGCTACCGGCGAAATTATAGCCGTGCGCGATATGCTTATTGACGAAAATCTGCTTGAAGTTTTCAAAAAAGCAGAATTGGAAACGGTACGCTTGTTCAGATATGAAAATCCGTCGGAAGAGCCGCTAATCGCCAAAACATTGTCGAAAGACGTTACGCGTAGCCGTGAAGAAGCCTTGGAGGCCATATATCGCCAAATGCGCTCTACCGACGCGCCCGACGTAGAAACCGCGGCCGCTTTGCTGGAACGCTTGTTCTTTGACGCTAAACGATACGACCTCGGCGTTGTGGGGCGCTTCAGAATAAACGATAAATTGGAATTGACAGATGTACCGCTATCAGTAACAACGCTTAGGATTGATGACCTTGTTCTTATTATCAAGTATCTGATAGACTTGCACGCTCAAAAACATACGGTAGACGATATAGATCACTTGGGTAATCGCCGCGTTCGTACAGTAGGCGAGCAAATATCGGCACAGTTTAATGTCGGGCTAAATCGCATGGCGCGCACTATAAAAGAGCGGCTAAGTATGCACGACGGCGAGCGATTAACTCCCAGTGAATTGGTTAATGCGCGTACTATTACAAGCGTAGTAAATCAATTTTTCGGGACAAATCAGCTGTCGCAGTTTATGGACCAGACCAACCCGCTGTCGGAAATAACCCATAAGCGGCGCACATCGGCTCTCGGCCCCGGCGGTCTTACCCGCGAGCGTGCCGGTTTTGAAGTGCGCGACGTTCACTATACGCACTACGGCCGTCTTTGCCCAATCGAAACGCCGGAGGGCCCGAACATCGGTCTGATTTCTTCGCTTGCTCTGCTTGCGCAAGTTAACGGATACGGCTTTATAGAAACACCTTACCGCAAAGTGGTGGACGGGCGTGTTACCGACGAAATAGAATACCTTGCAGCCGAACGGGAAGAGGGAATGATAATCGCTCCTGCCTCTACGGAAGTAGACGACAACGGTAATTTCGTGGGCGACCGAATAAATGCGCGCCAATCGGGTGATTTTGTTGTAGTATCGCCGAAAGACATACACTACATAGATGTATCAACCGACCAAATCACAAGCCCGGCGGCATCGCTGATTCCGTTTCTCGAACACGACGATGCCAACCGTGCGCTGATGGGCTCGAATATGCAACGTCAAGGAGTGCCTCTCTTACGTCCTCGCGCACCGTTTGTAGGCACCGGTATGGAAGCGCGGGTTGCGCATGATGCGCGTTCGCTTGTTGTGGCCGAGGGCGAAGGCTATATCGAGCGTGTTTCGGCCGATGAAATTCAGGTACGTTACGATGACGACAGAACGGAAGAGGAAAAGTTAATCTCCTTCGGCGACGACCGTTTGGCTACGTATAAGCTGATGAAATTCTTTCGTACAAATCAAGATACAAGCATCAACCAACACCTTCTCGTAAGGGAAAATCAGCGCGTGGAAAAGGGGGAGCCCATTGCCGACGGTGCAGCTACGGAATTGGGCGAACTTGCCCTCGGACAAAATGTTTTGGTGGCGTTCATGCCCTGGCGCGGATATAATTTTGAAGATGCAATTATCATATCCGAGCGTTTGGTTGCGGAGGACGTATTCACTTCCATTCATATAGAGGAATTTACTCATCAAGTACGCGATACCAAGCGCGGCGAAGAAGAGTTTACGCGCGAAATTCCGAACGTAAGCGAAGAAGCTACCAAAGATTTGGACGAGAACGGCATTATTTACGTAGGTTCGAAGGTGCGCGAAGGCGATATTTTAATCGGAAAAATCACGCCGAAAGGTGAAACAGACCCGACACCTGAAGAAAAATTACTTCGTGCTATATTCGGCGACAAAGCGGGCGATGTGAAAGACGTGTCGCTCAAAGCACCGCCGGGACTTAAAGGCGTAGTGATTGGCGCAAAGCTGTTCAGCCGCAGAATAATGGCGAGCGATGCCGATATTCGCAATGAAGAGAAAAAACGCCAAGATAAAATCAATCGCGATGAAGCAAAGCGCATCAAAGCCGTCGAAAAAGATTGTGTTAATCGTTTAGCGAAACTGCTAAACGGCGAAATTTCACTCGGCATAAAGCAAACGGGCGGTGCATCCGCATTCCGTGGCGGCATTAAATTAACCGAAAAAGAAGTTGTCAAAAAGTTTGAAGACGGCGAATTAAAGCTTGATGCACTTGATGTAGAAGCCGAATGGCTCGAAAATCAAGGTAAAATGGAATATGTTCGCCGATTGATGTATAATTACGCATCGCTTATAGCCGATATACATTCTACCGTGCGCGCCGAAAAAAATAAAATTGCGCAAGGCGACGAATTGCAGCCCGGAATCCTGAAAATGTCTAAAGTCTACGTTGCCAAAAAACGTAAGCTTCAGGTAGGCGACAAAATGGCCGGAAGGCACGGGAACAAAGGTATCGTGTCGAAAATTGTTCCGATTGAAGATATGCCTTTTCTACCCGACGGAACTCCGGTGGACATAGTGCTGAATCCGCTTGGCGTACCGTCGCGTATGAATCTTGGCCAATTATATGAAACTGCACTCGGCTGGGCGGCGCAACGGCTTGGTAAGCATTTCGCTACTCCTATTTTCGACGGTGCAAGCTGGGAACAAGTCGGTGATTTTCTCGAAAAAGCCGGATTGCCGCGCAACGGTAAAACCATATTGTACGACGGTCGCACAGGCGAGCCTTTCCATCAGGAAGTTACGGTCGGCGTTATTTATATGCTTAAACTTTCTCACTTGGTAGAGGATAAACTTCACGCCCGTTCCATAGGGCCTTATTCGTTGATAACTCAGCAACCGCTTGGCGGAAAAGCTCAGTTCGGCGGTCAACGCTTGGGCGAAATGGAAGTGTGGGCACTTGAGGCATACGGTGCGGCGTATACTCTTCAGGAAATGCTTACGGTGAAATCCGATGATGTGCAGGGACGCGCCAAGATGTACGAGGCTATGGTCAAAGGCGATAATATGCCGAATCCGAACATACCCGAATCGTTCAATGTGCTTGTGCGCGAGTTGCAGGGCTTATGCCTTGACGTAGTTATCGAATAACAATCGAAAATCAGTGCCGATTTTCAATAAAATACTTTTGTTTTCAAGATGAGATTTTTACTTGAAAACAATATCTTGTGCAAAGGCCGGAGTGCCGATTAAGTTTACGAAGAAATTTCTACATATACGGAGAACTACGCTATGCAATCACACTCGATTCCGAGAAAGGGATTTTCGCAAATCTCTATTAAAATCTCGTCTCCCGATGAGGTGCTAAACCGCTCGCACGGCGAAGTAACCAAACCTGAAACTATAAATTACCGCTCGTTCCGCCCCGAAAAGGACGGCCTTTTCTGCGAGAAGATTTTTGGACCGATACGAGATTGGGAATGTGGTTGCGGAAAATACAAGCGCATACGCTATAAGGGAATAGTATGCGACCGATGTGGCGTGGAGGTAACTCAGAAATCTGTTCGGCGCGAACGTATGGGGCATATTATGCTGGCTGTTCCCGTTGTGCATATTTGGTTCTTACGCTCTTTGCCAAGCAAAATCAGCCATTGCCTCGGAATGCCCACCAAAGACGTAGAGCGAATCGTGTATTACGAGTCCTACGTAGTGGTGCAGCCCGGACCGACGGGATTGCAGACAAAAGACCTGCTGACCGAAGATCAATACTTGGAGGTTCTACATTCTTTGCCTGTGGAACAACGAGAAATGGACGACGACGAGCCGGAAAAATTTATTGCCTTAATAGGCGGCGAGGCAATTAAGGAATTGCTGAAACGCCTTGATGCGCAGTCGGAATACGATGTGCTTCGTGCGGGACTGCGCGAAGAAACCTCGCAACAGAAAAAAGCCGATGCGTTGAAGCGTTTGCGTATTCTCGAGGCCTTTCTTCCCAATGGTGACGCGGCTGCGGCACATTCAAACCACCCGGATTGGATGGTATTGGACGTTGTGCCTGTTATTCCGCCGGATTTGCGCCCGCTTGTGCCGCTCGAAGGCGGCCGGTTTGCCACGTCCGACTTAAACGATTTGTATCGCCGCGTAATTATTCGCAATAATCGTCTGCGCCGCTTAATTGACATTAAAGCACCGGAAGTTATTCTGCGTAATGAAAAACGTATGCTTCAGGAGGCCGTCGACGCATTGTTCGACAATAGCCGCCGTGCCGTTCGCAGCGAAAGTCAGCGTGCGCTAAAATCGCTTGCAGATACGCTGAAAGGAAAAACCGGACGCTTCCGCCAAAACCTTCTGGGCAAGCGCGTGGACTATTCCGGGCGTTCGGTTATCGTGGTTGGCCCCGAACTCAAAATCCATGAATGCGGTCTGCCGAAAGATATGGCTGTGGAACTGTTCAAACCGTTTATTATTCGCAAACTTATCGAGCGCGGATATGTAAAAACGGTGAAAAGTGCTAAAAAACTCGTAGAGCGCAAAACTAATGAAGTGTGGGATATTCTCGAAAAGGTGATAGACGGACATCCGGTAATGCTTAACCGTGCGCCTACGCTGCACCGCTTGGGTATTCAGGCGTTCCAGCCTCGACTCATCGAAGGCAAAGCCATTCAACTTCATCCGCTTGTTTGTACGGCATTCAATGCCGACTTCGACGGCGACCAAATGGCCGTGCACGTACCGCTCAGTTACGAAGCGCAACTCGAGGCATTGCTGTTGATGCTTGCCTCGCATAATATTATGCACACGCAACACGGCGAACCCATTGCCGTGCCTTCGCAGGACATGGTGCTCGGTGCATATTATATGACAAAAATGAAGCGCGGCGCCAAGGGTGAGGGCAAGATGTTCTCGTCTTACGAGGAAGTAGTCATTGCCAATAACTCCGGAATGCTAGACCTTCATGCACGCATAAAGGCGCGTCATAAGGGAACTATGATTGAAACAACGACGGGGCGTTTGCTGTTCAATCAGATAGTGCCGTCGGAAATGGGCTATGTAAACGAATTGCTGACAAAAGGGCGCTTGCGTCAATTTATCGGACAATGTTTCCGCAAGGCCGGATTAGCCAAAACTGTGGAGTTTCTTGACAGTCTGAAAGAAACCGGATTTACTTATGCTATGCGCGGCGGACTTTCGGTAAGTATTGCCGATGTGGTTGTGCCGGCAGAAAAAAAGGACATTATACAAAAAGCGCAGGAAACTGTTGATAATATAGAAAGTTATTATCAAAACGGCGTAATAACGTCCGGCGAACGTTACAACAAAATAATAGACACGTGGTCGACTGCCACAAATCGTGTTGCAGATAAGCTTTACACCGATTTGCAGAAAGCAAACGAAGGATTTAATCCGTTCTGGATGATGCTCGACTCGCAAGCGCGCGGCTCGAAAGAGCAGATACGCCAGCTTGCCGGAATGCGCGGCCTGATGGCCAAACCGCAAAAAACGCAAGCCGGTTCGAGTGCCGAGCTTATCGAGAATCCGATTATTTCCAATTTCAAGGAAGGCCTGACGATTCTCGAATATTTTATTTCTACGCACGGCGCACGCAAAGGTCTGGCCGATACCGCGCTTAAAACTGCCGATGCCGGCTATCTGACGCGCCGCTTGCACGACGTTGCGCAAGATATGATTATATCGCAGATTGACTGCAATACCGTGCGCTATGCAGAAATGTCGGCACTGAAAGAAGGCGACGATGTAAAAGAGCCGCTTGCCGAGAGAATTCTTGGCCGTGTAGCCGCCGAAGATGTGAAAGACCCGTTCAAAGATAGCGTTATTATAGTAAAATCGGGCGAAATAATCACAGAAGAAATAGCACAACGTATTGCCGAAACATCGGTTGAAAATGTGCGCATACGCTCTGTGCTTACTTGCGGTGCGCGACGCGGAGTTTGCGCCAAATGTTACGGGCGCAATATGGCTACCGGACAACTTGTCGATGTTGGAGAAGCGGTGGGAACTATTGCTTCGCAATCCATCGGCGAGCCGGGAACACAGCTGACATTGCGTACATTCCATACGGGCGGAACGGCCTCGCTTGTGGCATCGCAATCTACTGTTTTTGCCAAATCTGACGGCGTTACGCAGTTCGACAATGTACGAACAATTACTGCCGAAATCGATGACGGAGAACCCGTAGTAATAGTTGTAAGTCGAAGTGGCGTAATAAATATCATTGACCGCGACAGCAACCGTATTTTAACTAAATACGACGCGGTTTACGGTGCGGAACTTAAAATCAAAGACGAACAGAATGTTGCCAAAGGCGATATTATCTACGAGTGGGACCCGTACAATGCCGTAATTATTACCGAGAAATCCGGTACAATCAAATATCGCGATCTTATTCCGAATTTGACTTATCGCGAAGAAAATGACGAGCAGACCGGACATACAACCAAAGTAGTAATTGATTCACGTGACCGCACTAAGGCACCGTCCATAGAAATTGTGGACGATGACGGGATTACTTTGCAAACATATATTATCCCGGTGCAAGCGCAAATCACGGTTGGAAATAATCAGAAGGTCGGAGTTGGCGATAAACTTGTGAAAATTCCTCGCGACCTTGGACGTATGCGCGATATTACGGGCGGTTTGCCGCGCGTTACAGAATTGTTTGAAGCGCGTGCACCGCAAAATTCGGCTATTGTGACCGATATTGACGGCATTATATCGTTTGAAAAAGCAAAGCGCGGACAACGCGGCGTTAAAGTTACAAGCCGCGACGGCCAAACCGCTATGGAATACGCTTTCGCTTCCAGCAAATATTTGCTTGTGCAAGAAGGCGATTTTGTTCGCGCAGGCGACCGTCTTACCGACGGTTCGATTAACCCGCACGATATTCTTCGCATTAAAGGCGCAGGCGCGGTGCAGGAATATCTTGTAAATGAAATACAGGAAGTGTACCGTATGCAGGGCGTAAAAATCAACGATAAACATATTGAGGTTATCGTTCGCCAAATGCTGCAAAAAGTGCGCATTACCGACCCGGGCGACTCTACTTTCCTTGAAAACGACCAAATTGACCGTATACATTTCCTTGCTCATAATGATGCAATGAAAAATCAGGTGCGTGTCGTTTCCGTCGGGGATTCTCGCTTCAAGGAGGGCCAAGTGCTTAGCCGCAAACGCTTCCGCGAAGTTGTTTCGGAGCTCAAAAAGAAAGAGAAAACAGAGCCGATTGCCGAACCGGCCGAACCGGCAATAGCGGAGCCGATTTTGCTGGGCATAACGCAGGCATCTTTGCAAACAGAGAGCTGGCTCTCGGCAGCATCGTTCCAGGAAACAACCCGCGTTCTTGCCGATGCTTCGGTTGTAGCAAAAACCGATAACTTGGCAGGATTGAAAGAGAATATTATACTTGGACAACTTGTTCCGGCCGGAACAGGACTGCGCAAGTATCAGGAAATGCTTGTAAACAGCGAGATTGGCAATATATTCGGTGATGAAGCAGCGCGCCCGCAAGGCGAACAAGAAGCACAGCCCGAAGGTTTCCGCCGACTTGGCCGCCGCCGTATCTCGGTGTAAGCGTATAGCGTATTCTATTTTTTCAAAAGCCGAAGCGTGAAAATTTACACTTCGGCTTTTGTCGTTTTTACTGATAACTTATAATAGGTCTATATAAATTATCTCTTGAATCCAACAGTCAAGTGCAACGGTATAGATAAAAAAAATAGGATTAGGTGCCATAGGGCAATAACCAAATCGCTAATTATCACAAACCGGAGCACATAATGTCTCGGAGTTGTAAGCACCTAACTAACCCAAGAGTAAAGATACGAATATCGAGCTATTCCTATGCAAGATAAATCATATTGTAATATAGGGACAATACTTTGAATGTCGCCTATGAGGTAATAAAAAGATTAAACAACAGACCGCGAAAAATGCTGAATGTTAAAACGCCAAGTCAAGTATTCTCAACATTTTTTTACTCTGTTGCGGTTGAATGTTGAAATCGCCTAATCGAAGAACTTCCGTTGAGTTTTGTACGTAACCCAACATTATGCAAAACAGATGTTAGCAGCAGGGGTTGTCAGTCAAAAAATGTTGCTTGTCCTCCTCGTTTTAGTCGCCAACTGTCCTGTCCAACACGTTCTGCAATATCTTCAAGCACATTTAAAACCGTTTGGCTTTCGGGTGTTGTTCCATTTTTTAGTAACGGCAAAATTTCTAAAATTATTTGGTCAAAATGTGGCGATTTGTTCTCTCGTTCCATTCTTCGTAAATAACTAATCAAATAGTATTTTATACGCAGACGAACATCAACATGTGTTCTAAATTTTTTATCTTTTTTTATTGTAAACACCTCTGTCGTTTCATCGTAGTCGAAGTTGTCAAGCAAAATTGGCGTTAGATCAGTATAT
Source organism: Bacteroidota bacterium (assembly GCA_020852855.1). Taxonomy (GTDB): domain Bacteria; phylum Bacteroidota; class Ignavibacteria; order Kapaibacteriales; family UBA961; genus JADZAA01. The sequence goes on from JADZAA010000049.1 coordinate 111,667, forward strand.
TCTTTTTTGAGTAAGTCAAGAAATCCTAGTTCCAAACCTTTTATAATAAGTTCGTCATTGATTTGTTCCAATGTTGCACCGTCGTTTTTGGCGATAATTCCTTCAATAGTCTGCATCACAATTTCGGCAATGTCCATTCCGAGATTTGCCTTCAAAATAGCCTTCGGATTGCGCACTTTTCGGAAATTAATAATCAGTTGTCCGCTCAAAACCGTAAACGGATTTTGTCGTTTTTTGAAACTTGTCTGTCCGTTTTTTTGTGGAACTGCACCGATGTATTCAAAACCGCAACTTTCTGCTGTGTCAATGATTAAATGCCAAAACTCAGGATCTTTGTGTGCAAAAACAAACGATAACCAACGGTCGTATTTTAGTACACGATACATTTCCTTAATACTTTGTGCAATAAGTTCGTTGTATTCGTCTTTGCTCTTTTTTTGTTCGCCTCCTTCAATGGCTTCTTGTTTGTAATCGTCTTCGGTTACTTCCAAATCAAGCCAAGCGTTCCACATTGCTGACAAATCTAAATACGGAATTTTCTTTCCGTAAGGCGGGTCGGTGTAAATGTAATCTACACTTTCTTTGGGCAAAAAACTTAAATCGGTAGCCGAACCTTTTATGATTTGTGCGTTTGAAATGGTTTTGTCGTTGATGAAATATTCAATTTCTTTTTTCGCTTCTAAAACTTTTTTATAGCGAAGTTCAAAACATTGTGTAACGGCAATATCTGTTGGGTCAGGTGCAAGTCTATAACGATAATATCGGAAAGCTGCAGCATCACCTCCAAAACCTGTGTTTGCTTCAACTGCCTTACTAATGTGATAAGTTAAATTAACTCGTGTAATAACTCCTGAAAAAGCTAACAACAAAGAATTTTTTATATTTTCATTTTTCTCTTTCAAAATGATTGATTTTAGTAATGACAGTTCCGCTAATTGTTTATCGCTAAAAAGTTGGTCAACGGTTTCAACATCAGAACCTTTTGGCAATAGTAATGGTTTTGGTTGAGGATATTTTTTAATTGCTTTTTTTATTTCGGATTCTGTTTTGGGTTCGTGTTTTATGTATTCTTCTTTTACACGATTAAACGCATTTTTCAATTCATTTTGGGTAATTGGTGCGATAAGCGACTTAACTAAAAAAACAGCCATTGGGTTGATGTCAATATTTATTCCTTTTCTGCCACTCATTATTGCTTCAATAACGGTTACACCGCTACCACCAAAAGGGTCAAGCACTAAATCACCCGGTTTACTGAAATTTTTAATGTATTCTTGAACAACATTCCACGTTTGTTTAGTGAAATATCCGTGAACTCCAAAATGTCTTTTAGCTGCACGTTTTTTCACTTCAATTTCTTCAAGCAGTGGTCGTGTTGCGTAGTCAAAACCTGTTGGTTTTGCTGTTGCATTTGTGGTGTCATAAGTTAGTGTTTTACCAACTTGAAAACTGCTTGGCGAAAGGAATAATTTTATATCTTCCCAATGATGTTCAATTTCGTCAATTTGAAAAAATAAAATAGGTTTTTCAGTATCGTTCGTTCTAAAAACAGAAAATTCTAAACCATTGCAAAGAGCAAAATAATTACTTCTGATTTCTGGGTGTGTGGCGTAGCAATACACTTGTTCCACATTGTCGTCATTGATAATTTTTTGGTTAGGTGCTTTTGCATCTAAAACCCAAGCAAAATTATTTTCAACTTTTAGAGCATAGTCGGGAATAAGGTTTATAGGTCGTTTTTTACTGCCTGTTTTGAGAAAAGGGTGTTGCAGTGTTTTACTACGAACAATGTTTTCTTGGGAATAACCAAGTTCTTTAAGAATTGGAAGTATGATTACTTCTCTAACGCTGTCTTCCTTGAAGTCAGGGTTTTGAGTTAGTGTCCGAAAATCTAAATTTCCGAAAAGTTGTTGTCTTGTTACCGCCATTTATTTCTCCGTTTAGAGCTACAAAGTTATACAGTTAATAGCGACATTTTTATTTATTGGTGTGCCGTTGTTCCGTTAACCTTGCCGCCCTACTTACTTATAAGCGAAACTTTACTTAATTTTATATGTTCAATATAGTAAAAAAATAAAAATCATCAAACGGATTTTTAATTTTTTTAATTTTTTTAGCGAAGAAAATCTAAAATATGAGGATATAGATGAGGTAATGAGAAGATGAAACAAACGACCGCGAAATGTGCTGAATGTTAAAACGCCAAGTCAAGTATTTTCAACCTTTTTTATTCTGTTGCACTTGACTTTTGATTTAGATATTAAAAAACTAATACGGGAATATTCAAATGTTGCTCTGCCAGACGAATTGTAATAATATATAAACCCTTCGGAATATCTTCACAATTCCATTCTATGTAACCGCCGTTTCTGCTCTGCTGAATTATGCGTGTTGTTTGGTCTACATTCGGAACGTCCGAACCGGAAATACTGCGAATATTGATTGTTGCATCGGAAATATTATACTTCGGCTCACAGGAAACATCGCAACGAATAAATCCGTGTGCAGGCATAGGATATGGCTCGCTTTTCCATAGCCATGCGGGATGCTCAACTGCGTTATGCTGCACACCCACAGGCGATTGCAATACCGATATTTTTACAATATTTGTTAAATAATCTATTGGTTTCGGTACCGCGTAAACTTGCTTGCTTATAAGCATTATTGCCGTTGTGTCTGCGGTTGATTGTACGTTGAAAATTGTACTTTGGTCTTCGTTATTCCACTTTGAAAAAATATTCTCGGCTTTTATCGAGTCCCACTTCGTGTCACTATCTTTTATATTTTCTGCCGAATACAATGTATTTTCTTCTGTTATAAAGCATAGCCTATTGTTAAGAATAAACGATGTTTTTATTGGTGCATCAATATATACAGAGTCAAATTTACGGGTAAGATAATCGTAACGATATAATAAGTGATTATTTGTGGGGATAATAATATTTTGTCCGACTATTTTCAATTCCGGTAAAACAGGATTGTCATAGTAATATTTATCGGTGGCAATTGCATAACGAAGTGGTTGCGTAATTGGGAGAGTAATGCTATCCCATGTTTTACCGTAATCGGTTGAGCGTAACAATGCATAACTATACGAATAATCGGGTGCGTAACCGTCGCTGTCTGCAGTAGGCTTCCCGGCAGTTCGTAGCCCTAAGGTCAAGATTGACTCATCGGGCATTGTTGTCATGCTAATAGCATTGTCAAAAGGTAAGCGTACAGAATCAAGTAACTGCAAATTTTCATTGTAAAGTAATAGCAGGTTCAGCGGTGTGAATGATGGCTTACGTGTAAAAATAGCGTAACGTTCTCCTGTTTTTATTCCGTTCTTATATAGAGAGCCGCCGAGCATCAAAGAATCGTAGCCATACGATTTATATGTGTACCCATTGTCAGATGTCGCAAACACATTGGCATCAGGCACAATATTAGTATCAAATACAATATATCCTTTTTCTTTGTCTGTAAGGAAATAATTGCGCGGATTCGCTGACTTGTTACCCTTGAAAGTATGTGTATAAGTCTGAGGTAACCATGTTGCGCCGCCGTCTGTTGTTCTGAAAAACGAGAATGTGTTAAATAGGAACATTGTATTTGCATTACGACATATAAAATTACTTGGCGATGCATTGGAATATTTTATACAAGATAAAAAATTCCACGTTTTACCGGAATCATACGACATTGCGATGCACTTATCTTTACCTACTGCAATTATAGTATCGGGAGTTAGTGCAAGTATCTCTTGAAAATAAAATGAATACCTTGACATCGATAATTGCAGCTTCGCCGAGTCAAGCGGATTAATAACAGTTATATATGAAGTATCGGCAGAATAATGTGATGTATCAGCCTTTATATAATCAATAGCCAACAAATCATTTGCTTCATCAGGTATATATTGGCTTTTCGGCCGTATATAGTATCTCTCGTTATTTACAATATGACTGCACGAACCATTGTACACCGCACCGGGGAAAAATGTTTCCCAAGTTTCTCCTTTATTAAATGTTTGTAAAATTTTATCGTAGCTGTAGGTTGTGTAGTCGTTACTTACCGTGAATGTTAATGTACCTTCATTATTACGTAAGCCGTGTATTATATTCGGATAGGCTTTGTTTGCGGGTGGTATGTGTGCTGCTACATAGACAGTGTCGAAAGATAACTTGCTTGCATTGTATCGAATTAAAAGTGTGTCATTACAAGTAATCCAGGTACCTGTTTCATCTATATGTATTTCACCGTAGTTCAAGTTGCTGTCGAGCGTCAGAAATTGTTTAATCGTTTGGTCATTTTTTACGGAAAGTACATTTGACTTTGTAAGAATATATGTAGAATCTCCGTAAATTGTTATATCTATAATATCAGGTGTTGTAGATACATCAACAATGTCCCAAAAAGCACCATTTTTCTGTGAAAATATCAACGAATAATCGGTAACTCCAATAAATTCGTTACCTGTGGCAAATATACGCTTTATCGAATGTTTATCCCCTAAGGATATTTGACTCCACGTTGCACCGAAATCGGTAGAACGGGTAATTATGCCATAATCTCCGTAGCAAAGTACGGCCGAGCCGTTGAAAGCAATACCCCGATAGTCGGTTATCAAACGCTCGGTTCTAAACGTTACTTCTTGTGCCCACAGAGGTATAGCAAGCAGGAACACGATTAATATGTAAACTGTTTTCATAAAATTATTTCTGTAAAAGAGTAAAATATGGTGCAGATAATAGATTTGCGATTTACGCCGCCTAACATTTGACTTCACAGATTCGGAAAGATGTTTTATTATTATGGGCAATCCATTTCTTTATAACACTCGCTATTTTGTAGCCAACCCGTAAAATGAACTGATGGTTCACCAGGTTCCGATGGCCACGGGGAATTTCGATTGCAGGTATATTCTATTCTTTGATAATTAGGATCCGGGCTATTGGGGCATTTAATAATGTCCAATGTTTGCTCATCTCGACAAACTTGCCAAGTTACAATGCAATAATCGCCATTAATGCATGGAGTTTTCCAGTTTTTATAATGATATGATAAATCAGGATTCTGCCAACCGAATGTCGACCATTGATAGCATATAGGAAATTCTAAAGTTAGTATCCGGCAACCGGTTGAGCATGGCGGTATGTCACAAAATAACGCATAATGTGGCATGAACTGCGAGCGTAACCAAGTTTCGTCGGGTGTCCAATTAGGGCATGGAGAGCGCGGATTTGCGGGTTTTATATCCATAACTTTTACGTTAGCCGGATCTGCACCGCTGATGCCGCATTTGTAGCAGAACTCTATTATCCAAGAACAGCCGTTCGGGTCGGGACCAAAAGTTAGTGTCGTAGAATTCCAACCCGGAAGACATTGAGCATTTACTGATATTGTTTCGAATATGCAACCCATAAAAATGAGCATTAAAGTAAAGAATGAAAGAAGTAAATTCATTTTGGTACCCTGAAAATGAAAGAATAGATTAAAATCCAGCGCAAATTATACATATTTATTGTTATTGTAAAATATATTTTTTGCGTGATAAAGCATAATAACAAAACAAACCGCATTACTACGGCTTATTTGATATTTGCCCCTATTTTACGGGTATTCTTTCTGTATAGTATCTATCAGAAAACTGGTACTATAAAGGATACGACAGACGACGGCTTGCCGATTTGCCTATATAATGGCAGGTGCGTTTCGGGATCTTTTACTGTACCTCCGTCGGGAATAGTATTCAGTGGCGAAAGCGGATATGCGATTGCATATAGCCGTTGATATTGCCGGAAGTCTTGGGCAATGAGCGTCGGGCCGCTGATTATAAGAACAGATCGCAACGAATCAGTGAATATGAGTTTATCGGTAACGTAGAGATATCTGCCCGGCTCGCACGAAACGGTTGCAGCGGTATCAAGAAACAACAATGCTTGCACTTTTGGAAAAAAAGCCGTGGGAATCGAAGAAATTGTTGCTTCGCATCGCACAGATCCTTGCGATGTGTCCGAAATAACGATAAATTCCGTCAATTGAGCCGGCTCCTGCACTAAGGTTATCGGCGGAATATGCACAGTGCCGTTACCTGCGAATACATAGTCAATAATTTCGGCACTGCAATAGTTGTCTTTCGAGAAAACAATGCGGTGTAGTCCGGGAGGAACATTATTTAATATCCACGAGCCGTCTGCAGCCGACAGCGTTTCAACTCCCGCCGCTGAAATTTTAACGCCGGCTCTATCCGCCACAAATGGCGCGTCCTCACGGACAAGATAGACGATACCTTTCAAAACGCCGGGCGCAGTAGCCGTTGCATTTGGGCCGGGCTCGCCCTCGCAACCCGAAAGAATTGCTGCCAATATTATTAAAATTATAATCACTTTCATGGCATTCTTACTTTAATTCTTCGCACTTGAATTGTATCGGTTACGGTAGAAACAAAATTCCCTGTAGCGGGGTCTCGGTAAAATGTTTTGCCTGTAGTGGGTTGTATATCCCATGATGAACTTTCGTTTTCGCGCCAACGCCAATAGGGAAAGCCAGATATATAGATGTACGAACCGGGTGTAACACCTTTGTTCAATAACGGCTTGAAATAGATGTTATCATTAAGTCCATCATATAGGCCGTTGCTCCCACTGTTATTATTAAGTGTAGCGTATGCATCAAGATATGATTCAGGCCGATAGGGTGAGGCTGTACTATCTACTGAAAGTAACAATAAAAGTCCCTGCTCATTATTTGGCGCGTATTTATTATAACCGTTACGGTCAGGCGGTCCAAATCTGGCTGATATTGCCACCGAATAATTGTTAGTATTGCCTACCGGATAGAATTCCGAGAACGGATAAAACCCTGCAAGGCGCGTGATGGCAACCGGAACAGTCGTAATTTCACCACCGTTACACTGCATTTCGGGCAGGCGCATTGTGCTAAAACCGGGTCTGGAGAATCGTATAGAATACGAACCCGCCGGAATATCTTTCAGCATCCACAGCCCTGCCGCATCGGTTTTCGTGCGGAAGTTCGTTCCTTCGAGTTCGACCGTAGTACCAATTCCATCAGAAAGTAATAGACGATAATAAGTGAATGTTGTATCATAGGCCGCACAATAACCGCGTAGCGTTGTCAATATGGGCTTACCCGGCTCGCCGACGGGCGGAGTGCATCCTGCTATAATTATCGCCGCTATCCATAATGCAAAAAGGATATGTTTGTTCATCATATTATTTTCTATAAGGCGGTAAGACAAATGAAGCGGTGAATCCCTTCAGCCCAACGGCTGTTGAAACGACTATTCTGCCAGTTACGGGATGCGGGTATAGAAACTGCTTGCCCGCCAAATGTCCAATTGCCGTAACATAAAACGAATCGCCCGGCTTGATGCCTGCCTGCCATAATTCTTCTTGGTTAATACCGTGGGAGTGTTGCATCCAATCGTAATCTTCAGGAGTAGGCGGTGCATTTTTTTTGAAATAAAGCGAATAGGTCATAGGAATGCTGTCGGGCGGATACGAGGCAATGTCCACCTTAAATTCGGGCACATTCAATGACTTAAATTGTTCGTCTAAATTCATACGAATATCCGTGATTTCTAAGGGGATGAGTTTCCCGAGCCATACGGCATCATACTGCGCACCCGGCATATCGTACACAAATACTTTTTTCCCCGCTTCAACGGGTACATTAGAAACTACCATTTTGCCGTAGCCTGCTTTCTGAAATATCAGAGTTCGTCGTCCAGCCGGCACATCATCAAGGTTCCACATTCCGTTTCTGTCTGTTTGTGTTGTAAGGAGCGTTCCTGCAACCGCAACGGTAATGCCCGAATTGTCGTATTCGGCTTCTATGTCTTTGCTCAACCGTGCAAGTACCGCTCGCCCGGCCAATATTCCCGTTCCAGCCGGGGCATCGGCACCGGCAGGGCCTTGCGAGCAGTTCCATTGTAAAAATACAATTATTAAGCATATACATAGAAGAAGTGCACGGTGTTTCATTTAGAGTAATATTTTATTGTTTTATAAAAATTAAATCAATAAAACCAGACTGTCAATTGACCGAATGGTTACTACTATCTTACACAGGACTTATAGCGACATTCTTCGTCACCCGACTCGCAACCTTTAGTTTGTGTCAAATCTGTACATATCAAAGTTAGATGGCCGTCTGGAGGGCAAAGGCAGATCTTATACACTATTGAACAATCAGTTTCTGATGTACAACATTTGTAACAATTACCTACTTTTTTATAGCATCTTGCAAATAGTAATTCGACGTAACTATAAAAAACCGAGTTCACACAAGGGGGTGCCGGAGAACAGCCCGGATACCAGAGGCCGAGTTGATTATTGATAATTAAGGCACTTTGTAGCTCTTCGATCAAGTCGTGGAAATTGATAGACGGCGAGCAGTTACCGTAACAAATTTCATTTATTTTTATTCTTTTGTCAAGTTGTGCTACAAATACTCCGCATACACTATCATTGTATGTAACATTCGTGGAATCAAAACAATATTTGATAACAATAGTACACGGAACATTACCATTCATAATATTCAAGGTTGCCGTTTGTTCGGTTCCGCCATCGGAACATGGACAATTGGATTGCGCTTTCAAGTTTGTCGCAACGCTGATGATAATGCTTGCGAGAATTGCCAAAGTAGAAAAGAATGATTGAAGCGATTTCATGATAATCTCCTAAAAAAAGAAAAAACGGTTGTATATTGAGATTCTTCGGTGAGAGCGAGGCGTTTTTTCTCTTAGGAGGCGAACGATTGACAATGCGATAAAAATTGAGAATTTCTATTGCAGGTTGCAGGTTGCATAACGATATTTTGCAATAGATTAGCAATTGTTCTGTTTGTATAAAGCCAAGTTACATATATTTTCCATAATTACAAAATATATTTATTGTATGAAAAAAAACAGTCGTATTTCTACGACTATTTATGAAATTTTGCTGTTTTCGAGCAGATTTTTTCGCTTCTGTTCGAAGTTCGATATATGAAACAGGAGATTATTTTCCCTTTTGTTTCGGCTTTGATGGTTATTTTTGTTTTTTATGCTTTACGATTTGAGGTTTTCTTAAAAAATATAATGGCAACAATAAACGATTTGATAAATGCCGGATATCAACATTGGAACGAGCCGGCGCGTTTGGTTGAAATAGCCGAAGAGCTTGAATCGCGCTCTCGACTTTCGCAATCCCGATTATTTTTAGATCGCGCACTTGCTCTCGATGCAAATGTATCGCCTTATGCCTATTATACGTTGGCTTTCACATATTTTCGTGATGCGGGCAATCGTGCCGAAGATGGCGAAAATGCTTTGATGGACGGAATAGAAGCAACCGATTCCGATATAGTCAAGGCTTGGTATGCAGCAATGCTCGAAGATGAATCGCTTGCAGAAACATTGCTGAACGATGTCAGAATTAACGATGATATTTCTGTGCGGTTCGCGCTTGGCGGCGCATTGCATTGGCGCGGGCGAGTAGAGGATGCCCTCGATGTATTTCGCGGCGCCACAGCGCAAGTTGAGCCCGGCAAAACTCCCGACGGATTGAAAACCTATTGCAGTTCGCTTATTTGGATGTATGCACAAGGCTTTGATATCGACCTCGATACGGAAGTAAAACCTCGCATTATGGATTTGCTCCGCGAATATCCCGAGCGTTATTCGGTCATTTCGTTAACTGTTCAGTATTATCAGGTGTTGCAAGATTGGGAGCAAACTGCGACGATGGCACGTCGACTTCTTGAAATTATTCCCGACGAAGAAACCACTATGCTTGCACTTGCCATAGCCTTGCGAAATCTTAATGAAGAAGACCGTGCAATTATGTGGCTTAATCGTGCAATAGGCTCAAAGCCTTCATTTGCAAGAGCAAGAGTTGTATTGGCGGGAATTTATGAAAAACAAGGGAAATTTGACCTTGCCGAAGAAATGGCAAGAGAAATTCCTATTATGAATCCGGGTTATATTATGGGGAAGGCATTTGCCGCCGATATACTAAGGCGTATAGGCAAAACGGACGAAGCCGTTGCAATGTTTCAAGAAGGATACGCGGCAATGAAACCTTACGAAAAAGGCGAAATTGCTCAACGTCTTGCAGATATGACCAAACTTGCAGGCTTAGCGTAATAAACTCCGTAAATCTCCTGAAAAATTATAGCGGATAATTCGAAACGACTGACTGAAAAAATAATAAAATAAACAATAAAAACAAACCGTTGAAATTATGAAACCTGTTGCTACATATATCGTTACCGCTTCGTTGCCTGATGTTCTCGCGCCGCTTAAAGAGTTGGCCTATAATTATTGGTGGTGTTGGAATCCGGAAGCCGTTGCTCTCTTTGTCGAAATGGATAGTGAACTTTGGGAGAGGGTTCGCCATAATCCGGTTCAATTGCTTAATAATATAGAGCCGGTGCGATTAGAGGCACTTGCAGGGCGACGCGACTTTTTAGACAGATTGCAAGCGGTGATGGAGAACTTCCGTGCATATCTTAAGGCTGATACCTGGTTTTCGCGTCAGAATCATCACACTACGGGTAAAACAATAGCCTATTTCAGTTTGGAATACGGGATTAACGAAAGTTTTCCGAATTATTCCGGCGGGCTTGGTATATTGGCAGGCGATCATTTGAAATCTGCAAGCGATGCCGGCATACCAATAACTGCGGTAGGTTTGCTGTATCAAATGGGGTATTTTCAGCAATATTTAACGCAAAGCGGCTGGCAAAAAGAGAGCTATCCTGCCAATGATTTTTATTCTTTACCGATTTCACCGGTACTCGATGACGAAGAAAAACGCTTACTTGTAAGCGTGGAATTGCCCGGCGGCACATTGTACGCCGCAATTTGGGAAATGCTTATAGGGCATGCGCGGTTGCTTTTGCTTGATACGAATATACCGCAAAACGAGGCTATTCCCGAATATTGCGATATTGCCGACCAGCTTTACGGCGGCACGGTAGAAACCCGTATTCAGCAGGAAATATTGCTCGGAATCGGCGGCATACGCGCTTTGCGGGCTATGAGTATAAACCCTACATTGATTCACATCAACGAAGGTCATGCCGCATTTGCTTCTTTGGAGCGCACACGAATGATTATGAAAGATTATTCGTTGGATTTTGCAACCGCCTACGAACTGACCCATGCCGGAATGATATTTACTACACATACTCCCGTTCCGGCCGGAAACGAGGTTTTTTCGGTTGAATTGATAGAGAAATATTTCGCAGATTATTGGAGGGCGTTAGGGCTCTCTCGCGACGAATTTATCTCGCTGGGCAATATAAATATACCGTCAAACTCTTTTTCTATGACGGTGCTTGCGCTCAAAATGTCGTCTATGCGCAACGGAGTAAGCCAACTTCACGGTAAAGTGGCACGCTCGATGTGGCGCGATTTATGGAAGGATTTTCCGGCCGACGAAGTGCCTATAGAAGCAATTACCAATGGCGTTCACGCACAAACGTGGGTGGCCGGCGGCTTGGCTGAACTATATGATAAATATCTGACTCCGCGCTGGCGCACCGAAACAGACGACAATGAACTTTGGAGCAAAGCGTTGCTGATACCGAACGATGAATTATGGAGTATTCACTGCAAATGGCGCGAACGTATGATTCTATTTGCACGTGCATACATGCAACGTCATCAACAAGACCGCTTGACTGCGCAGGATATAGCGGCAATTAACGAATATCTTGACCCCAATGCATTTACCATCGGTTTTGCACGCAGATTTGCCACGTATAAACGGGCAGGATTACTGTTCGGCGATATGCAACGCCTGAAAGAATTATTGCTTAATCCGGAACGTCCGGCACAAATAATACTTGCCGGCAAAGCGCATCCGCATGACAATGCGGGCAAAGAAATTATTCAGTCCATTATTCACAATGTGCGCGAATACGGATTAGACCGCCGCGTAATTTTCCTTGAAGATTACAGTATGGCAGTTTCTCGTGCTTTGGTAAGAGGTTGCGATATTTGGCTGAACACGCCGCGCCGTCCGCAGGAAGCCAGTGGTACAAGCGGAATGAAAGCCGGGCTTAACGGTTGCTTGCACGTCAGCATACTCGACGGCTGGTGGGACGAAGCCTATAACGGAGAGAATGGCTTTGCAATAGGTTACGGCGAAGATTTCCGCTCTGCCACGGACCAGGATATAGTGGAGGGATCCGCGCTTTACGAATTGCTTGAACAGACCATTATACCGATGTTTTATCGCCGGAAAGACGACGGGTTGCCGCATCAATGGATAGACCGAATGAAAGCTTCCATTGCTTCCGTTTCCGGTCAATTTTCTTCGATGCGAATGGTCAAAGATTATGCACGGAGGTTTTATATTCCGGCAATGCGACGCTATGAGGCTCTTGCGGACGATTCTGCCGCCGATGCAGCCGAGTTGCGCGATTGGCGCGAGAGAATTAAATCCGGCTGGCGCGGTGTAAGCGTAGAAAGCGTAGGTATCGACGGAATTGAGCACGCACGTGTGGGCAAAACCATAAATGTATCGGCTCGTGTTCGCACCGGCGCACTTGCGCCGGGTGATTTACTTGTGCAGGCGTTCCACGGTGCGCTCGATGCGTCTGAAAATATTATCTCCGGCGTAGCGGTCGAGATGAAGTTCGCTTATGACGAAAACGGTTCTGCAGTCTATCGCGGCAGCTATGTATGCACTCGCGGCGGGCGGCAGGGTTGCACAGTTCGCATTTTGCCTTTTAATGAGCTGTTGGTTTCGCCTGCCGATATAGGTTTATGCGTTTGGGCATAATTTCAGCCGAATTTTATGACGAAAACGGAAATTTTACCGCGTGATTCGATTTCGGTGTGCATTATTGCTCGCAACGAAGAACAAATGTTGCCCGATTGTTTGGCATCGGTGGCCGGTATTGCCGCCGAAATAATTGTGGTTGACGGCGGTTCTACGGATAAAACTCGGCAAATTGCTCTGGATTCTGGCGCACAAGTAATAGATTTTACTTGGTGCAACGATTTTTCGGCTTCGAGAAATGCAGCACTCGAAGCCGCAAATTTTCCGTGGATATTAAGCATTGATGCGGACGAGAGATTAGAAAATCCTGACTTTCTTTTGTCGGCTGTTCGCACCGCATCCGAGCAAATAGGAGGTTTCCTGCTTGAAGTTGTTTCACCTTCACGCAGAACCGACGGCGGTGCCGATGTTTTTACGATTCAACTGCTGCGATTATTCCGGCGCGACCCGCGAATACGTTTCGAAGGTATTATACATGAGCAAACTCTCGAATCAATTCTCGGAAGCGGTTGGAAAATACAGGCTTCCGGTGCAAAATTGTTGCATCTCGGCTATGATTTGCCAGCCGCCGAAATGCGCAAAAAACAACTGCGCAACCTGAAGTTGCTCGATAAAACGATAGAGAACAGGCCGAAAGACGCTTATATGCTGTTCCAACGCGCCAAAACTTATCTTGCGCTTGGCGACGCTGATAATGCCGAGTGTGATATTGCCGCGGCCATCAAAAATGCCGGACTACAATCAATCACACTGCCTCAAGCGTTGAATTACGGCGGGGTTATTGCATTTCAGCGAGGAGATGCGGCACTTGCTGCGGAGCGTGCCTTGAAGTCTCTGGAACTCGTTCCGAAACAATCGTTTGCAAATTATGTGCTCGGTGAGTCATACACCGTGATGAAGAGGTTCGACGCGGCTCTTTCTGCCTATGAAGCAATGAAAGAAGCCGAAAGAGCACGAGAGCCTGTAGCGCAAATCGCCGGTGAATACAGCCTGCCGCCGGAACAATATTATTTCAGAGTCGGCCGAAGCCTTGTAGGCCTGGGGCAATGGAAAAAAGCGGAAATCGAGTTCGAAAAAGGATTGGAAATTCAGCCGAACGATATCGGCTGCCGCGTCGGGCTTGCAAATGTACGCGCACGATTAGGCGATTATTCTGCCGCAAAGCAAATTCTTCGCGAAACAATAAAAACCGCACCCGAACGCACCGATATTCCGCAAATTCTTTTACAAACGGAAAAAGCCGAAAAAAAACATTTATTTACGGAAAACGCAATGGCTGACAACGCAAAAAATAAAAATGAAAAAATAACGGTCGAAAAAAATCATTGTTTATCGAACATACATTCGCCGAAAAATAACGAAATATTACCCGAAAACAAGAAACGTATATTGCAAAATCCTAATATGAGTATTGATTTTTCTCGGCTGTCGGGTATCGGCAATGCAACCGAAACGGCAGCGAAAAACTCTCGAAAAAATACCGATAAAACAGAGAAGAAAAATATAGAGCTAAAATCTGAAGTAAATCCGGCCGCGCCTTTGCTTTCATTGTGTATGATAGTAAAAAACGAGGGAAAGTTCCTGCGCGAATGCTTGGAGAGCGTGGCCGGAATAGCAGACGAAATAATTGTGGTCGACACGGGGTCGAGCGACGGTACAAAAGAAATTGCGCGTTCCGCAGGTGCAAAAGTCGTTGATTTTGCTTGGATAAATGATTTCGCGGCCGCGAGAAACGAATCGTTGCGTCACGCACACGGCCGGTGGATTTTATATTTAGATGCAGATGAAAGACTGCATGAAGATGCGAAACTGCATTTACGCAATCTTTTGGTTACTCTTCCCGACGAAATAGGTGCTTTAATATGCACCATAATCAGCCCTCATCGCCAAGCCGACGATTCTTCGGAAGAGCATCGCGGCGGCTACCCGCGAATTTTCAGGCGTTTGCCGGGCATTGCTTTTCATGGGCGCGTTCACGAACAAATAACGCCCGCATTATTGGGTTCGGGCAAGCAAATCGCACTTTCCGATGTGGTTATTTTACATTTGGGCTATAATCAGTCGCGAGAAATTTTAGAGCAAAAAACAAAAAGAAATTACGAATTATTATTGCGGCATGTACGCGAAGAGCCTGAAAATGCTTATGCTTGGTTTCAACTCGGGCAAACGCTTTCGCGAATGGGATTAACGAAACAAGCCGAAGATGCATTGCGGTTCGCCATAGAACTCGGTTCTTTAACGCCGACTATATCGGCCGTTGCAACTGCGGCTTTGGCACAAATCGCCGGTAATTCGCGTAGATTTGCCGAGGCATTGCAATGGGCAGAGCAATCTCTGCAATTTGCGCCGGAACAGTTGTATGCACGTCATCTACGGGCATATTCGTTGCATCATTTAGGTAGAAATAAAGAAGCGGAGAGGGAATTTCTTGAATTATTGGAACGACGTAAAAACTATAATTCCAAAATACATTCCGGATTCGATGTTTTTATTCCGGAAGATGCTGTTTTACAAGGGCTTGCAGATTCGCGTAAAAATATCGGGAAATAACTGTTCAATGTTTGTGAAGCCCATCTGATTTTTAGCGGTATTTTTTGAACGGATGTTTTTGATTGGAAAATAAAAATGCGTTATAGTATTGTTCTTACCGAAACGTAATATTGTTGTTTTTGGGAATCGTAGGACACGGCTAACGTTATTTGAATTTCGATTTTCCTGCAGGAGGCGAATATCTTGTATTGCGTACCTGACGAGCTGTGTTGGACGGTGCCGTTTTTTCCGATTTCTTTGCGATATTGTTCGGCTAGCTTATAGATAAGATTTTTTGCATCGCCCATAGTTTCGGTTGGAATTATATTTTCCATGCCAGAAATTTTACCGGTTGCAGAAAATTCCAGATATGCTGCGGGTAATTTAGCGGTTGCCGCCGGTTCGTTTACTGCAAATGTACCCTTGTATGTTTGGTCGAGCGTTACGCGCAAGCCTGCCTTTTGAAGTCGGTTGAATACTTTGGTTTTATTTTCAGCAAACGGAATAATCAATGTTCGGGACGAAGTTTGCAGTAAAATTCCCGAACAAAAAGACCTGCCGGCTTCGGTCGGTAAAAATAAAGCCGAAAAAAATAAAAAGAATACGGATAATCGAAAAAAAACAGTACGTTGCATTAAGCGTTTTTTAGTTCGTTCACAAGCTCTTGCATCATTTTTTTTGCATCGCCGAAAAGCATTCTTGTCTTTGGATTAAAGAACAACTCGTTTTCGATTCCGGCATAGCCGGCACGCATACTGCGCTTCATAACAATAACGTTGGCGGCATCTTCCACGTCAAGAATTGGCATTCCGTAGATAGGTGAGGCCGGGTCGTTCTTTGCGGCCGGATTCACCACGTCGTTCGCGCCAACAACCAGAACTACATCGGTAGTTTTAAACTCAGGATTTATATCGTCCATTTCAAGCAGTTTATCGTAATCCACATTGCTTTCGGCCAATAATACGTTCATGTGCCCGGGCATCCTTCCTGCCACGGGGTGAATAGCGTATTTCACTTGCGCACCTTCGGCTTCGAGCGACAATTCGAGCTCGTGGCAAACGTGTTGCGCTTGTGCTACGGCAAGTCCGTATCCCGGAACTATTACAACGTTTTTCGAATATTTCATCAGCGCGGCGGTGTCGGCTGCACTTATTTCTTTGATTGTTCCGGTAACGGCACGTCCGCTTGACGCGGCGGCCTTACCGCCGAAATTTCCTATAAGCACATTGGCAAGCGAGCGATTCATTGCGCGGCACATAACCACGGTTAAAAGAGTTCCAGCGCTGCCCACGAGTATTCCGCCGAAAAGCATTACCTTGTTATCGTAAAGAAAACCTCCGAAAGCGGTAGCCACGCCCGTAAAAGAATTCAGCAGTGAAATTACTACGGGCATATCCGCGCCGCCTATAGGAAACACGAAAAGCAATCCGTAGGCAGCCGCAAGTCCGAGAATAATATAGATAGTAAGAGGATTTACAACTATTCCGGCCGAGAATGCGTAAATCAGCCCGAAAATGACCAATAAAACGAGTATATTTACAACCTGCTGTGCGGGCAGGCGGAAATCCTTGATTTTTTCCTCTAATTTACCGTAGGCTATCATCGAGCCCGAAAAACTGACCGCGCCTATTATCATTCCGAGCAGAAGAATAACAAGATGAGCAACTGAACCTGTTCCCGGATGATGAATATAATGGTCGAATTCTACTATGGAAATCAATGCCGCGCAAGCTCCGCCCATACCGTTGAAGAAAGAAACCATTTGCGGCATTTGCGTCATTTGCACTTTTTTTGCCATTACATAGCCCACAGCCGAGCCGAGTATCAGCGCACCGAAAATCCAGACATAATTTGTCGGCATTACCGATTCGTTCAGGAAAATCGTACCGAAAATGGCGGCTGTCATTCCGGCGGCGGCAAGTAAATTGCCTCGCTTTGCCGAAACGGGTTTGCCAAGCATTTTTATTCCGACGATAAAGGCAAACGCCGATACAATGTAGATAAGGTCGAGTATAAAAGTTTTCACGGGAAATTATTTTTTCTTTTTGAACATATCTAACATTCTGTCGGTAACAACAAATCCGCCCACTACGTTGAGCGTGCCAAGCACTACGGCTAAAAAGCCGAAAATCGTGGCAAAAGTATTGTCGGCCTGCCCCATTATGATAATCGAGCCTATAATAATAACGCCGTGAATGGCGTTCGCACCGCTCATCAGCGGTGTGTGCAGAACCGAAGGGACTTTTTCGATAAGTTCTACGCCGAGAAAAATCATTAAGATGACAAGGTATATCATCAGTTGATTTTCGGATATAAATTGAAAAAGAGATTCCATGCTGTCGAATTATTATTTGAGTAAATTTCCGTCGCGGCAAATCAATGTTCCGGCGGTTATTTCATCGTTCATATCCCATTTGAAGCCGTCCTTTGTTGCCAAATGAGTTAGGAAAGCGTATATGTTTTTTGCATAGCTTTCGCTTGCGTTTGAAGCAAGTTGCGACGGCAAATTAGTCTGCCCGACTATTTTTACGCCATTGCGTACAATCGTCCTGCCGGCCTCGCTGAAACAGCAATTTCCTCCTTGTTCGACGGCCATATCCACGATTACGCTGCCGGGCTTCATGATGGCAACCATTTCTTCGTTGATTAGTTGCGGTGCTTTTTTGCCGGGAACGAGAGCCGTAGTAATAACAACATCGGCTGCGGCGAGATGTTTTTTCAGGATTTCGCGTTGTCTTGCAAGCACGTCGTCGCCCGCTTCTTTAACGTAACCGCCTTCGATTTTCACGCTGCCGCCCGTATCAAACGAAATAAATTTGCCGCCGAGCGATTCCACTTCTTCTTTGGTTTCGGGGCGAATATCGGTTACTTCCACAACGGCACCCAAACGTTTTGCCGTGCCGATTGCCTGCAAGCCGGCCACGCCCGCGCCGAAAATCAGCACTTTGGCCGGAGTAATAGTTCCGGCTGCCGTCATAAGCATCGGAAAAATTTTACCGGACTCGTTCGCGCCTATGATAACCGCTTTGTAACCGGCAAGGTTTGCTTGCGAGCTGAGAGCGTCCATCGTTTGAGCGCGTGAAATACGCGGCATGGCATCCATGCTGAAAAGCGCGATTTTACGGGCATTTACAGATTCGACAAGTGGCCGGTTGGTCAAATGATATGCGAATGAAATAAGTGCCGAACCGCTGCGAAAAAGCGGAACTTCGTCAAGCGACGGAGGATTTACTTTGCATATAACGTCAGATTTGGCATATACTTCCGAGACGGAGCCGGCAATGCTTGCACCCGCTTCAAGATAAGCCGCATCGGAGAAAAAAGCCGCTGCGCCGGCACCGGATTCAATTACGCATTGAAAGCCGGATTTAATGAATTGTTTGCAAACGGCAGGAGAGAGGGCAACGCGATTTTCGCTTTCGCGTGTTTCTTTTACGGAGCCGATAATCATGGAAAAAATAGGTCGGATTGCGAAATGACTTGGTTAATCTTACGCAAAATACGCAACTTCACCGTTTTGTTAAACGACATTTTACCTAAATCTCAAAATTAGTGCCCGGCGAAGCAATTCCACGACAACTTATTCTCGTCGGCTTTATTCGAAAAGCAACTACGTTTTATTGAATTCGGAACGTGCCGCCGTACTTTATACGATACACTGAAATTTATTATGTTTGCAAGAAAAGCATCGTCATATTTCCGCTTTATTATGCACGAAACGACCGATATTTTTCTGTGCCGCGGGTTCTCGGGGCAAATATTCCGACTAAGCGTCAATCCGCATCAAACAGTAGAGCAACTTACAGCCGTTCTTGCGCCTGCCGTAGGGCTGTATGCCGTGGAATACGAGCGTCTCGGATTGTATAATCTTACGCGCGATATTGAGTATAAAACCGACGAAATAATAGCAGAACGCGGTCTGTCAAACGGCGACCTGCTTATTTTGGCCGACGGCGGATCCTGCCATAAAAAATAACAAAAGAAAGATTCTATGCTTCTACTATTCGCCCGACAATTACCGGATTTTCGTCGGCCAATCGCATCGTAATTTCTTGTACGTTCTTCTCTTTTGCAACTATAATAATGCCTATACCCAGATTAAATGCTTCACGCATATCTTGTTCGGGTATTTCGCCTGCTTGTTGAATAAATTGAAAAATCTGCGGAATTTCCCAGGCGTTCCAAAAAATTTCCAATGATTTTCCTGCTTGCAACACACGCTTGGTATTGCCGACAATGCCGCCGCCCGTAATATGCGATAAAGCTGCCACTAAATTATCGCGCAACAAGGGACGAAACAGCGATAAATAGGAGCGATGCACGGCAAGCAAAGCTTCGCCAAGTGTCTTGCCGCTGTTTTCCAAGTAAAAATCGGGCGAATAACGCGGAAACAAAGCGGCGCGGGCAAGAGAATAGCCGTTGGTGTGCAAGCCCGACGACGGCAAACCGATAAGAATATCGCCGACCTCTACATTCTCCGGCCTAAGAATTTTAGATTTATCAACCACACCGACTATTGTTCCGGCAATGTCATATTCACCCTCGGCGTACATCGAGGGCATTTCTGCCGTTTCGCCGCCAAGCAAAGCACAACCGTTCTCGCGACAGCCCGCTGAAAGTCCCGCTACAACCTGTTCAACTATTGCAGGCTCAAGTTTGCCCGATGCGAAATAATCCAGAAAAAACAGAGGTTCGGCACCGCAGGCAAGAATATCGTTTGTGCAGTGATTCACCAAATCATGCCCGACAGTATTATGTTTGCCGGTCATAAACGCCACTTTCAGCTTTGTTCCTACGCCGTCGGCACTTGCCACAAGAACGGGGTGCTCGTATTCCGGAAAACGCCCGTCGAAAAGCCCGCCGAAAAGTCCTATGTCGGAAATTACACCCGGCGTAAATGTAGAGCGTACAAGAGGCTTGATTCTATTAACCGCTTCGTCGCCCGCGGCAATATCCACGCCCGATGATTTATATGTAGTCATACGGTTGATTTATTTAAGAATTATTTTTTGATTTTTTTAACCTTTTCAAACTTGCGTCAACGGACGGAAAACTGTATTTGTTGCCCGAAAAAATAATCTATTTTTTTTGCGCTTGCTCGGCGGAAGGGGCAAATAGCTTGCGTTCGTAATCAAGTATGTTGCGTGTCCGTTTTGCTTCTTCCGGTTTCTTCAATCGCTCATACGCACTTACGAGCAATGTTTCAAAATCACCGCGTATGGCTTCGCGTTGCAAATGGTCGGGAATTTGTAACCATGCACGTTGTTCAAAGTACGGGCGCAACTTATTTATAACGAGTTGCGGACGCTTTGCCGAGTCGGCGCGCGCTTGCTTGATAACGCCGGAAAGCCGTCGGGATACATCGGTCAACTTTGATTTGAAAAAAGAAGTGTCGTGTTTCCGGCGATGTTCGTTATAGCGTTCGATTTTATTTTGCAACTGATTATATACTTCGTCTTTTGTGAAATCATAAACCTTGTATTTGGGTAATGCCCGCGGCCGAACGCGCACCGTAACGGCACTTGAGTCTTTCGGAAAACCGTGTTCTTTTAATTCTTCGAAAATTTCGTCGGCTTTATCCTTATTCAGGTTGGTATTTACCAATAACAGCCCTCCGCGCAACAGTAAATCTCCTGTAAAACCGTCGAATTTATTAAAATGGCGCAAAATATTTTGCCGTATGAATTGTCCCTGATTATAGCAACGTTGATAGTCGTCACCGCCTAATCCCTGCCTCGAACGCAATACTTGCAATGCAGATTTACTGTTTTTATGCCCAAAAAGTTCGATAACACCCATTGCTTGCGAAAAACCGACTTCCACCCAATAATCTATTTTGTCAAGTTCTGCTATTCGTGTTGCTTCTTTAAGATACGTTCGCAATCCGCGATTTGCATAAACAAGCGTCAATTTGTTCAGTCCGGTTGTATCATTGTAGCCTGCATCGGCGTAAGTATCTCGCGGTATTGAAGTTATCTCTATTCGCCCGCTGTCGGGGATTATCGAGAGTATATGATTTGCATCGGCATGTTTAACGTAATTATCGCCTATGCGCGAGTCAACTCCGATAACGGCTATGTTTATTCGGCGCACTCCTCCCTTGATTGACGGCGGTTCAGGTGTAAGTTTACAACTCGCTTCGGCTATCGCCGTATCGTGTCCTATTGTCAGCTCGGGTGAGTTTGCTTGCTCCGCAGCTATTTTCTGTGCAATAGGTTGAACGATTGCTTTCTGCGGTTTAGGCGCGGAATATTGTTCTCCCGTTGTATAATCATGTGGTTTGCCGCCGGCCGATTGCAACCATGCAATCGCACCGCCCGCGCCCAAAAGCAATAAAACGGACAGTAAAATTATCGTAATGCGCCGAGATAATATAGTCATTAAGTTGAATAAAATACGTTCCTAATACAAAATTTATTCTCGCGTCAGCTTCTTATAGTGAATGCGATGCGGCTGGTCGGCGGCTATACCGAGCCGTGCGCGACGGTCAGTTTCGTATTCGCTGTAATTTCCGTCGAACCAAACTACATTGCTGTCGCCTTCAAAAGCCAAGATATGAGTGGCAATTCTATCCAAAAACCAACGGTCGTGAGAAATAACGACTGCACAACCCGCAAAGTTGCTTAATGCTTCCTCAAGAGCTCGCAACGTGTTCACGTCCAAATCATTTGTCGGCTCGTCGAGAAGCAATGTGTTCGCGCCTTCTTTCAGCATTTTTGCAAGATGAACACGGTTGCGCTCGCCGCCGGATAAAACGCCGACTTTTTTCTGTTGGTCGCTTCCGGTAAAATTGAATTTGGCCACATAAGAACGCGAATTAACGTCGCGCGTACCAATCGTTAGCAATTCGTCGCCGCCTGTGATTTCCTCGAAAATCGTTTTTTCCGGGTCAAGCGGACGATTCTGGTCAATATATCCTAATTTTACTGTGTCGCCGACTATGAATTTGCCCGAATCCGGCTGTTCAAATCCGGTAATCATACGGAATAAAGTAGTTTTTCCCGTACCGTTCGCACCGATAACGCCGATTATTCCGCCGGGCGGCAAATCAAAATTGACGTTTTCGTACAAAAGTTTGTCGCCGAACGATTTCGAGATGTTTTCGGCTTTTATTACGGTAGTGCCGAGACGCGGCCCATGCGGTATGAAAATCTCTATATCTTCGTTGCGTCCTTGGTCCTGCTCTTCAACCATGCGCTCGTAAGCGGAAATGCGCGCTTTGCTTTTGGCGTGGCGGCCTTTCGGGTTCAGGCGAATCCACTCCAATTCTTTCTGCAATACTTTTTGCTTTGCGGTGGCCTGCTTTTCTTCTAAGGCAAGTCTTTGCTGCTTTTGTTCGAGCCAGCTTGTGTAATTTCCTTCAAACGGTATGCCGTAGCCTCGGTCAAGCTCCAAAATCCAACCGGCCACATTATCCAAGAAATAACGGTCGTGCGTAACCGCAATTACAGTACCGGGATATTTCGACAGGTGAACTTCGAGCCAGCCGACTGTTTCGGCATCTAAATGATTCGTCGGTTCGTCCAAAAGCAAAACATCAGGTTGCTGAAGTAATAAACGGCAAAGCGCGACGCGGCGTTTCTCGCCCCCCGATAATACCGAAATCTGTGCTTCGGGCGAGGGACAGCGCAATGCATCCATTGCCATTTCGAGACGGCTGTCCAAGTCCCAAGCGTTTTTATGCTCGATTTGCTCCTGTAATTTTTCTTGCCTTGCAATTAAGGCATCAAAATCCGCATCGGGTTCGGCAAATTGCAATCCGATATTCTCGTATTCTTTCAGCAAATTAACAATGTCCTGAACGCCTTCTTCTACAATTTCGCGCACGGTTTTGGTTGCGTCAAGTTCAGGCTCCTGCGGCAAATAGCCGAATGTTATGCCTTTTTGTGCGGTGATTTGTCCTATGTAATCGCTGTCCCAGCCGGCTATTATGCGCAATAAAGTTGATTTTCCCGCACCGTTCAAACCGAGAACGCCTATCTTCGCACCGTAAAAAAACGAAAGATAAATGTCGCGCAGTACTTGCTTATTTGGTTTGTGTACTTTCCCGACGCCTATCATCGAGAATATAATTTTGTTGTCTGACATAAATTTTGCTGATATTGAATACAGATTAGTCTGCAAAAATACGGGTTTTTATCGGTTAAAGGCGGTAAAACGGACTTTAAGCGTTGGAATATTGCACATCTAAACGCGATAAAATACCATTTTTACGTATATCATACGCAGCGTATAACATAGCCACCGTCCATACGCAGTATTCGAGTACGAATAATTCCTTTTGCGCACTAAATCCGTACATTAAGTAGCTTGCGGCCGAAGAATATGCAAAAACTACAATCCAACGTTGCCGAGTCAATACGGTAAGGAACAGAACGGGCACAAAATACCATGCGTGTACTTTGGGTGAAATAACGGTAGCGGCTGTCAATATCAAGCTACCGGCCGCTATTGTATCGCGGAAATTCGACGGGCGTAAAAAAAATATCAATATAATCAATACTGTTCCGCGAATTAAAGAAAGTATTTTGGGGGCGAGCAGCCACCAATCCGGCACGTTAAATAATTCCGCAACATAGCGCAAAAACATTAACGGCGGGCTGTTAAAATATGTGTTGTTGTAAAAATTCAATACCGAAAGAAAATTACCGGCTGTTATTTTGTCGTGAAGTAAAGGCAATGAAAATATTAATGAAAAAATAATTGCGCCTATTGTTGCCGATAATATATTGCGCATCGAAAAAGAAGGTTTTCTTGTTGCGAAAATACTTCCGAAAAGTACTGCGGGGATAAGTTTTACGGCAGCAAGTATTCCGGCGGCTCCGCCTAATAAAAAAGCCGTTATGTTCGTTTTTAATTCCGGTGCAGAATCATCGTGAAAAAACGAACTGAGCAATAAAATAAACAATGCGATGTACGGAACAGCCAAACCGTCGCAATGGCCTTGTCCGATAATTTCCACAATCGGCAAGGGCATAATGAGATATGCGAGAATATATTTAACGGAAACGTATTTTTTCAGACGCGAAAAAAGCAGAATGGCAAGTGCGGCAAATTCATGTGCGAACAGAATGAATTTCCAACCGAAAAACGCCGATTTCCAATCGGTCGAAAATATCGAACCGATTGAGTTTGCCAAGCCGAAAAAATAAATCGAAAAAGGCGGATAAATTGCCGGATATTTCTGAAAAGCCATCTGTGCATAAGCGTCGTTTTGCAAATATGAAATTGCAGGAGAATCTGCCGCTATCGAATAAGGATTTATTCCGTTGATTAACTCGCGCCCATAGAATAAGTAGCCGAAAACATCGTCGGAAAGCCACGGAAGCATAGGAAAAACCAAAATTCGCGAAATAAAAAATATCAGCAGAATATTGCGTGAAGATATGTTGATTCCATTGCGTAACGCAACTGCAATAAATATTGCGGAAAATATTGAATGAATGAAAAAAACACATAAAAGCAACCGTACAGAAAATACGTTTCTGGTAGGCGGAATAAGCGCGTATGAAGCGAAAAATAACATCTCGAAAATAGCGGCAATCGCTATGATTATTCGTCGGCTAAGCAAGTTTTGCGTCCATCTTTCACCGTGATTTTGCATTGAAATTATAGTTGATTTCTTGTCATTATCGTATTTTGCGCCCACAAATCTACCGAAACACTTTTGTTTACAGTAAGGAACATTCGTAATGAGCGAACCCGTAATAATCTCAACTTGGCATTTCGGGTTGCGTGCCAATGAAGCAGGCATTCCGATTATCGGCGGCGGCGGTTCCGCGCTCGATGCGGCCGAAGCCGTAGCCCGTTCTGCCGAATCCGACCGTACTACGCGAAGTGTCGGCTATGGTGGCTATCCCGACAGAACGGGGCGCATTACGCTTGACGCAAGCGTAATGACGCATGAAGGGCGTTGCGGAGCAGTGGCTGCGCTCGAAAACATCGAACATCCCGTAAGCGTGGCGCGTGCAATAATGGAAAAAACGCCGCACATCTTGCTTGCAGGTAACGGCGCCTATCAATTCGCACGAGAAATCGGCCATCAGCACAAGAATTTACTGACGCTCGAAGCACAAGAAAGTTATGAGAAATGGACGGAAAGCGAATCTGCCGCTCCGCGCCATGCTGACCAAGACAATCACGACACAATTTGCATACTTGCGCTTGATTCATACGGAAAAGTGGCCGGCTGTTGCACCACAAGCGGCCTTGCCTGGAAAATGCACGGGCGCGTAGGGGATTCGCCAATAATCGGTGCCGGACTATACGTGAACGGTAATATCGGCGCGGCGGCGGCCACGGGATACGGCGAGCTCGCTATGAGATCGTTGGCTGCCTACAGAACAGTGCAATTACTGCATAAAGGCTATAGTCCGCAAGAAGCGACAAAAGAATGTATTCGGCAAATAATAGAAGAGATTCCGGGCGCGTTCGCATTGCAACTCGCATTGCTTGCTCTAACGCCCGACGGCAGATTCGGCGGCTACAGCATACTGCCCGGATTTCAAATTGCAGCGTATAGCCAGGGTAAAAATCGCTTGACAGATACTCCGAATTTTACTTCGAAAAACGATGAATAAACTCAAAATAATTTATTTTTTAATCGGTGTTTTATTCCTGATTATTCCTTGTTTCGCCTACTCTCAAATTACGGTTCGGAATATTTACGTCGACCGCAAACCCGTGTTTGATTCCACAAGCAAAGACTGGTTTTTTGCGGGCGATATAGCTAATTGGTTGCACAGCTCAACACGTGATTATGTTATTGACGATGAACTGCTTTTTTCCGAAGATGACGAATTGCTTGACGACGACGCGGAAGAAACCGAACGCAACCTTCGCCGAACGGGATTATTTGCCGATGCTAAAGTCCGCGTGGATACGATAAATGACCGAGAAGCCGATATTTATATTAGCGTAAAAGACCGTTGGTCCACTTTCCTCGCGCCTATTTACGATATAGGCGGCGGTGCTTCCACTTTCGGCGGATTTTTCAAAGAAATGAACGTAGCGGGAACGGGTAGTGCGTTTTCCGCCGCTATAGCCTCGCGTTCCGAAAATAATATAGGAATGCAGGGCGACGCGCAATTGTATATTCGGCGTATATTCCGCTCCGAAATAAATCTGTACGCTCGCGTGTTCGCGCATCGTTTCCGAACAATTCAGGAGTTGCAGATTGAAAAGCCGTTCAGAACGCTTTCCACAAAATGGGGCTATGGCGCGGCAGGCTATAATCATTTCGGAAGCGACTTTTTATATGGCGGCAACAAACCGTTGCTTACGCCGTTTCACGAAAAGCGTATTGCTGCATGGGGTGGATTGGGAGTAAAGCGCAAAGACCGTTTATTCTTTACGGTATCTGCATCGGCCGGAGAAGCGCAAAGGCTGTCGCCGTCGCTAAGAAGGGCTTTTGATAATTCCGGTAAATTGCTTTTAGGCTTTTCGTCTTTATCTCAAAAATACGAGCGAACCGTCGGGCTTAACGGCTATGAAACCGAAGACGTGCCTATCGGCGCATGGGGAACCGCCGTTTTGGGGAAAACTTTCGCGCTTGGCGATAAAGGCGAGGGAATGTATTATGCGGGCGGTCAAGTGGAGCAGTCGGCGCGGATAAAAGATGCGTATCTATACGGAAGTGTAGCGGGCGGAAGCGGGTTTTTGCAGGGCGGAGCGCAATATACGTATCAGGAATTTACCGGATTGGCTCATTATCGAATTTCCGATAATCTGTTGGTCGCAGGCAGGTTGCGCCAACAAACAGCGTGGAATTGGAACGCTTTTCGTCAATTGGTGCTTGATAATGACGCAGGTTTGCGCGGCTATGCGGCCAATAAATTGACCGGTGCAAATCGAATTATCGGCAATGTGGAGATGCGTTGGTATCCCGATATTCAATTCTGGATTTTTAAGCTGTCGGGAGCGGCGTTTTATGACGCAGGCTCGGTTTGGAATGCCGGCACAACTCTTGGAGGCGCACAATTCCATAATGCAATTGGCGCAGGCTTGCGGATACATAATCTTAAAGCTTCCGGCCCCGATGCGGTAATTCGTGTTGATTTTGCATATAATGCCGATGAAAAGCGATTCGGCGGCATTATTCTTTCGGCCGGACAAATGTTTTCTATTTATGCCGCTCCCGTGTTTCGCGCTCCGCAAATTTTCGGATTGGATTTGGACGACGAATAAATTTATACGTAAAAAAAGAGACTGATCTCTTGTTTTGAGACAGCCCCTTTTTATGGATTTTTTTATGGAATTTCTGCAAATAAATTCTATGGCATCACAAGCGCACAGGCATTATCAGCATAAGAAGAGAATCGTCGTCCTCCTTATTTTTCAGCAGGGCAGCCCGCGTAGGCGAGGAAAATAGAAATACAGACTCGGCCGCAGTATCGGCAATGTCCATATTTTGCAGGGCTTCCTCTACAAATTTATAGTTGAATCCGATTTCCATGTCGTCTTGATTAAATTCGCAACGCACCTCTTCGCTTGCATGATTGCCGCTTTCGTCGTCATCGCCGCGCACGGTAACTATGTCACGTGTTATAACAAAGCGAATTTGCCGCGAATTGGCATTGGTAAACAGCGATACGCGCTTAATTGCCGCCATTATATCGCGATTGTTCACAACCATCATTTTGTCGTTATCGGCCGGAATCACATTTTCATAAGCCGGAAAACGCTCGTCGATCAAGCGCGTGATAATCGTGGCATCGTCCATTGTGAATTGTGCGTGAGTTCGGCTGATTGACGCACGTGCATCGGAATTTACTTTGCGCAATAATTCCGCCATACGCGCCGGAATAATAACGTCGAGCTGGTCGGGAAATGTGCGCCCTTCGGCGGCACTAATAATAACGCGGGAGAGGCGATAGCTGTCTGTGGCGGCGGCTTTCATCTGCGAACCGCGAAATTGAAGCAAAACACCGGTCATGGCGGGCTTGTATTCGTCGGTTGATACGGCAAATGCAGTCTTATCGGCTATACGCATAATGTCAGCCGCCGGAAAAAACGTTTCGGCATCGCCGCGAAAATCGGGTAATTCCGGAAAATCATCTTCGCTCATACCTTTCATGGCATATTGCCCGAAGCCTGTTTTCAGCGTAATGTCGTATTTTTCGCCGCGAGAAAACGTAACGCTGCCTTCTGCGCCGGCCAGTGCTTTTACTATGTCGGTCAATTTACGTGCGGGTACAAGAGCCGAACCCTCTGCCGAAACGTCGGCGAGCAAAGTGGCGGTTATGGTAAGTTCAAGGTCGGTAGCGGTAATTGTTACGGCACCGCCTGCCGCGCGAATCAAAAAATGTTCGAGAACGGGCAGGGTTGATTTCGACGGTACAGCCGGCGTAACCTTTTGCAAATGTTTCTGAAAATCATTTAGAGCAACGGAAAACTGCATATTTTTTCCTGTAAAAATTGGTGCTACAAGTCTTTTTTTTGTAAATTTAGACAGCAAATTTACGAAAATTGTGCCAACAAACCCCGTAAATCGGACGTTTGTCGGCAATTCCTTTTAATTGAAAAATACTTGATGATTACACGCTACGGATACGACAATTTTTTTTCGCTTCTCGGTTTCGGTACCGTTCTTATCATTGTTACGTTTCTTTGGGCAAGCGGTGCATTATTTGTCTTGATGCTTGCTCTCGGAATACTGATTTGCGGGTTCGCATTATGGTTTTTTCGCGACCCTTCACGCACAATTCCCCCGGAAGCAGCCGACTCAGCCGCCATACTCGCGCCGGCCGACGGCAAAATAGTGCAAATAATTCCCGTAACAGAAACGGAATATTTGGGCGGTGAGGCCATTCAAATAAGTATTTTTCTTTCGCCGCTCGACGTGCACGTCAATCGTTCGCCCGTTAATGGAACGGTGGAGTTTTATCGCTATATGCAGGGCGATTATCTTGTGGCGTGGCATCCCAAATCCAGCGAACTCAATGAGCAAAGTAGAATAGGAGTTCGTACTGAAGCGGGTAAAGTATTATTCAAACAACTTACGGGCTACATTGCGCGGCGAATCGTCTGCGAGGTGAAAGCAGGCGACGTTCTGCATGCAGGCGATAAAATAGGTATGATGAAATTCGGTTCGCGAATGGATATTATAGTAGCCCCCGACACAGCAATTTCCGTAAAAACAGGCGACCGTGTGGTAGGCGGAAAAACAATGCTTGGAAAATTGCAATGTAGAAGAGTAGTTGTTACATTGTAAATCAATTAGTTAGACAATAATTCCATAAACCTGCACAAACTTCTAATACTTCATTGTAAAAATTTATATTGCGCAATCTTAATCGGTCGGATAATATCCTATATC
>JADZAA010000050.1 GCA_020852855.1 Bacteroidota bacterium
ATACGATACGCCCATCTATAAGATTTTACACTCCTACGGGCATATATCAAAGCGATGACAACCCGCCTATTCCACTAAGTTGCGAACAAATTCCGGCACGCGCATGGTGGCTTGAGGCATGGAACGAGTCGCCGGGTTCATTCCATATACGTAGCGGTGTAAATTCCTTAAATGCAACAATATACGAAAATCCTATCGGCGAGGAAATCCCAATTTCACGTATGTCTTTTTTAGGCAATGGCAATGTGGGAGTCAATCAAGAGAACCCGAAAGCGCGATTTCAGGTAACAGACGGCTCTGTGCTGTTCGACGGCGAGTCGGGCGCAACGCCGACAAGCGGTGCCGGCACGCGCTTGATGTGGATACCCGAAAAAGCCGCGTTTAGGGCAGGAAGAGTAGATGATATAGATGATAAAAGTCATGAACCCGATCCGAGCTTCAATAAAACGCATAGTTGGGATGCCGCTTATATCGGCTATAATTCATTCGCTTTTGGGTTTAGCTCAAGAGCACGTGACAGCCACGACATAGCGATAGGCATAAATAACGATGCTAACTCTGAATCTACCCATGGCGCAATCGCCATAGGGCATGCAAACAGCGCAATAGGCGCAGATGTTTTTGCTTTCGGTTATAGCAATCGAGCGAAAGGCGAATGTAGTCAAATTTACGGACGAGGCTGTAAAACTAACGGGCTTAATGCTTTATCAATAGGAGCGTATAACAGATCCGATACCGCAAATACTTATACATTCGGCTACGGTTGTGTGGCAAGTGCGTCAAAATCAATATGTATAGGCGTAAACGATGCTTTAGATTCGGACAATAATCAAGATAAATTAATTAACGACAAAGAGAACTCTATATTATTGGGAGTAAAATCTACGAATGGAGTGTTTATTACTACCGAAAAAGTAAATAAGCCCAACAGCAACCACATCAAATCTTTTACACGGGTTGGAATAGGCTCAACAGAACCTAAAAATACGCTTGGCGTAAACGGTAATGTTGTTATTGGTTGGGGCGGTTCGAAGCAGCTAGATTATCAATATGATTCGCTCTCAACCATCTCTCTTGCCACTGAAAAAAAAGTCGGTATAGGAACGTATAATCCAACAGAGTTATTAAGTGTTATCGGCGGTAGTACAATTATCTGGAACGATCCCAACGCCTCTGTCGGAAATGATGTTGATCTCGCAGTTCGGCAAAAAGTACTTATAGGACGGAATACAGTAATTGCTCCTAATGAAGACAACTACCCTAATCAAGCAACTATTCTTCATGTAGCAGGCAGAGTAATGAAGAATGACGGCGACGGCGAATGGGATAATCCTTCAGATGCGAAGTTGAAAAAAGATATTCAACCGTATTACGATGGGCTTACTCAAATCCGCAATATCCGGCCTGTTTGGTATAGCTATAAGAATGAATTAGGTCTTAGCGATGAGAGACGCAATATTGGCGTTATAGCTCAAGAGATTCGTCCGCTCTTGCCTTATACCGTTCGAGAAGATTCTATTACGCTTACAAAGATACTCAAACAAGAAAAGCGATATGAGGTTGATGCGATTGACATCATAGTTGTTCAAGTTCCGGATTATACGCAGCCCGAAGTATCAGGGCATTACAAACGAAAGGATTCGACTATTCTCAAACCGGTAAAACGCCAGATTGTCGAACCTACAGAAAGTGTCATAGAATCTACTCCTATACTTGTTTTTAACGGCAGTTCCATCAAGTATCTGCTTATTAACGCAGTAAAAGAACTTGATA
Organism: Bacteroidota bacterium; assembly: GCA_020852855.1. Lineage (GTDB taxonomy): Bacteria > Bacteroidota > Ignavibacteria > Kapaibacteriales > UBA961 > JADZAA01. The sequence continues at coordinate 1,774 of JADZAA010000050.1, forward strand.
CCGCGTTGCAGAATAGCAATGAGCGGACAGCTAGTTATATTTCATCTCTACATGAGCAAATCAACAGTTATCAGAAACAAAACGACTCCTTGAAATGCCGATTTGAGGAACTTGAAGTCCGTTTACGCACAATAGAGAACCAAACTACCGGATATCAAGACCTTGGTATATTTCTTGAGCAAAACCGCCCCAATCCATTTAGCGAAACGACTATTATCAGCTACTACATTCCTGCAAACATAAGCGGAACAATCGAACTCATTATTGCCTCGGCCGACGCGGAAACAATTTTCCAACATTTTGAAGTTAGTAAAGGGATGCCCGGGCAAATAGAAGTTGACGCAAGAAACCTCGAAAAAGGCGTTTATCTCTACGGCATTGCAGTTAATGGTGCGATTCGCGCCTCTAAAAAAATGATAATATTAAAATAGCCCAACTAATAACCATATAAGGGATTCAATAATGAAAGCATTTTTTCTTGTGATTTTATCGCTCGTTGTCGCACTCGTATCCTGCTCGATAGATGATATTCCCACAAAGCCAAATAACTCCAAAGTAAATGGCAATGGCATTATTACCGGCATGGCTTATGTTGCGTACTATGATGGATGGTTCAAATATAATAATGTGGATATTCAAGTTTCCTTGCTCGGCACAACTATAACAACAAAAACCGACAGTATGGGAAGATGGACGTTGCGTAATGTGGACTCAGGAACATATATTATCCGTTTTACAAAAGCCGGACCGTATGATACAAGTTATGCTTATAGAGTATATTCCAATGGAATAGACAGCGTCTACCTAAAAGAAGTAATAACAGACACAATGTGGGTAGGTGTTCAAAAAACCGGTGGCGATGTTCGAGAGTTGCCACCAAATTTATCGGTTTCTGCTTGCACTACTTTTGTAAAAGAGAATATCCGTATGGATACGGCGACCATACAAGGTCAATTGCAACATTTCTATGACACTACTTATACTTGGACAGGTAGTTTCACCATAGAGGTCAGCGCGGCAAACTCAACTCTTAACGATAAAATCCCTGTCAGCTTTATGTGCTGTCTATCCGAAAAGGCACATCTTGATACTCAAGATTTACCGGATAGACCGTTTGTTACAACAAGTCGCAATCAGCAGATTGAATATTGGAGTAGAGAAATTGAGCGTGTGCCACCCGGCGAGCAACCGATTCGGATATTTAATTTTGACAAAATAGAAATAACACCTTTAATAAAAAGGGCTGGTTTGAAAAAAGGTAGCGACAACAAATTATATTATCATATCATACCGATATGCGAAGCCTTGACACGAACACACGACGAGCAATGGGGAACTCCCAATGTCATAAAAAGGCAAAATATAATGGGTCAGCCATATTCGTTTGAAGTCCAATGGCAATAATTCAGCTAAACGCGGGCGGTGCTGTTTCCGTCTCGGACTGGCCGCAGGGTATTTACTTCATAGAAACTACGGATAGCTCCGGCCGGTGGAACACTGCAAAACTTATAGTAACGCGATAAATTCTACGCATACGCCCCTGTTTTCAATGCAAAAAACATCTCGAAAACAGGGGCGTTTTTTTATAGTCGGCCTTTTTATTACAGCGGTGCAATAGTATGAGTTTCACGACAACACGCCCAAAATGTATTCGCTTGGCGACAATGTAGCACTTGATTTATTTTTAAATATAAAATCAATCAAATAAATGTCTTTGTGTCCATTCGGCTATGCGGCGTGTTGCTTCTTCGCTTGGCCAATGTCCGCCTTTGAATGGAAAGAATACATGATTTATCTTGTTGTTTTCCAATAGATTCTGAAACAGCTCCGCTGTTTGATATGGTACTGTCGGGTCTTCCGTACCGTGTGTAACAAATAATTCCACGCCATACTTAAAAAGATTTGGCAGATTTTCCGCAATTTTCCCTTCCGAATATATACTTGCGCACATCATCACTGCGCCCGCAAAGCTTTCGGGATGCCTCGTAACAATTACACCTGTATAGAATCCTCCTTGCGAAAATCCAATTATAACAGGCAGAGAATTTTTAACAGGCAAAGAAGCACGAGCATCTTCCAATACAGAATAATACCAATCCGCCGAATATGATACTATATCATCTTTTAAGGAATCGGGAGCGGCGAGGTCTTCTGCGGCGGCAGAAAGTTTTAAGGCAAAAGTAGAAGCCGTTTCACGGAATTTTGTATAAGGTGCTTCGGGGCAAACAAAAATTGCATTGTCGAAATTCAGCGTTTTTGCCCAACGCAACATTATGGAAGGCTCCTGCCCGTTACCGTGCAATATCAATATAAGATGATATTTACGACGTTCGTCATAGTTTGGCGGATAAAGAATACGATAACGACCAAGTCGCTTTTGAGGTATGATTTTTTGCGGGAAATCGTCGGCTATATCGGCATTGCGACGGAACAGCATAAGCGTTGTATCGTATAAACGACGTTTTTTTAGTGATACAAATAAAGAATCCGAAACAAGTGCCGAAACATCGCCGCAACCTAATTCGCCTGCCTTAAAAAGTGTTTTCATTGCTGAATCAGGCTTATTCAAATACATATAGCATCGCGCCAAAATTACGGCAGAGCCTACATCTCGCGGCACGGCTTGCGTCCACTCGTTTAAAAGCTCTGCTGCCGCTGCATAATTTTTATTTCTAAGCTGTTCTTCGGCACGTTCACGAGTGCTGCGCTTATCGGCAGGAGCAGTATATTGAGCGAGAGCTTGCCCCCGGAAAGCAACGACAAACAAAGCGATTATTGCAAATTTAAGTATGTTTTCCATAGTATAAGTCGCTTCCGTTGCAAAGTGGAATCGTATACATAAAAATACGAATTAAGAATTAAAAATCTGCTTTTGAATTCAGCTCTCAAGTGCAACGATTTTTGGAGCAATTTGTTTGATATTGCCGTTTTACAGTACCGACAGCCTTCTGCAAGATTTGGGAATATATACATATACGCCGATTTATTGCGATGATTTTGCTGTCCTTAACGCCTTTATCTCGTAATTTTGCACCGTAATGATTGTTCCGTGCTTATATTTTTGCCGATGACGCAGAATTTACATTCGTTTCTTTCGATATTGACAGTCGTATTTTGCGTATTTACATCTTCGAATACGCATTTAACTGCCCAAGCTCCTGCCGTGCATGAAAAATTCGCATTGTTCGCAAGAGGCGGTGCCGGATTTGCCTTGTACAGCAGCGAGTTCGGAACATTTCGCGGCCCCGCGGAATGTGCAATGCTAGCAAGCGGAAGCGGCGGCGGTTTCACGGGATCCATTGGCTTTGAGATGCCGCTGTTTTCAAGCGGTTTTTTGGAGTTTGGCATAGGGCTCGTCGACTTCAGCGGCAAAGGCGAAGCAATATCTGTTTTTACTGCACGCGATACGTCCAGCGGCGTTTTGTCTCCGGTAACGCTGCGCACTTCACTCGAAACAGTAATGAGTTACATAGCATTGCGCCCGGGCATGAATTTTACGCTTGCCGAGAAATTATTAGGCGGACCGCTAAGGCTTAACACAGGCTTTGCCGTTTTTTTACCTAATTCGCCTACATTCTCACAAACTGAAAGTATTGTATCTCCTTCGTCGGCCGCATTTATATATAGTGGAAAACGCTCTCAAACGCGAACCATAGCCGCCGGCGACATATCTACCGCACAAACGCTGTTCGGTGCAACCGCAAGTCTGGAAAACCTGATTCCGCTTTCGCGCACATTCTCTTTTTCGCAACGCATCGGAGCGGATATTATATTGAACAAAGTCGTTTCAGATGCCGATTGGAATGCTCTGGGGCTTCGTGCCGAACTTGGTTTAAGATATGCTTTCCGTAGCGCAAAACCACTACCTGAACCGCCGCCTCCACCACCGCCCGCACCAAAACCTGAATTACCGGCACCTGTAAGGGAACTGTCGCCTGCACTTTCGATTACATTAAAAAAAGCAGACGTAAAAGGCAAGGAAGGGCGCGAATTGATAGCCTCACCGCCTACGGTAAATGCTGTATTTTTCGAGCATAATTCGGCTGGAATTCCGGCTAAATACGTTCAGAAGTACATATCGGGCGGAATGTCGTCAGATGCAGTTGAATTTCACCGATATATTCTTCCGTTCGTAGCAAAATTACTGCAAGAAAATCCGCATGGCAAAGCAGAAATCTACGGTGCTACTTCGGGTGACGACGAGCCGGAAGGTTTGGAATTAGCCCGCAAGCGTGCGTTGGCCGTTCAGAATGCTCTCATATCGCTTGGCGTTACTCCGGCACAGCTCACAATTTCAGCCGAAATTTTTCCGGCATCCAAAAGCTCTCCGGAACTGCCCGAAGGCCGCGAGGAAAATCGCCGTGCCGATATTATAGTGCGGAATGCACGGCTGCAAGAATATGTGTCGAAACAAAATTACGCCGAACTTTCCGGCACGGTTACATTTGAGATAATTGCCGAGGATATAGCCGACAATGATGCAGTTATCGTTTCTTCGCAATGTTTGGCCAAGCCGATTACCTTGCATAAATCGGGTGTATATTCCGCTCCGCTTAATTGTCGTATAACGGAAACGAGAGGTGCGTATCCTTTGCAAATCGAGGCCAAAAGCAATAATCTTGCGTCGTCCGATTTTACTTTGGTATCACTGGCCGCCATTGAAAAAACAAACGAGGACGTTAAGGTCGACAATTTTGACGCGATACTGCGTTTTGATTACAATAGCGACGTACTGTCATCGGAAAACAAAGAACTTTTGCAACAAATGATTGAAAAAATACCCGTCGGGACAACTATTTTAATTTACGGGAGTGCCGACGCGCTCGGCTCGCAACAAAGGAATATTCAGCTTGAAAAAAATCGTGCATCCGTAACCGAACAATTTATTCGCTCCATTTCAGGGAATAAATTTATTATACGCTCTGCACAGGAAACCGATAAATTTTCAGATAATACACCCGAAGGACGATTTCTTAATCGTAATATGCGCATACGCTTACGAAAAAATTGATAATTTTAGGCTTTAACGCATATCATTGTCTTTCCGACAAATTCCGATTATATGGAAAAAGAGCAAATATCCGACAATAAAGATTCTTCGATACATGAATCATACGGCGCATTTGTGCGGCAGCAATTCCGCAAGAATAAATTAGGCGTTATTTCTCTGTATTTTCTTATTACAGTAATTTTAACTGCAATTTCGGCAGATTTTCTTGCCAATGATAAACCGATTGTTGCTTCATATAAAGGCTCGATTATTTTCCCTATTATGCACGAGTATGCCGTTTCGCTTGGACTGTCGTCATGGGAGCGCGATATTGCTCTTGCAGATTGGAAATCATTGAAATACGATTGGGCTGTTTTTCCTCCCGTACCTTATTCACCGTCGAATACAGACCCCAATATTATGCAGAGCGAAATGGGTCCGTCAAGCAAACATTGGCTCGGTACCGATGATATTGGTCGCGATGTTTTGTCGGGAGTAATACATGGCTCGCGTTATGCATTGGCAATTGGTGTGGTCGCAATGGGTATTGCCTTGTTTATAGGACTTTTTTTAGGTAGTGCAGCGGGCTTTTTCGGCGGTATGACCGATGTGATAATTTCGCGGATTATCGAGATTGTAATAACATTTCCCACGTTTTTTCTAATCATTACCATTGTGGCAATGTTCAGAGAGGGGAATATTTGGCTGATTATGACGCTTATAGGTTTAACCAATTGGACGGGTACGGCACGATTGATTCGGGGTGAATTTTTGCGGTTGCGCAATCTCGATTTTGTAAGTGCGGCCACGGCTCTTGGCTATTCGCAACGGCGCGTGATTTTCCGGCATATTTTGCCGAATGCAATTGCACCTGCTTTGGTTTCGGCCGCTTTCGGCATTGCTCAAGCCATTTTAATAGAATCCGCACTAAGTTTTTTAGGATTTGGCGTGCCGCCTACCGTCGTTACATGGGGCTCAATTTTAGAGCGCGCATCAAGTTCCATTAATGCGTGGTGGCTTGCAGTATTTCCGGGATTAATGATATTTTTAACGGTTTCGGCCTATAATCTGATAGGTGATGCTCTGCGCGACGCAACAGATCCGCGACTGCGCTCGTAGATTCGGATATTTATAGGCGATAAAGCCGTTGATGAATTGGTGTTGTATGTTCAGCGTAACAACTCCGAAATGAAAGGCTTTAATCGTGCAGATCTTTACAGAATGATACTGTCCCATCGGAACCTATATCGAAACCAAATTTGTCGCCACAGCGGGGCAAAAATTACCCGATAAAAAGTTATTGCAACAAAAGCTATGAATTGTTTGAGAATAGCATTACAAAAAAAATGAACGATTTTTAGATATGTACACTGCAAAAATAATCACCCATAATAAGCACAAACGTATAGCAGTTGCTTTTGAGAGAAATCAAGATCTGATTGAACGTTTTAAAAAATTAGACGGTGCAAAATGGAGTGATTCACTCAAAACGTGGCATTTGCCTGATACGGAGGAATACCGCCAAAAATTCAAATTGCCTTCCGAAAAACAGTTGTCGACCGAAGCACAACAGCAAATAGAAAAGTTTGTAAAATGGCTGCGAAGCAAACGATACAGCGAAAGTACCATAAAAACTTACACCGAAGCTATTAGGATTTTCCTCCATTTTTTTTCAGAAAAGGTATTGAACGAAATTGCGAATGAAGACATTATCGTGTTTAACAATGACTATATTTTGAAAAACAAACTATCGGCTTCGTATCAAAACCAAATAGTAAATGCCGTAAAGTTATTTTTTCAAACCGTTCAAAACCGAAAACTAAACATCGAGCAAATACACCGTCCGAAGAAACCAAAAACCTTACCCAATGTTTTGAGCAAAGAAGAAATAAAAGCTATTTTAGAAGCGTACCGAAACATAAAACACAGGGCAATGTTGAGTTTGATTTACGCTTGCGGACTGCGAAGAAGTGAATTGCTGAATTTAAAACCTGCGGACATTGATAGCAAACGAGGAATTTTGCTTATTAAACAAGCCAAAGGAAAAAAGGACAGAATTGCCCCGATTTCCGAAAAGACGGTTACAATGTTGCGAGATTATTACAAAGCATACAAGCCAAGTGTATGGCTGTTTGAAGGACAAAACAAAGGCGAACAATACAGTGCCGAAAGTCTGCAAAGCGTATTGAAACAAGCCTTGCAAAAAGCGGGCATCAAAAAGCCGGTAAGTTTGCATTGGTTGCGACACAGTTACGCTACGCACTTATTAGAAAGCGGAACGGACTTGCGTTTTATCCAAGAGCTATTGGGGCACAATAGCAGTAAAACGACAGAAATTTACACCCACGTCAGCACCAAAAGTTTACAAAACATAAAAAGTCCGTTTGATGATTTGTAGTAAAAAAAACTACACCAAGCCAACCGTATTAAGAATATTTGTGTATATTCGTTGCATATATAAATGAGTTGGCTGCAATGCTACCACGAAAATTCATCAAACTTAATAACATAAAAATGACAACAAACCTAACATTTGAATCCTTTGAATCGGAATGGTTAACAGACATACTTAAAGACAATCCAAGCTCAATTGAAAAAGGAAGACGTTTTTCACGTAAACTAATAGGACAATGGCTGGACTTTGATGATGAGTATGTTGCACCTGATGACATAATTTTTTGTGACGGAACAGGAGACGGTGGAATTGATATTGCCTATTTACAAAGAGGCGATACTGATGAAGATAATTCAAATGATGGTGACACATGGTTTTTAGTTCAAAGTAAATATGGAAAAGCATTTCAAGGCACAAATACACTTCTTCAAGAAGCCACTAAATTATTTGACACATTAGAAGGAAGGCGACCGAACTTATCATCTCTAACAGAAAACCTTTTACAAAGACTAAGAACTTTCAGAGATTCAGCATCACCCAAAGACAAACTTGTTCTTGTTTTTGCCACTCAACGTCCATTGACTGATGACGAAAGAATTATTGTTGATGGTATTAGAGCAATGGGCAAAGACCGATTAGGAGCAATATTTGAAACCGATACTGTTAGCGTAGAAAATATTTTCCATAGAACGCTCGAAGAAATAAGTATCGTAAACAAAACCAAAGTGAACATTACGGCTCACTTGGTAGAATCAGGTAAAGAATTGTTAGTTGGTTCTGTTGGTCTTCCTCAACTTTTTGATTTTTTAAAAAATTATAAAGCAAAAACGGGCGACTTGGATATGCTTTATGAAAAAAATGTTAGAAAGTTTCTTGGTAACAGAAGAAAGGTGAATAAGGGAATTGAAAACACGCTAATGAACAAGCCCGAGAGATTTGGTTTGTATAATAATGGGATAACTATTGTTGTAGAAGAATTTGAAAAATTACCAAACAACATAGAATATTCACTGACTGAGCCATATGTAGTTAATGGTTGCCAGACAACAAGAACTATTTGGGGAGTTCTATATAATAAATTGGAGGCAGGGGGAACAGGGACTAATCCAGAACTAGATAAATGGAAAGAAAAACTTAATCAAGGGATTGTTGTAATTAAGATTGTAAAAGTAGGTGCAAAGGGTGAAGAACTGCTAACCGAAACAACACGTTTTACTAATAGTCAAAATGCTGTAAGTGACAAAGATTTCATAGCATTGGAAAGTGATTTTCAAAAGTGGGCTAAAGGGATGGCGAGCAAGTATGACCTGTTTTTGGAAATTCAAAGAGGTGGTTGGGATTCACAAAAAGCATATGAAAGGCAAAATCCTGACACCAAAAAATATGTTGACCATATAAACGCATTTGACTTATTGAAAGTTTATGGTGCAGCATGGCTAAGTGAAGCGGGAACATCATTCGGTAAAAACCCTCCATTTTCTCCTGGGGGGTCAATTTTTCATAGAATCGTAAATCAACCTGACTTTGGATTAGACGACTTATTTGCCGCTTATACTTTACACAAATCAGGAAACCGATACAAGTTTGGTCGAGGTGCAGAAAAACAACAAAGAGGACAAACTCGATACTTATTTTATATGCTCGTTATTGAACTCTTGAAGGATTGTTTTATTGCAGCAGACAAACAAGTCACCAATAAAAATATTACAAGAGCAATTCTTAAACTTTCTGACCCATCTAATGAAGTTGCTTTCAATGCACTACTTGATTTTTCTATTGCAATAGTAGATGATTATTTAACTCATGGTTCTGACTATTCAGTTTTTAAAGAACCAAAGTTTCTTGAGAAAGGTAGTGACATAAATTCTTTTCTTAAATGGGAACAACTTGGTAAGAGCAATGAAGCAACACCTTTATTAAATAATTTAATTGCACAATACAAAATAGCAATGAAAGGCGGTATTGGTGGGCAGCCAAAATACAGAGACATGATAAAGGACGTTGTATTGAGTATTGACAACAATGTTGACGAATGAAAAGAAGCACAGCAGCCAACATCGGTTTGCCGCAATGGGGGTTGACGTGGTTAATTCAAGTGCAGTCCTTCTATCAAAGTTTGTGCTTGATTGACAGTATAGTGCTTCTAAATCCCCCACTGCGGCAAGCCGAAAAACGTTGGCGGTAATTTGAAGAAACAATTAACAACGAAAAACATTCAAGAAAATGAAGCTATAAGTAACTGTAAGATAGAATAAGAATTGAAATATCCTTTAATACGCAAAGTAGAAAGGGCGA
>JADZAA010000051.1 GCA_020852855.1 Bacteroidota bacterium
GGTTAGGTGCTTATAGCTCCGTGACATTATGTGCTCCGGTTTGTGATAATCTTTGGTTGGGTTATTGCTCTATGACACCTAACCCTACTTTTTATTTATCTAGACCGTTGCACTTGACTGTTGAATTCAATGGTGTAATTATCTTGCAAAATTAACCTTACTTTTTTTGACTAAATTTTAGCAGAGTATTGGTTGAAATATCATATAGAATTATTTCCAACAATAAGTTTTACCGTATTTCAGAAAAAACACGCATTTTTGTATAAAATTTACCGTAGAATACTCCGGAGGGTTCGCCTAATGGTATGGCAGCAGTCTTGAAAACTGCCGGGCTCGCGCCTGTGAGAGTTCGACTCTCTCACCCTCCGCAAACACCCCGCTTGCGATAAAGCATCTCGCAAATAGATACCGCTTCTATTTTCGAGATGTTTTCGTTTACAACCGCCCCGGCGTTTATGCCACGCACAGCAATCATTCCGCTCGCAAACTAAAATTGACAAAAAGCAACGATAAAAACGGGAATTTTACGTAATTTGTGCCGTGGTATTGCACTAATGCGCCCCGACGGCGTTCATAGACGTAAAGCAAGTTTTTCCGCCGTACGCGCTTTAACGCAAGCGAAATACCGAATCTGTTTCAGATCGGTAAAAATACAATTCATTTATTAACACAATTCAAAGGGCGCATCCATGCAAGTATATGACGCGCATCACATTCGCAACGTCGCATTATTAGGCCACGCCGGTTCGGGCAAAACCACTCTTGCCGAGTGTATGCTGTTCGAATCCGGCGGAATCAATCGCAGGGGAACGATAGAAGAGCAAAACACCGTCAGCGATTATCACGACATCGAGCGCGAACGCGGCGCAAGTGTTTTCGGAACTGTATTGTTTGCCGAATGGAGAAATTACAAAATAAATATAATTGACTGCCCGGGCTACGACGATTTCGTGGGCGAAGTGGTTTCGGCTTTAAGAGTTGTCGACACGGGAATCCTGACCATTAATTCGGTCAATGGCGTTGAAGTAGGCTCGGAAATCATTTGGAAATATGCCAAGCAATTCGATACGCCGATTATCCTTGCTATAAATAAAGTGGATATGGAGCAGTCAAAATTCGACCGTGCCGTCGAGCAGGCAAAAGAACGCTTCGGCCGCGAAGTTACTGTTGTACAATATCCTTACAACGAAGGCACAGGCTTCAACTCTATTATTGACGTTCTGAAAATGACTATGTACAGTTTTCCGGCAGGCGGCGGAAAACCGGAAAAGTTGCCGATACCGGCCGAAGAAAAAGAAAAAGCGGCGGTGCTTCACAACGAACTTATTGAAATTATCGCCGAAAGCGATGAAAGCCTGATGAATCTTTATTTTGAAAAAGGAGAACTCGACGAAGACGAAATGCGCAAAGGCTTGCAAGGTGCTATGATTAGCAGGCAAATTTTTCCGGTTTTCTGCATTTCCGCCAAACAAAATATGGGCAGCGGCCGCCTGATGGGATTTATTGACAATGTAGTTCCAGCACCTGTCGAAATGCCTCCCAAAATTACTGCAAACGGCACTTCTGTACCATGCGACCCTAACGGTAAAACTTGCGCATTTGTTTTCAAAGCCGTTAGTGAGGCGCATCTCGGCGAAATGTCGTTTTTCCGCGTATATTCGGGCAAAATTGCACCCGGCCAAGACCTGCATAACGAACAAACGGGCGCAAACGAGCGCATGAGTCAGGTTTTTGCCGTAAACGGTAAAAAACGCAGCGAAGTAAACCCTCTCGTAGCCGGCGATATAGGGGCTACCGTAAAATTGAAAAATACTCGCGTCAATAATACGCTTCACGATAAAGGATATGACTTAACATTGCCACCGATTCAATTTCCCGAGCCAAAAGTTCGCGTAGCAATATCACCCGCGAAAAAAGGCGAGGAAGATAAACTCGGCATCGCTCTGCACCATTTGCACGAAGAAGACCCTACGATAATCATAGAACATTCGCAAGAGCTTAAGCAGATGATTATACACGCGCAAGGCGATATTCATCTCTCGTCAATTAAGTGGCGGCTGTCCAATCGTTTCAAAATAGATGCGGAATTTCACGACCCGAAAGTTCCTTACCGCGAAACGATTCAGAAAAGCATAAAAGGTATGTATCGCCATAAGAAACAAAGCGGCGGCGCGGGACAATTTGCCGAAGTTCACATGCTCGTGGAACCATATTACGAGGGTATGCCTGCACCCGCGGGCATTACGGTACGCGGAACCGAAGAACATTCTCTGCCTTGGGGAGGCAAACTCGTTTTTCTTAACTGCATTGTGGGCGGCGTAATAGACCAGCGATTTATGCCGGCGATACTCAAGGGCATAATGGAAAAAATGAGCGAAGGCCCTCTTACCGGAAGTCCGGCACGCGATATTCGGGTATCGGTATTTGACGGGAAAATGCACCCCGTTGACTCGAATGAAGCAGCCTTCAAAACAGCCGGAATGATGGCGTTCAAAGATTGTTTCGTTCAAGCCGACCCGAAAATTCTCGAACCTATGTATGATGTGGAGATTATTGTACCGGAGGACTTTGTGGGCGACGTTATGAGCGACCTGCCCTCGCGCCGCGGCATTATAATCGGAATTGAGTCGGAGGGACATTATCAATTCATCAAAGCGCGTATGCCTCTCGCCGAATTAGACAAATATTCATCTGCTTTGCGTGCAATGACGCAAGGACGCGCCACGTATTCAAAGCAATTCGCCGAGTATATGCCCACACCGCCATTGGTGCAGCAAAAGCTTGCAGCCGACTACCAGGCGCATCGGCACGACGAAGAATAAGGATTTTTACAAAGCAAAAGAGGCTGTTTCCATAATGGATTCAGCCCCTTCTACTTTTATACTGCATCTGAATAAGAACCGCTTTTCACCGGATTTTAATGTAAGTTCCACCTGAACTTACATTACCATTCCGCCATCTGCGCAAAGAACTTGTCCGGTTATATAAGCACTGTCGTCGGAAGCGAAAAAAGCGACTGCGGCCGCTATTTCATCAACTGTTCCCGCCCGTTTCAGCGGAATAACGTTTAGAAACCCTGCACGCTGTTCATCGCTAAGTTTCTGCGTCATATCGGTTTCCACATATCCGGGTGCAATGCAATTAACCAATATATTGCGCGAAGCAAATTCTTTTGCCAAAGATTTGGTAAGACCAATCAATCCGGCTTTCGAGGCAGCGTAATTCGCCTGCCCCGCATTACCCGTAATGCCGACAACCGATGCTATATTTACAATGCGTCCCGAACGTTGCGACATCATAAGCCTGCACACCGCTTTTGCACAAAGAAACGCACCTTTCAAATTGGTATTCAGCGTATCGTCCCAATCTTTTTCACTCATTCGCATCACCAAACCGTCTTTGGTTATTCCGGCATTATTTACCAAAACGTCCACTCGCCCCGTTTCCTTGACCGCAGCATCAACAAGTTCTTTTACCGATTGCTCGGAAGCTACGTCGGTTTGAATAAATCGCACTTTCATTCCGACTGCGTTTAATTCGCCGGCAATAGAATCCGCACGATCCGCGCCTGAATTGTAAGTGCCGAAAACAGTGGCTCCTTCAGCGGCAAACCTGCGAACGATACCTTCGCCTATGCCGCGCGAGCCGCCCGTTACTATTACGGTTTTTCCTTCAAAACGCGCCATTTTTTTATCTTTTTAATGAGCAATAATTTAATTTTTATCTCTATTCACCGTTTTTTTTGCAAGACTTTAGGTTTGTTTTAACACTAATCGGCAACAAACTCCGTACCCGACAAATTCAGCCCAACATTATAGATTTAACGTCATCGCCCGTGTCAATGCCTTTTATCGTCGCACCCTGCAACGAGCGTTTTACCAGACCTTGCAATACTTTTCCGGGGCCTATTTCTATAAAAGTTTCTGCGCCATCCTCGCGCATTTGCGCGAGCGTTTGCGTCCAAAGTACCGGCGACACAAGTTGTTCGACAAGTCGTTCGCGCAATGCAGCGCCGTTGCGTTCGGGCTTGGCGGTAGAATTGCAATACACATCTACTTTTGCATCGGCAAAATCAACATTTCGTAATGATTCGGCAAGTTTCCGTCGCGCCGGTTCCATCAGTGGAGAATGGAACGCGCCGCTTACGGGTAATTCTGTCACCATACGCGCACCGGCCTCTTTGAAGCGCGTTAAATTGTTGCGCAGAGTATCGGCCGAACCGGAAACGACTACTTGCCCGGGCGAGTTAAAGTTAGCCGCGACCACAATTCCGATGCCGCCGGAAATTTCCTTACAAATTTCCACGACTTTTTCATCATCAAGGCCAATAACCGCAGCCATTGCGCCGGGCTCGGTTTCGCCGGCGGCAAACATCAGTTTTCCGCGTAATGCCACAAGATTCAGAGCATTTTCAAAAGAAAGAACACTTGCCGCATAGAGAGCCGAATATTCGCCGAGAGAATGTCCGGCAACGGCATCGAAATTTAATTTGCCGCCCAATGCTTCCATTACGGCCGCTTCATGAATAAATAAAGCGGGTTGTGTATATCGTGTTTCTTTCAGTTTATCGGCCGGCCCGTCGAAGCACAATGAGCTTATCGAAAAGCCGAGTGCATCATCGGCGCGGCCGATAAGTTCGGCAGCCGCAGGAAACATTTCAAAAACGGATTTAGCCATTCCTACGTATTGCGAACCTTGTCCGGCAAAAATCAATGCGGTTTTCATAGATTTCACTCCGATTTAGGTGCGTCGAGAGCCCAGCGCAAGAGAATACTTCCCCAAGTAAATCCGGCTCCGAAACTTGACAGCACGAGTGCGTCGCCTTTATGAAGTCGCCCGCTGTGATAAAGCTCGGAAATACAAATAGGTATGGTTCCTGCTGTTGTATTTCCGTATTTGTCTATATTGACGATTACTTTATCTTTCGACAACCCCATGCGATTAGCTGTAGCGTCAATTATGCGTAAGTTTGCCTGATGCGGCACAAGCCAAGCGATGTCATCGGCCGTCAAATTGTTCCGCTCCATAATTTGAGCAGAAACCTCGGCCATACCGATAACTGCCGATTTAAAGACCGACTTACCGTCTTGTATTACGTAATGCTCTTTATTTGCAACTGTTTCGGCAGTTGCAGGCTTTTGACTTCCGCCGGCTGTCATATACAAATAGTCTCCGCCGGCACCGTCCATGCATAGAATTGCGTCCTGCAAACCAAGCGAGTCATCTTCGGTTGCTTCTAACAGCATAACGCCCGCGCCGTCGCCGAACAGAACGTAAGTTGTACGGTCTTCAGGATTTAGAATCGAGCTCATTTTATCGCCGCCGCATACTAAAATTCGCTTTGCTCCTCCCGCTTCTATCATCTTTGCCGCCGTAAACAAGGCATATAAATAGCCCGAACAAGCCGCAGACAAGTCGAATCCCCAAGCATTTTTAAGCCCTGCTTTCCGCTGAACAGTAGCCGCCGTAGAAGGGAAAAATTGGTCGGGCGTTACGGTTGCCACAATCACAACATCAATATCCTCGGGAGCAAGCCCGCGTTCTCGCAAACATTCTTTTACAGCCGGCGTGATTAGGTCGGAAGTTCCGCCCTGCTTCAGAAAACGCCGTTCGCTGATGCCTGTGCGCGTTCGTATCCATTCGTCGCTTGTGTCGAGAAATCTCTCGAAATAAGAATTGGATATTACGTCGGGCGGTAAATAATGCGCCGTAGCTGTAACTGCTGCTTTCATAATTTTAGTTTTTCGACTGTTCTGATGACGAAGACGCGGCAACAAATGCGCGCCCTATCGTTCCGTTAACGTCTTTACGCACGGTTTCGACAGCACTGAGTATCATATTTTGCAAGGCTTTGGGAGTTGACTTTCCATGTCCTATAATCACGGCACCGTTCACGCCGAGCAAAGGAATGCCGCCGTATTCCTGATAATCCAATTCTTTGAACACGGCCTTCAGCGGAATGGCGGCCAGACCGATGGCTGTTTTATGCAAAAAACTTTGCCCGGCATAAGCGCGAAGTTTGGCTTTGAGCATAGACATAATGCTTTCGGCAAATTTAAGCAGAATATTGCCCGTAAAACCATCGCACACCACTATATCGGCAACACCGTGCAGAATATCGCGTCCTTCTATGTTCCCGATAAAATTCAGCGGGCCGTTTTCGAGCAATTCATAAGCCTGAACTACGGCTTCGGTTCCTTTAACGCGCTCTTCGCCTATGTTCAGAAGTCCTACGCGAGGATTTTCCACGCCAAAAATCTGCGTAACATAAGCACTTCCCATAACGGCGAACTCGTATAAGTGCCGTGGCTTTGACTCTATATTCGCTCCTGCGTCGAGTATAAGTGCCGGACGGCCTTTTTGCGTAGTTGGGAAAAAAGTTCCGATTGTAGGGCGATTTACTCCCTTGATACGTCCCAATATCAAAGTAGCCGTAGCCATTACTGCGCCGGTATTGCCAGCCGAAACAAAAGCGTCCGCATAGCCGTCTGCGTGAAGTTCTATGCCGCGAAAAAGCGAAGAATTGCGTTTGCGTTTAATTACCGCCGAAGGTTCATCGTCCATCGTAACCGTTTCGTCGGCATTCACAATTGAATAGTGCAGTTCGGACGTATCAAATTGTGCGAGAGCCGACCGAATTTCTTTTTCTTTTCCGATAAAAATAATTTCGAGCGGTGTATATCGCGAAACTATTTTAGCGGCGGCTATCGCACCCTGAATTTCATTGAGAGGCGCGAAATCACCTCCCATTGCATCAAGTGCGACGCGTATGGGCTTGGCTGTCATAATGACACAATCCTATCAGAAAGTTGCGGGAGTTCCAGAAAGCATAATACGCAATTTATTACGGCTCGAAAGAAAAACGAGCTATGCATTACGCTTCTCCGGCCGTCGTCGGAGCGCGGCGACAGGCTATCGTATAAATCAACGAGAATGTCGCATGAAAAAACCCGGTACGGCGATATATACCTCTATCCGAACCGGGCGCACAGAGCGTGTTTTGCGTTTTACGCGACTTTATCGAGTATTTTACGGCGATTGTAATAACCGCAAGAAGGACAAGCCGCATGAAGCAGTTTCATCTCGCCGCAATTATCGCAAGCGGCAATGCTCGGCGCGGTAGCCTTGTAATGTGTGCGACGCTTGTCGCGACGCGACTTAGAGTGTCGTCTTTTTGGATTTGGCATGGTTGAACACCGTCAATTATGTGAATTAAACTTGATATTTCTTAAAGCAGCCCACGTGTCTTTCGCTTCATTTTCGGCTCTGTCGGCCGAGAATCCGGGACGCAATTCTTCAAACGTCATTTCCCGATATTTCGGACTTATGGCTTTCATCGGCAGACGCACAGCCAATTCTTGACGAACTTCTTCCGTAAGGTCAATGTATTTATCGTCTTCGCGTATTGCTACGAACGCATCACCCGTTCCGGATTCCGCACCTGCAATTACAATTAAAGCTATCGGTGCTTCTATTTTTTCTATGAACTCCTCAAGCGATAAATCGCATATCAGACAAGCGACGGACGAGGCTATGCCTTGTACAGCATAACGAGAGCCATTCTTGTTGATTACGCCTTTTACGCTTACTGTACCGCAAAATTCCGATGCGATATTCTCAACGTCATGAACCGGCGATTCAATCTCAAACTCACTTTCGCCGTCCTCCAAATTCCGAACAGCTAATTTTAACACAGCAAAATCGGGCATTTTATTGAAAACGAACAACAAATATACGGATAATAACGGTTTTTGC
Source organism: Bacteroidota bacterium (assembly GCA_020852855.1). Lineage (GTDB taxonomy): Bacteria > Bacteroidota > Ignavibacteria > Kapaibacteriales > UBA961 > JADZAA01. Next base: position 7,756 of record JADZAA010000051.1, read on the forward strand.
CATATTCTACGGAGTGCGATACCCTTATTTTTATACAGTTTTGCACATTTCAGACAAATTTACATCAGAGAGTCTGCAACATTTTTCGGGCGCGGGCAACGTATTCGCTTCGCGGAAAAACGTTTATTAAACGCTGAAATGCGGCTTTTGCAGAAACAACGTCGCCCTTTCGATAATAACTTTCGGCTATCATCAACTGCGCATCGTCAAGTTTAGTCGACGTTTTCAAAACCCCTACTTTTTGGAAGTTTTTGATTGCTTCATCGTATCTCCCGAGTCCGAAATTCGATTCGCCAAGCCAATAATAGCAACCGGATTGAGCAGACGCGCTCTTATCGGCCTGCAAAGCTTGTTGCAAAAATGGTATTGCATCGCTGTACTTTTTCTTGGAAATAAGATTCATTGCCTCGCTATATGAAGTTGCGGGCGGTGGAATTTGCTCTGCCGACTTAGTTTCGACATCGGATTCGGCTGACGGTACGGCACCCGGCCTTACAACCGGTGAAGACGGTTTTATATTCGAATTTGTTGGTGCCCTTGATACTTTCCTGTCGCCGCCATCGGGCAATATCACGTTATTATTCGACTTTTTTTTCAACTCCCGTGCGGAATGTGTTTCCGACGACGAATATTCGCTTTTGTGGGAACCGCTTCTATCCGCACCACTGTTTTTATCGGCGGATATATTCGACACTTCACGACGCAAATCAATGATACTGCGCTTGATGTCGGCTATTTCTTTTCGCAAATCTTCATTAGCATTATTCTGCTCATTTTGCTGATCTTCAACGATTTGCAGTTGCTCACGCAATGTGGGAAGTTTGCGTTTTGCCGGCTCGTCTTGCGGTAAATCCGCAGTGCCGGTAACGGGTAGTACGGACGACGATTGCTCGGCAGACTTTGGCAACGATTCGGTCAGTATTTCCAATGGTATCAGACCTTTTTTAGGTATAGACGGAGGCTCGGATTGGCGCGGCGGGCGATTCATCATCTCAAGAAGCGGCGGTAACGGTTTTTCTTGTGCCGCGGAAAGATACGTAATGGCACACAGCGCGGCGATTGCAACCTGCAATAAACGATATTTCGGATATTTACGCATCAATTCTGTCCATTATTCCGCACTACGAAAGATTTGCCTGCCTGATTTGGCGAAAAATCTGCCGTTTTATTGCATTTACAGTTGTTACGTCAATAATTACGCCAATATGCCCAATGAATACAAATTACCGCTTTTATGCACCTTTCGGGTTGTTTAATACACGGCAACGACTTGACGCTATGCCCGTATAAAGGTTTTTCCGGGCAGTTGGCGTGCCATACCTTTAAATTCGAGCATTAACAGATTAGACATAATATCTTGCGGCGGCATAGCAAGCGCGGCAGCAAGCTCGTCTATTTGACGCGGCTCTTGCGTAAGTGCTTCATATATCGTTTGTTCGGCATTGTGCGAGAAATTTAACGCAGGCATTTCTGTTTTAGATGTGATTTTTACGCCTGTTTCGCGCATTACATCTTCGGGGGTAAGTGCCGCTGTTGCCATGTTTTTTCTTATCAACATATTTGTTCCGGCACTTTTCTCCGAGTTGATATTACCCGGCACGGCAAATAAATCGCGATTTTGGTCAAAGCAAAACTGAGCCGTTATCAAGGCACCGCCCGACATAGCGCTTTCCACCACGACTACAGCCCGCGAGAGCCCGCTGATAATTCGATTACGTTGCGGAAAATAAGCCGGCAGGGCGGCTGTTCCACAACGATATTCGCTGATTACAGCACCACTTTCGGCTATTTCATCGGCAAATTTTGCACTGTAATTGGGCGAAATCCTGTCTATTCCCGATGCTATTACGGCGTAAGTTTTGCCGCCTGCTTTCAACGCGGCTTTATGTGCGCGCATATCAATTCCGTAGGCCAATCCACTGCACACAACCACACCCTCACGGGCAAAATCCGCAGCGAAACGTTCGGCTGTAAGTTGTCCGTAATGCGTGCATTTTCGTGTTCCCACCATACCTATTACCGGTACATAATTGGGTTCGAGCCGTCCGCGAACATACAGTAAGGCAGGCGGATAATGAATTTCGCGCAGAAGAAGCGGGTAACTATCGTCGCAGAACGAAATGACTTGCACTCCGGCCGCGACGCAAAGCTCGAGTTGCCGTGCAGCTAAATCACGCAACAACAAGGCATTATTTTTTTCAAAAAGATTTTCTGTTTTGATTTTGGATCGAGTAATCAAGTCTTGGCGGCCAAGAAAATCTTCGAGCGATACCGATGACTCTACGGCGAATCGCAACGACGCAGCCGTAATTGAGCGTATATGCGAAAGTGCAAGAATATCAAACGTTGTCCAATTTGCAGATGGCGGCATATATCAAAAAAATATCACGATAACGAAAGTGATTTTTGCAAAAATAGCGTAATTTCCACGTCAGGGCTTGCAAAGTCGGCAGTTTTTAGATTGCAGTACGATAAACGCAAAAACCCCGAACGCCGATTCCGTTCAGGGTTTGCAAATCTAAGAAGCCATCCGAATTATTATTCTTCTTTTCTGCCTTTTTGAGCCACAAGTTCAGGCTCGCCTGCGGTGCCGGCTTCCGTTTCTTCCGAGCGTGGCGGAACGATGGAAACAATTACTGCTTCGGGACGCTCGAGCATACGAACATTCGGTACGGAAATATCGCTGACGTGCAAAGAAGAGTTAATGGCAAGATTAGAGATATCGACATCAATATGTTCCGGCATTTTCGCAGGCAGGCAGGCTATGCGAATTTTATGCAGAACAAATTCGACTATGCCGCCGTCGCGGACACCGACTGCTTGTCCGCGAAGCGATACCGGCACTTCCACTTCTATTTCTTCGTTTGCGCTTACACCTTGCAAATCAAAATGCACGATACGGTCGGTTACCGGATCGAACGAAATATCTTTCAGAATGCAATCGTAGGAAGTGCCGTCTACATTGAGACGGACAATATTCGTGTCTTTTGTATAGACGATATGGCGCATTGCAAGCGGATGTGTTGCAATGGGAATAGGTTCTGTGCCGTGCAAATAATAATTGCCCGTCAACATTCCGCTACGGCGCGTAGCCTTAGCTGCTTTTTTGCCTGTTTCGCGCCGTTCGGCGTTTAGAATAATTTCAGCCATGATATTTTCTCCGTGTATAGCGGGTATGTAAAGAGTCGTAATATGCGAAAATCAGCGGATAATTTCCTCGAAAAGCGAACTGATAGACTCGCTATTATGCGTTCGCAGTATCGCTTCTCCGAGCAGTTCGGCAACGGAGTGCACGATAATTTTCGAAGAATCCCAATGACATGGAATAGTATCGGTTACGAACACTTTATGGATAGCCGTACTGCACTCTATTTTTTCGATAGAATTACCCGAAAAAACGGGGTGCGTGCAAACACCTATTATCTTTTTTGCTCCGGCAGCTTTCAGAGCCTCGGCACATTTTACGAAAGTAGAGCCGGTATCAATCAAATCGTCGACTATCACCACATCTTTGCCGGCAACTTCGCCGATGATATTCATCACTTCGGCTACGTTATGCGCCGGGCGACGCTTATCAACAACTATCAAGTCTGCATTTATTCGCTTGCCATAAGAACGCGCTGTTTTGATGCTTCCGACATCGGGCGATGCCACGGCAACATTGCTCAATTCTTCATTTCGAAGAGCGGCCACAAATACCGGCGAAGCATAAAGGTGGTCAAGCGGTATATCAAAGAACCCTTGAATTTGCGGCGTATGCAAATCCATGGTAATAATTCTGTCGGCACCGGCTTCCGTCAGCAAATTAGCCACAAGCTTTGCAGTAATAGAAACTCGGGGCTGGTCTTTGCGGTCTTGTCGTGCATAAGCAAAATACGGCACAACGGCTGTTATTCGCTTGGCAGAGGCACGTTTAGCAGCATCTATCAAAATTAATAACTCCATCAGATTCTCTGATGGAGCATGAGTAGACTGCACGATGAATAAATCTACGCCGCGTACATTCTCTTCGTACTTAACCCAAATTTCGCCGTCGCTGAAATTGCGAATTGTTACGGGACTCAGCGATAATTGCGCAGAATCGGCTATCTTTTTTGCTAAATCCGGGTTGGACCGGCCGGAAACAATTTTAAGTTCGGACATTGCCCTGACTATGTTGCTCTGAAACGTTTTATGTTCCGGCTTCCGTTAGAACATTTGTTGGGGTGGCAGGATTCGAACCTACGAATGGCGGCTCCAAAGGCCGCTGCCTTACCGCTTGGCGACACCCCAATAGCAGAATTTTAATTATTTCTGCATAGTAGGAACGCAAAAATAGCCGTTTTTTGCGAATTACACAATATTTTTTATCGTATTTTGCCTTTTCTGTATAAAAAAAGGATTTGCCAAGCCATTCAATATAGGCTTTGGCAAAATTATTTTCGCATTTAGGCTGCCTTGTCTTTTTCGGTCAGAACATCGCGCAATGCTACTATAAATTCGTCAATTTCTTCTTTGCCGGCTATCAATGGCGGCAAAATCCGTATCACAGAACCGGCAGTAATATTGGACACTACACCTCTTTTAAGCATAAGTTCTACAAAATCAGGCATTTCCGAGTTTAGAGCGATGCCCTGCATAAAGCCTTGTCCGCGAATTTCTTTGATAAGTTGCGGAAATTCTGCGGCTTTCTCAAGAAGACGTTCACGCAAATAAAGCCCAAGTTTTCCGACATTTTCCATCAAACTGTTCGTTACTTCATCTACGACTACTGCACCGGCCGCGCAAGCCACTGCGTTTCCGCCATAAGTTGTACCGTGCATTCCGCGTTGCAACAGCGAAGCTACGGTATCGTCCGTAAGAATCGCACCCAAAGGCAATCCTCCGCCAAGCCCTTTTGCCGTGGTGACAATATCGGGACGAATATCGAATTGCTCAAATCCGAAGAAAGTTCCCGTGCGCCCTATTCCGGCTTGCACTTCATCGGCTATAATCAGAAAACCGTGTTCTTTGCGCAATGCTTTCAATGTTTCCACAAATTCCGTTGATGCAGGAATTATTCCGCCCTCGCCCTGCAAAAATTCCAATGCAACGCCGCAAACACGCTCCGTAACGGCAGCGCGAAGTGCAACGGTATCATTGAACGGAATTACACCCATATTAGGCAAAAACGGCCCCATGCCGTTTTTATACAATGGTTTATCCATAAGCGACAGGGATCCGTAAGTACGGCCGTGGAACCCTCCCGTAAATGCAAGCATATCGGTTTTACCGTGTGCCGCCCCCCATAAACGGGCAAGTTTTACGGATCCTTCAAAACTTTCCGCGCCCGAATTACTGAAAAAAACACGCTCATAACCGCTCGCTTTTTTTAGAAGTTCCGCAAGCCGTATTTGGGGCTCTTGGTAGAAAAAATTGGAAAGGTGCATGAATCTGTTCGTTTGCATATTCACTGCCGATATTATGCGCGGATGCCCATGACCGAGCGCATTAACCGCTATTCCGCTTAGGAAATCGAGATAACGCCGCCCTTCAACATCATATATGTAACATCTGTCCGCATGGCCGACAGCTATTGGTAAACGACGATAAGTCTGAAAGATAGCTTCGTTTTCACGGACTATTAATGCCGCAGAATTTTCGCTTTGCCCCGGATTTGTCATAGCCTTTTGAATAAATAAACAATACAGACAATTTTATTTTGCAAACGCAAGCATATTATACACACTCACGGCAAAACGCTATTTTGGTAAATTCAGACGTTGGACATCGGATTTGTATGAAATAGTATCTGAAATTCCGGCACGTGCAAAACCGCGTAACCGCAAAACGCAAGAGTCGCACTCGCCGCAGGCAAAGTCTTCGGACTGATAGCAACTCCACGTAAGATGAAGCGGTGTCCCAAGTTCGGAACCGAGCCGTACAATATCCGCTTTGGTAAGGTTAATCAGCGGAGTACGTATGGATATATGTGTATCAGGTTTTACGCCGACGGACACCATACGTTCGAAAGCATCGAAAAATATTTTTCGGCAATCCGGGTATCCGCTTGAGTCTTCCTCAACCGCACCTATATAGATAGCCGAAGCACGCAGAACTTCCGCCCAACTGACTGCTATGGAAAGTATGTTTGCATTGCGGAACGGAACGTAACTATTGGGAATTTCGCGACTGCTTAGGTTGGCTTTGGATACAGATACGGAAAAGTCTGTCAAGCTGCTTCCACCTATGGCCGCAAGATAACCTATATCCGTTGCAAGGCGTAAGTCAATTCCGTAAAAATCGGAAATTGCCTGAAAAGCGGCAAGCTCGCGCTGTTGCGTTCGCTGTCCGTAATTTACGTGCAACGCGGCTATCTCGAATCCGTCGGCTTGTGCAAGAGCGGTACAGACGGCCGAATCCATACCGCCGCTAATAAGAACAACGGCAATAGGTTTTGATGATTTGGGCATAGAAAATATCTCTGGAACGAGAGCGTTCAGTTCTCGTAGAGAGTGTAAGCTTCTACCGAACGGGAAATGTCTTTTACGGCATTGCGTCTATCTACCATAACAGCCGTAGGGCGATAATTTCGAGCTTCTTCGGGTGTCATTTGCGCAAAACTTATAATTATTACTTGGTCGCCGATTTGCCCTTTTCGTGCGGCCGCACCGTTCAAGCAAATGTCCCCGCTGCCGCGCTCGCCCGGAATAACGTAAGTTTCAAACCGGTCGCCGTTATTGTTATTGACCACCAATACCTTTTCATAGCGCAACAAATCGGCGGCTTCCATCAGGTCTTCGTCTATTGTAATGCTGCCTTCATATCGCAGATCTGTTTCCGTAAGCGTAGCGCGGTGGATCTTGGATTTGAATATGGTTAATTGCATAAAGAGCCTCTAAAAAAGGATTCAACCAAATTAACGCGCCGTTTGTCGCCGCACAAAATTTCAGGATAATTTGCACAGAGAGAAACGGCGGATAAATAAGACGCTAAAATGCTGATGATTAGTGCAAAATCGTCAGACCTCGTCGGGCTTCTTACGAATATAAAGAACTATTTCCGACGGACGCGGCGAGTCGGCACGGTCATTTGTGTTTAATATTTCTAAGATTTGGTCAACCTCAACCGTGGCAACATCCGGCTTGAGAGCGAACAATACTGTACCGAAGGGCGGAACCAATTCATCGTCTTTTTCCACGCGGATTCTTTGCGCACCAAGTATACGCCGTTCGCGCAGTGAACGGATTTTGTCGCGTGAGCCGATGACGCTTGATTCAACCCAAGAAATAATATCGCGCTCAGACATTCCGACTTGTCCTCGAACTCCGATGCAAAGCGGCATATTCATCCATTCGCGTCGGAACATAATTGTATAGCTGCCGTTTTCGTAAGAAAAATGCAACATTTGATGCGATTCAAGTATTCCCTCGCGTATCATACGGAATATAAATTCTTGTAATTCAATGAAATTTGAAAGCGAATCGCTGTGATTATACGGTATAAATACAGGAGGCAACAACCCTTGTCCCAGCGATGCAACGCTTCCGGCTATGGCACACAGCCCAAGATACAGATGCAAAGGATGTGCAGTACCGCTTGCGATTAAGCCTTCAAATTGCGGCAGAGCTTGCGTCAGCACTTGTACTTGCCGCCGCGTTGTATCAATAAAATTCGGTATGCTGTAAGCCGACGGCGAACGCAATTTGTCGGCCAACGACATAGCCTTTTCGCGCAGACGCACGGCAATTGTCCGGCAAATCCCGCCTATTTCCGAGCTTGGCGTAACTATCAGCGCAGGCGGCACATAATCGTCATGTACTATACTGTCATTCTTGAATTTCAGCCGCGCTATCGGCATTGAAACGTATTTTTGCGGCGGCACTTCTCCCGCCATAAGAGTAACTTTGGGCGTAAGACGCGGAATTGTAATTTCATTCTGTCCCGTGCTGTCGTCAGATACCGGCGGCCCCTCTACCGAGTCGTATCGCCGCAAGTCGCCCTGCGCCCATGATGCGCCGGATTTCAATGCAGGTGCTACGATATAGACGGTCAGCGTACCTTGTTTCAAAACTTCACGATACGGTTTCAGGTCAAGTTCTAATTTGGGGGCGCCTTGATACGGATACGAGTATACCAATCCGTCAGGCAAAATCATTTCCAATTCCGACACACGCAATACATCGCTATAAAGCATTGCTGTATCGAAAGACAGAAGGCGCGTACCCCAATGATGCGCCGACATTATCCCCAAATGATAATGCAAGAGCATTTCGCCCCGCAACGAACTTTGTTGAAAATGTTGCGGTGCCAGCAACATTCCCTCGTACCATTGTATTCTTTCCGGCACTTCTCGCGCACTAAATACTGCCATTGTCGCTGTTCCTTTGCTGTTTTCGGTAAGTTTACCGGTTATTTTACCGGCTCTATTGTAAAATCTTTTTCCTGAAAAATTATGCTTATGTCGGCATAAGGGTCTATCGGAATGCGATGCGGCCCGGCGGTAAAGTAATTTGCAAAAACAATTCCGCCGACTGCCTTCACTTTCATGGGTAATTGCAACGGAGCAACGTTCTGACCGGGTGCCCATTCATATTGCCAAACGTCGTATCCCTCACCTTCAGGGTAATTCGCACGAATTTCCTCGCGTTTTTCGAACCAATCCTTGGCAGTCAAGGTCATCAGCTGCTTTTGCAATAATTCGTCGTATATCAGTAAAATATCTGTTTGTATCGGGCTCGATTGGTTCACTTTGGGGTTAATACTGACGTTTACCGTTACTTTGCCGCCGAACAATGCACTTACCCATGTTCCGAATCCGCACGAACTCAGCGTGCCGGCAAGAGTAAGTAGCGATATCGCAATTATTAGTTTTCGGGATATTACTTGCATAAGCATTAATTTATTCTCCTTCGGCAAAACATCAACAGCCGCTTTTTGTCACTTTTATATTTGGTTTTACAGTTTTCCTGTTTGTTTCACTGCCGACTTTATTCGCATCTTTTTTTTCAATACAGCAACGTCGGAACGTGCATCTTTAATGTTATCGAAAAGTCCGATTCGGACAGCATACCATTGCCTGCTTTTATCTTCAGCCGGATAGATATACGCAGCAAGCCCTTTCTTAAGTAATTCCTTGCAACGTCGTTCGCCACGTTCGCGGCTTGCAAATATTCCTACTTGTATTGCATAATAAGTAGTGTTTTGCAAAATACCGTGTTCTTTATCGCTACTGCGCAAGGTGTTTATCTCGTACATAAGCGACGAATCCGTTCCCGACTTAACGGTTGTATCCGTTGCCGGAACAGCCAACGATGTCAACAGTACCTGACTTACACGTTTTGTCGGACTGCTTGTTGATACTGCAGGATAGATATACAAGCCTAACAATACTCCCGCGCTTAACAGCAGTATTGCCAAGACAGAGCCCATAAACGCCGCCAGCGCGATACTCCCACCGCTAAATGAAAATACGTATTTGCGCCGCACTTGCAATTTCCTGACTAATGCGTAAAAATACAATCGTTTTATTACGTTTGTACAGAAATAATCAAGCTGCATTTAAAGCATGATTTCTCTTACGGCAAAGATACAGATTTTTTCATTCCAATGCGTAAAAAAATACATCGTAAATAGCGGTAAAACTATTGTAACGGCATACTTTCTCCGATACTTTAAGGTATCATTTCCGTGAATTGCCCCGGCAACATTATCGTTATTACGCCGCCCCACATACACATCAAAGTAGATGTATTGTTTAATGCGGGCACTGAGCCGAGCAAAACCGTCGGAGAGCCTACTATCCACGGTGCTGCCGTTACCGGTATGCATGGCATAGGAGTCAAAACGCCCAATGCCGCTGCCGTTGCTGCCGCTACCATTGGATTCGACGGCGTTATGCACATACCAAACGGCATGATATTCATAAACGGCACATGATCCATAATATTCGCCGCCGGAACTTTGCTTGTAAATGTACGATTTACAGGCAGTATATTCAGCGTGGATGGTGCTACGCCGAAGCTGCACATCATCATTGCGCCGGTAGCTGCGTGAAGTCCCATTTTATCCCCCGGTAAGTCTTTGCACAAAATCTGACAGGAACGGTTTTTTGGATTTCTTTTCACCTGAATCCGGCTCTTTCAAGTCGCCGTTTTCGTCAAATTCCAATGGTTCGCCGGCCAGTTTCCCGTTCTTAAAGACTTGCTTGCGGGCTATTGCGCCCGTAGTTTGATGATACGTCAGATATTCGCCTTCAATCTTATTTTGCTTGAAAAAACATTTTTCCCGAAGTTTCCCGTTTTCGTAATACTTCAGACATTCTCCTTCGAGTATATTGTTTTTATAGCGCGTCTTTTCACTGATTTTTCCGCTTAGGAAATACAACAAGTTTTCTCCTTCAAGCATGTCGTTGACATAGAAGCACTTACGTATAAGAACGCCTGCTTTGTCATACCATTGCGACTCTCCGTTCAGTTTTCCGTCGGCATAAGTATTTTTTGTTGATATTTGGCCGTCTTCGCCGTAAGAAATTGCCAATCCGTGTTGCTTGCCGTTTTTATACTGAATACGAGTACGCGGCATACCTTTATCATACAGAACAGTTTCGCCGTCCGGTATTCCGGATTTATAGGAAACGCGCTGCAATAACTTCCCGTGCTCGTCGAATATTTGAGTTTCACCGTCAAGTTTCCCATCTACAAAGAAAGACTGCTGAACTTTAGCACCGCTTGTGGAAAACGTAATGGTTTCGCCGTTCAGAATACCATTGGCGAATACGCTTTTCTGCTGCAAATTTCCATCTTCGGCATAAAGCAACATTTCGCCGTCGAGTTGCCCCATACTGTTTACGTACATTACTCGCTGAAGCATTCCTGACGGGTATTTGTCTTCATGTTTTATTTTTTCTTCGGACATTATTTTGCCTCGTAAATAAGAGCAAGTGTCAATTTATCATAACCATTCCGCCCTTAAGTATCAGCATTCCGCCGCCGTCGACGGTCTGCATTGCACCGGCTTTATTGGTCATCATAGTGCCTGCATCATTTGTAAGCATAACTCCTGCCTTGTTATCAAGATTAACACCTGCTTCCGCTTTGAAATTAACGCCGGCTTTATTGTCAAAGTTAGCTTGTGCTTCATGCGCCATATTTAATCCGGCTTTGGTATTTACATTCATTTTGGCATCAAGCGTAAAGTCCTTTGCGGATTTAACGGTAATATCGCCCAATGTGGATTCCAACGAAATCGTTTTGCCTTTTATTATAATATCGCCGCTGCCTTGTGCGCCAGTAGCCTCGATTGTAATGCTGTCGCCCTTGACTGTGAGCGTATATGTTTTTCCTACTATATGTTCGTAAGTTCCTTCGTTGATATGTGTTTCGGATTTGTCGGGTCCGAAAACGGTCGTTTTTCGATTACCGCCCTTTACCACTAATGTGTCTATGGCTTCGCCGTCAAGTGCCGGTTTTTCGGCTTTATCGGCTTTGTCGCTGCTCGGGTCGGGTTTTTCCACAAATATCTGGTGATTATTATGGACAACCGTAACGGCATCATTTTTTACTACTTCTACACGGTCGTTTTCTACGCGGATATTATAGTCTTTTTCGGCATGAAGAAAAATCTCTTCATCGCCTTTTTTATCCTCAAAACGCAGTTCATTATAGCCGTCATCAGAATCTTTGCTCGAATGAGTCTTGATAGTCGAGCGTGTTTGATTGGCGGGTAATTCGTATGGAACAACTTGTTGCGCATTATACACCATGCCCGTAATCAGAGGACGGTCCGGGTCGCCTTCGAGGAACGATACGACGACTTCCATACCGATACGCGGCGTAAAAATAATGCCCCAGCCTTTGCCTGTCCAGCCTTGTGCCACTCTTATCCAGCACGATGATTTTTCGTCATACTTCCCTTCTTGGTCCCAGTGGAACTGAACTTTGACGCGCCCGTAATTATCCGTGTATATTTCTTCGCCGGACGGCCCGACCACCATAGCGGTTTGCGTGCCATGTATGCGCGGCGGCTGCGAGTTGCGCGGCGGACGGAAAGCAACCGATGCCGGCAGTGCCTCAAATTTATTGCTGTAACGCTCCGGTGTTGCTTCGATTTGCAATGAATGGATAATATAATCCTGATTAAGCGTTGCGCGCTGATGTTCGCTCATTGTAAATCTACCGCCGGCTATGAATGCCTTTATCTGCGACTTTCCCGTCAGTGTTTTGCGGAATGCTTCGCGCTCGGCAATGCGAAGTGCAACACGAGCATCGGCTGTAGAACTATCCTTTATACCGGCAGGATATTCGTACACTCGCATTTCGCCACTCGACGAGCCTGCGGTTTCCAACAGTAGGTCATTTTGCGAAGTCTCGAAGTTATAATCATCTACGGCGAATTTACCCGTAACAATACGCTGTCCGTAGGAACACTCGTTGATGATTTCTTCTTCGTTCAGATACGGATCATCGGCACCGGCAAGCAAGGAATTTGCCAAAATGGCATCGGCAATTGGCGTAGCGGCCGGCAACATATCGTCAATCGAAGGAATAGCCTCCGCAAGACCGGTTACATCGAGCGCGGCAATGCGCATCTCGTCAAGTCCGCTGCCTACGGCACCTACTGTTCCCGCTACTTGTTCCAAACGCGATTCAGCCTCGGCAATAGTATCGGATATGCCCTGCAACTTGGACAAAATCGAGCTTACGCTGTCATTGGCCTCGCCTATTCTTTCTTCGGGGTCTTGCGCTTCGACTGCCATATAAATTACTAAGTCTGATTAAACTGTTATCTTATCTGGTTCTGCTTTGCAATTGTCTTCAGTTTATGCCGGCTTCGCGTCGGGCATCTTCAATTATTCTGTCCATACGTCGCTCCGCATCGGAAAGAACACGGTCGTAAGTATTGCCCATATTTTGCAAAATTTGCCCTATTTCTGACTCCGCTCGCGCAATGGCTGCGTCAATTTGTTGTATTGCACTCGCTATTGCGGCATCTAAACGCGATTCGGCTTGACCTATTCCTGCATCGCATTTTTGCTCAAGTCGTGCTATAAAATCGTCAATTTTAGACTTAGCGTTGGAAATAACTCTATCGACCTCGGCTTCGGCTTGCGCTACTTGATTTTTAACCGAGACTTCGGCATTTGCCCACACATTCATCAGATTATCAAATCCCGACGATATTCCGCCTTGTACACGCTGTTGCGCATCCGAAAAAGCAGCATCTATCTGAGATTTGCCTTCTTGGATTTTATCTCGGATTTCGGCTTCAACGCCGTCAACCTTTTGTTTCGCTTCCTCGACATATCCATTTGCCTTATCTTCGGCCTCTTTAATTTTAGCCTCTATTTCATCAATTTCGGCATGAATTTTCGCTTCTTCTTCATTTATTTTTCCTTCGACTTCAGCCAAACGATCGCGCAGATATTGCACCGCGTCTTTTGCCTTTTGTATTCCCTCGTCTATGGCATCCTGTATAGGCTTGAGTTTTTCCCAAAATTCATCTATTTTCTTCTGCATTTCAGCACGAGCTTCAGCTATTTTATCAAGTACTGCCTGACCTTGTTCGGCTATATTCTGCACTTGCTCATTGGCAGATTCCAGATATTGACGCGCTGCGGGAATAGGTGCTTTGGCCGCTTCTACGGCGGCATTGGCTCCGGCAGCTTGCGCGGCAAGTGCCTTGGCGGTAGGGTCAAGCATACCGTTGGAGTCGTTATTGCCGCTCGACATCATAGATGCCCACATTTGCTTCGCTTTTTCTATAAGCTTCTTTACGTCCTCGATTTTTGCCAAAGCCGTGGCAATAGCTTCTATTATCGGCCCGAATTTTTCCGTAAATCCGTCGACGACTTTCACTACGGTGTCTATAACGGACATAACGGTTTTTATTACTTCGATTATTTGGTCTATTTTTTCGCCGATAAGCTCTTGGAACTTCCTGACTAAATCCTCGAATTGCCCTATTTTTTCATCTACCGTTTCAAATACCGCGTTAATCGGAGTAAATACATTGTTAATTTCATTTTGCACATCAGACAAAAATTGTCTGACTTTTTGCAGTTGTTCGCGCAATGTTTGCGCCGCTTGGCGTATAGGATCGGTAGGAGGAATTGCGCTTAATACTTTTTGCTCAAATTGTTCGATTACATCATCGAGTTGCGTCAGTTTCCGCTGAATTTCGTCGCTTACCGCGTGAACAGGTTGTTTAATCTGCTCGGCGGCCTGATTTACCTTTGCCTGAATATCGTCCAGAATTTTCTTTGCATCGTTAAGTGCTTGTTTTACGGGCTTTATTGCATCGTCTTTGGCTTTCATCAGCGTGTCGAATGCGCCGTTTATTGTTTGCTCTGCACGGCCTAACTCGGCGTTTGACTTGCTTAGAGCGTCGCTTTTGGCTGCCGAGGCTGTTCCTACCGATGAATTCAAGAACGATTTTATATCATTTACAGCCGATTTCACTGCATTCATCGAAGTATTTTTTGCACCGTCAAGATTTTGCAACGCTGTCTGTGTTTTCTGTTTAGCTTGTTTAAGTGCATCATTCAGTTCTGTTGCCGCTTGATTTTTAGCTTGGTTTATTCTATCAGTCAGATTCGGAACGCGATTTTTAATGCTACCCGGCACAGAGTTGATTTTATTCTGCGCCATCAAAGCAAGTCCGTCTATTCTGGTCTGTGCCGTTGCAAATTCACTTTCAGTCTGCCGTCGCAACATAGCCGTTGCATCGTCCGATTTTCTTTTCAATTCGGCCGCAACCGTATCGGTGCGACTTTGAACAATGCCGTTTATCTGATTTAACTTGGCATCGAAATAATCGCCCAAGCCGGATGCGCGGCTCTGCGAATATGCCCTAATGTCGCTGATTCGCGCCTTGAAACGTCCGGCTGTGTCATCGGCATATTTACGCAGTTCTTCAATTTTCTTTGAAATATCGTCTACTGCTCTTTGCAGTTGCTTTTTAATGTCGTCAATGGATTTTTCAAATTGGGCTATCAAATCGTCGGCGTATTTTTCTAAATCGGCTACTACTTTGCCCATATTTTCGATTTTCTTTTGCAGAAAATCAATAGTATCTTTGATTAATTTTTTAAATCGTTCTACAAGTCCTACCGTAAAATCTTCTATTTGCTTTATTTTATTTTCAGTATTCTGAATTTTAGCTTTCAGATAACCTATTGTTTCGTTTACCGTAGCCTGAAAATCAAGAATTACTCCTTGCCCTTCTTGTATTCTTCCGCGCGCCCATTCCGCTTTTTGAATAATAGGTTCAAACAGACCTTTGAACGAATTCAGCAAGTCATTGACTTTGTTTTGTGCTATCTGCGTTTGATTGCGCAATTCGCCTACGGCCTGCGATGCTTGTTGCGCAAGAGCGAATGCTTCCGGCACTTGTTGTTGCGCATTTTGTAACAATTGCTCTAAAATCGGAAATTGCTCCAATGTATCGAGTGCATTGCTAAATGCGCCTTGCGGATCCGATTGGTCTTTTGCGTCTGTTAGGGAACGTATGGAGTTTTCGGCGGTATTTATCGCACTATTTACTGCACTTTGCGGTTCCGCCCCGGGTAATGCTGCAAGTTCTTCCTCAGTTTGTTTTAATTGCTCTTCGGCCGCTTGCCTTGCTTGTTGCGCCTGCTCGGTTGCTTCATGAACAGAGGCGGCCTCTTGCTCTGCCGCTTCCTGTGCCTGCGCCATTTCTTCTGCCGCTTGTTCTCGCGTTTCCTGCGCTTGTGCTTGGGCTTCTTCACGCGCTTGCTCTTGCTCGGGTGTCAACGGCTCATCCGGAATTTGCTCGGCCGCTCCTTCGGCGACTCCTTCGGCCTGCTCGGCCGCTCCTTCGGCCGCTCCTTCGGCCTGCTCGGCCGCTCCTTCGGCGACTCCTTCGGCCTGCTCGGCCGCTCCTTCGGCCTGCTCGGCCGCTCCTTCGGCCTGCTCGGCCGCTCCTTCGGCGACTCCTTCGGCCTGCTCGGCCGCTCCTTCGGCGACTCCTTCGGCCTGCTCGGCCGCTCCTTCGGCCTGCTCGGCCGCTTCACTCGCGCCAATCTGCAAGTTTGTAACAATTTCTGCTTGCCCGTCACCCTGAAAATCTCCGGTCGGCGGAATGTAATCGGCTGCTTCATTTGCACCGTCCTGCAAACCCGCAACTGCGTCGGCGGCATCGGCTGTAGTATTCTGCAAACCCGCAACTGCGTCGGCGGCTTCATCTGCTGTATTCCGCAAACCCGAATCCGGAATTAAGTCTGCGACTTCACCTGCTTCGTCCAGATTTAATACAGCTATATCAGCTTTACCTTCACCTTCAAAATCACTGTCCGGCGGAATGTAATCGACCGCTTCACTCGCACCGTCCTGCGGAATTGAATCCGGAATTAAGTCTGCGGCTTGGCCTGCTTCGTCTTGTAAATCCGGAACGGCATCGGTTGCTTCGCTGTCTTGCAAACTTGTTATTACATCAGAAGCTGCGTCGTCGTTCAGCCTTACAGTCGAGGGCGGAATGCCTGTCAAAGGGCCGTCGTCAGGCAATGCGGAAGCATCTGTTACTCCGACAAGATTATCGTCGGCTTCCATTTGCGGAGCATTTTCTATACCTTTAAGCGTTTCTTTTTTCACCGCTTGTTCGGCTTTCTGTTCATCGGGATTTATCGCATTTTTTGACATTGCCGCAACCGTTCTGAGTTAAATAATCACCTGATTTTTTAATTAGAGTTTTGATAGATTTTAATGACCTGACCTGCGAGAAGGTGCAAAACGCGCCTTATCCAGTCCGGCGCATGATTCATGCACGGAAACGTCATCGGCCAGCACAAGCGTATGTTTATCTTCGGTGTGCTCAAAGTAATAGAAAATTCCTTCCTCTTCCATGAGCCTCGATATAAAATTAAATGCCGTTTCCCGGTATTGCACGCAATATTCACGTGGCTGATACGTAGCTTTCGTAGCGTTCCTATATTCCGCAAAGTCAAATTCATCAAAGACCTGCGTAATAATATCAACAACAGATTTCTCTTGAAAAATACGCGAATTTTGTGTTAGCGTCAAGATCCACAGCCAAGGCACTACTTCGGCAAAATAATAGGTATGGTCTACGGTATTGCCTCCGTGTGCGAATCGCGATACATATCCGTTAATATAGCGTTTTGCGCCGTCGGCAAGCATAATCGAAACCGTAACTTGTTTTCCCACTATCGCATCAAAATCAAGGTCATCGTCCTCCGATATCGTTTCGAGCGTATATCGGAACAGAGCGGAAATATGCTCATCGCCCGTAATGCGTTGCAAATGAAGTGCTTTTGCGCCGAATGGCGTTTTAAATTGAAGATATACCGGTTCTTCGCCGTCGGAGTCCGCCGCCGCTGCTATAGCATCGCTGATCGGCGTTCCGGCCGGCAACATAGAATCTAATCCCGGTATTAAATCGGCAAGGCCGGTAACGTCAAGCGCGGCGATACGCATCTCGTCAAGTCCGTCGCCTATCGAGCCTACGGTTTGCGCCGTTTCTTCAAGTCGCCTTTCAGCCTCCGATATCATGCCGGATATGCCCTGCAAGCGCGATAGAATATCGTCTACGCTTTCATTTGCCGCCGAAATTCTTTCTTCGGGGTCTTGAGCGGCATTGTTTTGTTCTTCAGCCATAGAGCTATTTAATCGTTGATTGTCGAGTTCGCACTTTGTCGCTTTATCATTCACAATACAATATTATGGATAAATTCGATATGCAAACTATATTTTTTTTCTACTGAATCTAACCGAACTTTACCAACATATTACAGAAGATGCTATAAACGGCGGAATTACTTATTCTAATGGTTGCTCCGGTCGTTCGCTGGAATACTGCCGCCCGTCAATTTACAGAAGAAGCGGCAACCGAATGTCTCTTTTGTTTCCGTTCTCACGGCCTTGCATTACGGGAATTTGCTCTCAGTCAGGAATTGCTCCAAATTAAGGCATGGTTTGTCTTTATTTGTCGTTTTTCGCAAATACTGCGAAAAGATTTCAAGTCAGCCGATAATTTCGGCAATATCTTCTCGTATAATTTCAGAATAACACCTAATATAAAAATCCCCTGTTTTCAAGAGATAAAAACAGGGGCAAAAATATTCACTCGCAGTATTTTTTACTCAGAATCTAATACGTGCGCCCACATTAAAAGTAATTTTCTCCGTAGCCCAAACTCCATCGGATATAAAATCAGTCAGATGGCGCGTGTAAAGTGTTTCGAGGAACAGCGATGTTGTAATAGTAACCGGATATGAAAATCCTATTCCGCCAAAAACGCCTATGTTCAAATCATTTATTGTTTCAAGTGATGTAATCGGTTGCACGATTTCGCGCTCTCCGTTTTCTACATAGACTAAATCTCCGGGCGACAGAATTTCGCGTTTAAATTCTATGGATTTTGAAATCGGTACAGTAAATTTTACTCCGCCGAGCAAATAAACGTTTCTGTCTGCATACCATTCGGCGGCGAGCGAAAGTCCAAGTGTCAAGCCCGTAAATCGCAATGTTCTTCCTTCTTGAAACATTGTCAAATTGCCGTTTGCGTCGCGCACATTCGATATTACCGTATCGGGTGCATTTAGCGTTTCGGGCATATTTTCGCATAATATCCGCGCCGAAACACCAAGTTCCGGCAGAACCCGCTTGGCAATTACAGCACCGAAGAAGCCGCCGTTTCCGCTTGCATCGCCGAAAATACCTTTCGACACGGCCGCGCCGCTCATACCGAATGAGGCAGATTGATAATTCACGGAATATAAAGCAAAAGCTCCGAAACTCCACGATGAATGTTCTATGCAAAGCGGATTTTCACCGTCGGTAAAGGAATATCCGAAGTGGTCGGTTTGAGCATCCAAAGTATAGCAAACTGTAAATAACGAAGAATTTCCGGCCATATCGGTCGCCTGCACTACCATACGGCCCGGTACATCTTGCTGAACGGGCTTTGCAAAGAACGAAATTTGCGGAACGCCCTCTTCAATTGCAGGCAATGCCGCTTGCAGTCCTTGGGCATAAACGACTTTAATTGTTTTTAAGCCGCTGTCGTATGTTCTGTCGTCGCGCAGTACAACATTGATGCGGTCGCTCATTGCGCGGGATTCGCCCGATGGCGCAGTAGTGTCGGGGACATCTTCTATTTTGAAAAAAGTCTGTCCGCCCATTGTTCCATAAGCGTCGTATGCCTGCGATTTATAGCCGAATCCGTAAGAATACAAGCCAAAAGGGTCGTTTGCCTTAATAATATGCGTACCATATTTCACTTGCAGTTGCGCTATGGAATAACGACTTAGCCCAAGTGTTTGAAACGTTGTGGAATCAACTCGGCGGCCGTCCAATCGAAGCGTAGGTATGGATTTTGTCGGGATAACCACATTAATATAGTGATTCCATTCGCCGCTGATAGGTGTGGCGAAGCGATACTCTTTCATAAATTGTTGCGTTGGGCTGATAAGCAACATCATCGGGTCGCCTATGGAATCGCCATTGGAAAATCCCTGCGAGTATTGCGCCACGAGAACAGGCTTGTCGGCGGTAATTTGAATATGCCGACGCGCGGCTGAATTTTCGTAAAATTCACCGGCATTCAACACTGCTACAAGTGCCGAATTTTCAAATACTTTCGTTTTTGGTTCGGCAGCCATGACGCGAATTGTATGGCGAGAGCGACCTTGCAGAAGCCCTACGTAATAATGTTTGCCCCAAGCCGAAACTGGAGGCAACTGTTCCACAAGAAAATTGCAACCTATAATCGGATTTGGCACGTAGGCGCATTGATGCCCGCTGAAAACAGCAATTTTTTTATTTGCCTGAATAAGCGAACCGGTCAAATCGCCAAGATTCGGAGAATCCGGATTTGCGGTAACTTGATATACGTCACCCGCTTTCATACGAACGGTATAAGGAATCCCTGACCGTCGGTATTTTGATGTTAGTGCGGTAGGCGTAATCGTAACTTCAGTTTCATCTTCGGTTGCAATAACGGCAAATTGAGACATCAGCCCTTCGGAATAACGATAGCCTATAGCGCGATATTCAAAGCCGAGCGCGGAAACGGGCAGCCCCAAATATGTATCGGTTGTTTGAAAGCGATGATTAAGCCCATAGACCGAAACAGGTATATCCGAAACTATATGCACGGCAAGCCTTTGCAGAATTTCCTCGCCCGTAACTTGTGCGTTCGGGTCAATTTTCACTTGAACGACGGTGCCGCCCGGAACTTTTACCATGCGCTTATACCCCAAGCCGTCTATGGTAATTTCTGCATTCGCATCAGAGCCGGCTGTAAGAAAAAGCTCGAGCGCAAGGTTGTTTTTCAAATCACGCGATTGTCGCGAATCTTTGTAATTCCTCTGAAAACAAAGATAAAACTCCGTTCCCTCTGACGTAATCTCTTCGACTTTTGTGTTTTTCGGAAAAGCACGCGCGTCTTGTGCATAGACTTTATCGGCCGGCAATACAGCCGCCGCGCTTGCAATTATGACACAAACGATTATTCTACGGAAAGTTGCGAATATTCTGCGAGTCATTTCAAACATAGAAGATAGGACATATACGCTCCTTTATTTGTCGTCATAGTCAGATAATATGCACCGGCACCAAATTCACCCGGCCCGACATTAATAAAAAAGCGATGGCGACCTCGTGTCTGCTGAAACGGGGTATAATCACGCATCAATTGCCCGATAGCCGAATAAATGCGGAAATGCACCGGTGTTTCGTCCTCTATATTATAGTAAAAATTCGTGCTTAGATTGAACGGATTAGGTGCATTTTGCTCTATTCCCTCGGCGGCTATCCGCTTAACGCGCTTATCTCCTATGGAAATCGTTCCTTTTTTTGATTGGAATTCGTGTGCTGCGCCGTTAATAAACACGCTGTCGGGAATAATATGCGCAATAGAGTCGGAACCGGCAAGAATTTCAACCGTCATATCGAATAATTTGCCCGTACCTGCACTTACAGAATCACATTGAATTTCAAATATTCCGTTAATTTCACCGGACATTTCCGAAAAAGCGGGTATAGAGCAACCAATAATTTTCCCAATTCCGCCGGTTACGTTTTTTATATGTATGCGCGAAGCATCAAAAGCAAATCGCAGGCGCACGTTGGCTGCTTCCGGCAGTTCGCCCGATACGCTTAATGCGACGCTTTCCGGCCTAATATCGCCCAATACAGTATCCGGTACGGAAACAGAAATCTGTGCCGAAACCCGGGACGGATTCGATAACGAAAGTGCCGCCCCGAAAATAGCGATGCAGAATATGTACAGCGCACTATGTCGGCACATTTTTCTCCGCCGTAAAATAGTTGGAACAATTATTCGGAACACCGAAGCGTTCAGATTCCGTGACAATTTTTGTATTTTTTACCGCTACCGCATGGACAAAGGTCGTTTCTGCCTATTGGTTTGCCGGAAGCATCTTCGGCAAGTGTCGCACCGTTATTTACGACAACCGCACTATCGTCAACAACTTTAGTGGAAATACTGCCGCGGCGATAAGACGGCGTAGCCTGCGGCGTACTGAATCTTACGGAGGGCGTTTGCGTTACGGTAACATTATGCCCGGATTCATCTACTTGCTGGCGCGGCTGTTGCGCCGGACGTTGCGTACGGCGCGGCGGCTGTTGCATAGCTATATTAACTTGCGGAAAATATCTGAAAGCGAAATTGACGGCTTCTTTTTGAATTTCCTGAATAAGTTGCCGATATAAGCTGACCGCTTCGCCTTTATATTCGAGCAACGGGTCTTTTTGACCGTAAGCGCGGAAATGAATACCCTCTTTAAGTTCATCCATAGCCTGTAGATGTTCGCGCCATTTATCGTCAATGGTAGCAAGTATGGCATAACGCTCGAGTTGTTTCATAAAATCTAAGCCGAGTTGCGATTCTTTGCGCTCGTAGAACTCGCGTGCGGCTGTCATTACGCGCTCGGCGCAATCGTCTGCCTTAATCGAGCGGAACTCGCCGTCGGCTATTTCAACTTCGCATAGCAGTGCGGCGCGAACTGTGGCGCGGAACGCTTCAACTTCATTATTCGGCTGATACGCTTCCAACCACTCGTATATCAGAGATTCTGCAAATCCGAGCAAGACGCTTTTCATACGCTCATCGCCCAAAGCTTGGCGACGCATATCGTATATCGCTTCGCGTTGCTGATTCATCACGTTATCGTATTCAAGTAATCGCTTACGGGTGGCAAAATTATTTTCTTCAACTTTTTTCTGTGCATTTTCCACAGATTTGGTGATAATCCCATGCTGAATCGGCTCTCCCTCCGGCACTTTCATGCGTTGCATAATCGCAGCGATGCGCGCACCGCCGAAAAGGCGCATCAAATCGTCTTCAAGAGATATAAAAAACTGCGACGTACCGGGGTCGCCCTGCCGTCCGGCACGCCCACGCAACTGACGGTCAATGCGCCGCGCTTCGTGCCGTTCCGTACCGATAATCGCCAATCCGCCTGCGGCTTTCACCGCCGAGGTCAGTTTAATGTCCGTACCGCGCCCCGCCATATTTGTAGCAATCGTAACCTTGCCCTCACGGCCGGCTTCGGCCACAATTTCGGCTTCGCGTTGATGCTGCTTTGCATTCAAAACGTTGTGCGGAACGTTTGCCCGTCGCAACATTTTGCTTAATATTTCGGATACTTCAACGCTTGTAGTTCCAACAAGTACGGCGCGATTCGCCTTTGCAAGACTTTGTATTTCATCTATAACGGCATTAAGTTTTTCGCGTTTGGTGCGAAATATCAGGTCGTCGCGGTCGTCGCGCTTTATCGGACGATTTGTGGGTATAACAACAACTTCCAATTTATAGATAGTTTCAAACTCGCCCGCTTCGGTTTCGGCTGTTCCCGTCATTCCGGCAAGTTTCTGATATAGCCGGAAGTAATTTTGCAAAGTGATTGTGGCGTAAGTTTGCGTATCTTTTTCTACCGCAACCGCTTCTTTGGCTTCTATCGCTTGATGTAAGCCGTCGGAATAGCGTCGCCCTTCGAGTATACGCCCGGTAAATTCATCAACGATTTTCACCTTGCCGTCTTCCACAACATATTCTACATCGCGCTCATAAAGCGAATATGCACGCAGAAGTTGCGAAATAGAGTGCAACAATTCGGAGCGCTCGGAATATACGCGCAACAATTCGTCTTTGCGCGAGCGCTTTTCGTCGGCCGGCATTTCCTCTTTTTGGTCGAGAACGGCAAACTCTGTGGCAATATCGGGAATAAGGAATAAATCTGGATCTTCGCCGGCGTTCGTAAGCAGTATGCGCCCTTTTTCGGTTATATCAATCTGATGATTCTTTTCATCAATCGTGTAATAAAGCGTTTCGTCTATTTCCGACATTTTCATGCCGTGGTCGCGCAGATAAAAAAGCTCCGTTTCGCGCAGAAGTTTTTGATTATCCGGCTCTTGCAGCATTTTCATTAAACGCTTGTTCTTCGGGAAACCGCGTTGCGATTTCAGCAATGCCTCGCCGCCGGCGGTACGTTCTTCTTTTTTATCGGATTTCAGCAGGCGTTCCGCATCAGATGCGTATTGATTTACCAAACGTACCTGTGCCTCTACCAAACGCTTCACGCGCGGATTCATCGCATCGTATTTTTGGTCTGTGGCATGCCCCACGGGGCCGGAAATAATCAATGGTGTACGCGCCTCGTCCACCAGCACCGAGTCCACCTCGTCGACTACGGCGAAATGATGCGGTCGCTGCACCATGTCG
Organism: Bacteroidota bacterium; assembly: GCA_020852855.1. Lineage (GTDB taxonomy): Bacteria > Bacteroidota > Ignavibacteria > Kapaibacteriales > UBA961 > JADZAA01. The sequence goes on from JADZAA010000051.1 coordinate 31,438, forward strand.
GCGGCATCATTCACCATATTATCGCGCAGATAATCGAAGCCGAACTCGTTATTCGTTCCGTAGGTGATATCGGAATTGTACATTTCCAATCTTTGCTGCGGCTGCATCATAGATTGTATACAGCCTACAGAAATTCCAAGAAAGTCGAACACCGGCTTCATCCACTCGCTATCGCGGCGGGCAAGATAATCGTTCACCGTAACAAGATGCACGCCCTTGCCGGACAAAGCATTAAGGTATAACGGCGCAACAGCCACAAGCGTTTTTCCTTCGCCCGTGGCCATTTCCGATATTTTTCCTTCGTGAAGAACTATTCCGCCGACAAGTTGCACGTCGTAAGGCATCATATCCCATGTAATCGTATGACCTACAACGTCGTAAGCAAACTTGCGCTCGGATAATCTGCGGCATGTTTCCTTTACTACCGCGAATGCTTCCGGCAATATTTCGTTTAATGCAGACTGTATGGCATCAAATTCTTCCTTACGTATCGCTTTCAGCCGTTCGTGGATCTGCTCAAATTCGGCATGGTCGGTTTCGTCGCTTGCAAGTTTGGCGCGCAGTTCGCCCGACTCGGCCACGCACAAGGCTGTACGCTCGCGTATAAATTGCCGGAACGATTCGGTCTTGGCGCGTAATTCTTCGTCGCTTAGGCCTGAAAGTCCGCCGAATATCCGGTTGATTTCGTCAACTACGGGAAGAATGCGTCTAACATCTTTTTCGTGCTTGTTGCCAAAGATTTTTTTGATAATTCCAATCATGAATTTCGCATTTACATTAACATTCTGTCAATTTGAATAGCGGCCGTAGACGATAAGCGGCGTTTTGTCGTTTAGAAATACGCTATTTTCCCGAATTTTCAGGAAATCCGTTTCAAAATTTCAGCAAAGAGAGCTTTAACCTACATTCCGAATTTTGCTATGCTTGGCACCGTAAGAGAAATAAATTACAATACCTATTCCCATCCAGACAATAAGCCGCAACCACGTATCGAGAGGGAGCCCTACCATCATGGCCAAACAAGTAATCACGCCGAGAATAGGCACGAGAGGCACAAGCGGCGTTCTGAATCCGCGAGGAATATCGGGCATTTTTTTGCGCATGATTATTACGCCTGCACAAACCAGAGCAAATGCAAATAATGTTCCGATACTTGTCATTTCGCCTACAATGCCACCGGGAACAAAACCGGCAAACAATCCTACGAAAAGCATAAACAAGAGATTTGATTTCCAAGGGGTTTGTAATTTCGGATGCACTTCCGAGAATACTTTCGGAAGCAACCCGTCGTGCGACATTGAATAGAACACTCTCGACTGCCCAAGCAACATAACAAGAATAACAGATGAATATCCGGCAAGAATCGCAAGAATAATTGTGTTGTTCAGCCATGGAAACGACGGAATTATTTTACCGTCCAGCCCCGCAACGCCCATAAAATCTATAGCCACGGCAACGGGTGCTATACCGTCTTTACCTACAAAATCCTTATAATTTGCCACGCCGGTCATAACATAGGCGAACAGAATATAGAGAATTGTGCAAATTACAAGTGAAACCAAAATTCCTATCGGCATATCGCGCTTGGGATTTTTGGCTTCTTGCGCAGCAGTCGAAACCGCGTCGAAACCTATGTAAGCAAAGAAAATTATTCCTGCGGCACGAATAATTCCGCTCCAGCCGAATTCGCCAAAATTGCCGGTATTTTCCGGTATAAAAGGAATATGGTTTTCGGGACGTATAAAGCTCCAGCCCAAGCCGATAAATACAAGTACCACTGCAACTTTCAGCAACACTATCAAAGCATTCACACGTGCAGATTCATGCGTTCCGCGTATCAACAGCAGCGACATGGCGACTACGATAAACACCCCGGGCATATTGATTATTCCGCCATCGGCCGGACAGGAAGTTAATTCGTGCGGCAACGACAACCCTATATTACCCAAAAACTTAGAAAGATACATTGACCAACTGATAGCCACAGTTGCCGCACCGACGGCATATTCCAGCACCAAGTCCCAGCCTATTATCCAAGCCATAAATTCGCCCATTGTGGCAAAGGAGTATGTGTACGCACTACCTGCTACGGGAATAACAGAAGCAAATTCCGCATAGCACAGACCGGCGAACGCACAACCTACAGCGGCAATAATAAACGAAATGGTAACAGCGGGGCCGGCATTATGGGCGGCCGCCAATCCGGTAATTGAAAATAATCCGGCACCGATAATCGCTCCGATACCGAGAGCCACCAAACTTGTTGCCCCAAGCGTCCGCTTAAGCGTATGTTCGCCTTCTTCATTCGCTTCTTTTAGAATATGCCCTACGGACTTGCGCGCCCAAAGTCCCAAATCTGCCATAAATCTCGTCCTTTTACTTTGATTGATAGAAAATGCGGCTATAAAATAATATCCGATAGATTTGCGCAAAAATAAGCGCAAGATTGATATTCCCGCGATAATTTCTCGGTTACGGCACACTTATTGGCACGAAATTGAACAATAAACTGCCGGACGGGGTTATTCCTTGCCGTAACTTACCCCGAAAATAGAAGCAATATTCTCGGCAATCGGTATTTTTGCCGCTGTTTTTCAATATGCTTTCACGGTCAATTCAGTATGTCTGCTCCGGTTTCCGCTTCCATTATCAACTTAGAGTCGCTGATTGAACTCGGCGCACGGCTTTCGGAAGCCGTAGCCGAAGAATTCATTCTTAACTCCGCAATACTATCACTGATGGGTAAAATGCGTATTCTGCGTGCCTGCGCATTACTGCCCGACGGCGATAATTACATTGCTTCTCTTGCGAAAGGCCGAGCCTTGCCAATCAAAATTCCCATATTTGAAATCAAGGATTTACGCGAGATTTCATCTGCCGCACCGGAGGAGTTGCCGCTTGCTGAGGCGGGCTATCGCTATATACTGCCCGTTCGCCAAAACGACGTTTTCTATGCTGCATTATGCCTTGGCGAGCCGCCCGCTTCATTCTGCGGCGAAGAGTTGCGCTACATATCTCTTGTGGGAACAATAACGGCCAACGCCATACAAAATGCCCGTACAAAACAATCGCTCTTGCGGGCAGGCGAGCAAATTGCAGCAAGGAATCTTATTCTGACCTCCCTGTTCGAAACGGCTCGCGAGTTCAGCGTCGCTCTCAGGCGTGAGGATATTCTGCGAATGTTTTCCTATAGATTGATGGGACATCTTATGGTCAATAAATTTGCTCTGTTCGCGCAAAATTCCGCCGGTGAATACGAAGCCGAAGTCAATCGCTTAGGAACAAATGTTCCGCCCGAAATAGTAGAGGAATTTATATCTATGCGAGTTCCTTCAATTTCCGAATATACCACCCCAAATTCGAACACAGCCGTATTCCTCGATAAGGCAAAAGTAGCTGTTGTTTCACAGATGAAAGTTCACGGCGAAATAAAAGGGCTGCTAATGGTAAGTTCCAAACTCGGCGGCGCAGAATTTTCTCCCGATGACTTGCATTTTATCGAATTGCTCGGAAATACGGCTATCGCTGCACTTGAAAACTCGCGTTTGTTCGACGAAGAAGTCGAAAAACGTCTAATAGAAAGCGACTTGCAAATTGCAAAAGACATTCAACGCCAACTTTTGCCGAAAACACTTCCCGATTTGCGTAATTTTGACTTTGCAGGCGAAAATATATCGTCGAAACATGTTGGCGGCGATTACTTCGACGTGATTAAACTCGATGATAACCGCCTGTTGCTTGCCATAGCCGACGTGTCGGGCAAAGGTATTCCGGCTGCATTGATTATGGCGAATACACAAGCGGCTTTGCGCGTTCTGGCACCGTTAAACCTTCCCCTGCCGGAATTTGTGGCACGGGTCAATTCAGTAATTCACCAAAATACGCAAGACGACAAATTCATCACTTTTTTCTGCGGTATACTCGATGTCCGCTCAAACGAGCTGACTTATATTAACGCCGGGCATAATCCTCCTTTACTGCACCGAAGCGACGGACTGCTCGAAGAACTTAATGTCGGCGGAATATTGCTTGGCATTTTCGACGAAGCGCCGCCTTACGACGAAGGTTGCGTTCACTTCGACGCGGGCGATTTGCTGATAATGTACACCGACGGCGTTTCGGAGGCTATGAATGAGCAATCGGAAGAGTTTGGCGAAGAACGACTGAGAATGCTCGCGGGCACGATGAGCGATATTTCTGCCGACGAATGTGCGCGACGCATTATAGCCGCAGCAAGAAATCATGCTGGATCCGCGCCGCAATCCGACGATATTACTTTGCTGATAGTTCGCCGCATTGAATAGAAACACGTAATTTCGGGAGAATAATGAAAGTTATGAAATTTGGCGGTGCTGTGTTGCACAACGCCGGCGGCTTCCGCCAAATGAGCGCGATATTGTCGTCGCTTGCCGTTCCCGCCGTCGTAGTGGTATCGGCATTTGCCGACTCTACACGGCTTCTCGAGGCAGCAGCCATTGCCGCACGCGACGGAAATCAGGAACAATCAATAGAAATTGCCCGCTCTGTTATAGAAAATAATCGCCGTATAGCATATTCGGTTTTAAGCGAAGAAATAGCTGCCGATACACTCGGCAAACTGATTGACGATTGCGCAAGGCAACTTGAAAACGTTCTTCGAGGCGTAGCGATAACACGCCAATTAACCGACAGAACGCTTGACCTTATTCGTAGCTTCGGCGAATTTCTTGCACTGCACATAGTCCGACATTATCTCGAAAAGAGCGGCATATCAACAATAGCCGTCGATGCTGCCGACCTAATCGTAACCGATAATCGGCACGGTGCCGCCGAACCTTTAGTCGCACCTACGAAACGTCGCCTCGACCGTATTTTTCCCGAAATTATCGCCAAATACCGCGTTGTGGTCATTCAGGGATATGTGGCACGCGGCGCGTCCGGCGAGATTACTACAATGGGCAAAGAAAGTTCCAATTTGACCGCTACATTGCTTGCCGAGGCACTTTGCGCGGACGAATCGGTAATTTGGACAGATGTGCAGGGAATTTTCAGCGCGGACCCGCATATTGTTCCCGAGGCTGTTCCCATAGCCGTAATGAGCCTGCGCGATGCGGAGCTTGCCGCACGTAACGGTGCCAAGCCATTATACGCCACTATGATAGAGCCGGCGCAACGCTCCGGTATTCCGATCGTGTTTCGCTCGGCACTTCGCCCCGACGGCTATTTCACTGTAATCGGCGGCGACCAAGATTTGCGCCCGAAAATGATTACAATCGCATCTTGCCCCGACGCGGAAGGAATGTCGGCGATAACGCTTCTGCATATTACGCCCATAGACGCACTCGCTGCTTTGCGCAATATACCGACGGAATTGCTTGGCGATTTATTTACTTTGGAAATCGGCGTAAAGCCCGATATTCAGCGCGTAATACTGCCTGCTGTCAGGGCAAACGACATCGTTCGATTTTTCCACCGAGAGATCATAGAGCCGTCGTCTATAACGGCCGATAAACCGTAAAACAACAGTCGTATTATACTGCGCACTTTAGGTAAAACCGCCGTATTCATCACTTTCGCCGTAATTTTGCGGAAAAATTCTTTCATTTTTAAGAAAAAACATGGGAATAGCCTGCGGAATCGTCGGTTTGCCGAATGTTGGTAAATCTACGCTGTTTAACGCGCTTACGTCGAATCAGGCGGAGGCTGCAAATTATCCTTTTTGTACAATTGACCCGAATGTAGGAATAGTAAACGTGCCGGACAAGCGATTGAAACGCCTGGTGCAAGGCTATCAAACCGACCGCGAAGTTCCGACTACGATGGAATTTGTGGACATTGCCGGCTTGGTTAAAGGAGCGTCGAAAGGCGAAGGTTTGGGCAATCAATTTCTGGGGAATATTCGCGCCTGCGATGCTATTGCACACGTAGTCCGTTGCTTTGCCGACGACGATGTAATTCATGTTCACGGTGCTGTCAATCCTCTTTCCGATATAGAGATTATCGAAACGGAACTGATACTGAAAGATACAGAAACCGTTGATAAGAAAATGGAAAGTTTACAGAAACGTATTCGGGCAAACGACAAAGAAGCCGCAGCCGACACAGAAGTTTTGACTGCACTTGCGGCGCATCTGAACAGCGGCAAGCCCGCACGTTCCTTTGTGCGCGACGAGCGCGGTTCGCAAGTTGTACGCGAATGTTTTCTATTGACCGATAAACCCGTAATGTATATAGCCAATACCGATGAACGCGGCGTAAAAGACGGCAATGCCATGATTTCGGCCGTGCGGCATAAAGCGATTGAAGAAGGTGCTGTAGTAGTTCCGATATGCGCCAAAATAGAGGCCGAAATAGCGCAACTCGACCCCGAAGACCGAGAAATGTTTTTAGTGGATTTAGGCATGGAAGAACCGGGTTTGCACAGAGTTATACGCGAGGGATATGCTTTGCTCGGGCTTATCACTTTCCTTACCGCAGGCAAAAAAGAATGTCGCGCTTGGACAGTCAAAAAAAATTCGTTTGCACCGCAGGCTGCCGCTGCGATACATACGGATTTCGAAAAGGGATTTATTCGAGCCGAAGTTATGAAATACGCCGATTGGGAGCGGCTCGGCGGTTCGGAACAAGCTGTTAAAGACGCGGGACTTTATCGTATCGAAGGCAAAGAATACGTCGTGCAAGACGGCGACATTATGTATTTTCGATTTAATGTGTGATTTCTATCCGCTTGTTTATGTCGAAAATCAATTTTGGGCTTGTAGATTATTCACATTTTACCTTACATAGCCATGAAATTCATCATACTTGCAACCTTTACTGCTGTTTTCTCATTAGGTGCGGCAACATTGCGCGAATTGCCGCAAAAACCCGTTAGTTTCGGCGCACCTGTTTCTAGTACCGGCGCACCCGGCGAGCGTACTTGTGCCGCTTCGGGCTGTCACAACACAAATCCGGTTAATTCCGGTGTGGGTGAGTTAACGATAAGTATCGACAGTACGGAAAAAGGTTATATTCCCGGGAAATCCTATAACGTTACTGTCAGTGTAAAAGAGAAAGAACATAAGCGTTTCGGCTTTCAAATTGTCGCATTGAACGACGCGGGGTTAAATTCCGGCGAACTGACGATTATTGACGATAAACGCACACAAATCATCAGGAACGACTTGCGGCTCCAGGATAGAATATACGGTACATACACTTATGCAGGAACTGCAGAATTTGCGCCGGGTGAAGGCAAGTGGACTTTACGTTGGACTGCGCCTCAAGCCGGCGAGCGAGTTACACTTTATGCGGCGGCAGTCATAGCCAACGACGATGATACGGACGCGGGCGATTTTGTTTTGACAAATTCTCTTTCTGTTGAAGCGGCCTCGCCCGGTTCGGTTTCAGAACAAACTCTAAAGCCGGCCGGGCAGCCTTTCACGGAACAAAACGGCAACTTACTATGCTCGTTTTATTTCGAAAACAGAGGCGATATTTCGGTAGAACTTTTCGATATGACCGGACGCGAAGTGCGGCACGGACGGCATATTGCGGAGGCCGGCGAACAAAACTGTGAATTTCCGCTTACAGGAATATTACCGGGCATTTATATGGCACGTGTTACAGCCGGCAACAAAAGTTTTTCCCGAACGGTGTTAATTACACAAAAAGGCAGATAATGAAACAAAAAATACTTGTATCCATAGTTGCGCTCGGGCTTTTGGGATTACTGACTGCGGGTAAGCACAATGAAACTATACTGAAATCTTCCGGTGCGCACGTTTCGAGTACGGGCGCACCGGGCGAAAAAACCTGTGCCCAATCGGGTTGCCATGCCGACGCGAAGGTCGACAGCGACGATAATTTCACCGTTACTTCTATTATTCTTGGCGATGGAGAAAAGTATTATACACCAGCAAGCCAATATCAAATAACGCTTCGTGCCGTTAATCCGGGCGGTAAAAGATTCGGTTTTCAGGTTGTTGCTTTAGATACAAACAATCGTACCGCCGGTGCATTTTCTGTTCCCGACACACCAATTCCTTCTCTTGTACAGTTACAATCCGGTTTTATTGGTAAATTCGAGCGTCAATATTTAACTCATACTTCATCCGGCAATAAACCGGCTACGGAAGGAGAAATCGAATGGAGTTTCCTTTGGACTACATCATTCGATTATCAAGGCAAAATAACGTTTTATTATTGTGTAAATGCCGCCAATAATGACGGAGAAAACACAGGCGACCACATTTATGTGGCATCGAAATCTTATACAGTGAAAAATTCAAATCTTGTAGAAAACGATAAAATCAAAAGCGACTGCGACTTTTCGATATATCCTTCGGTTACAACCGATATTTTAACCTTATATTCCGCCGATGGATTCAGCGATAATTTTGTTTATGAGATTGCCTCGCCCGCCGGAATAATTATGCGAAAAGATCATCTGGAAAATAAAGACGAGAGTGCTGTTATTTCTGTTGGCGACTTACCGGGCGGCTGTTATTTTCTTACCGTAATATCAGGCGATAGAAGAGTTACCAGACAATTCTCCGTGCGGCGATAACTCGCACGTTTAATAAAAAAAACAAAAGCCGCCTTCTCTCTGCCGGAGTAAAGCGGCTTTTGTTGTTTGAGTGTAATTAATTTCATTTTTATTGAAATTTTTCATTTTTGTTTTTGGTGCGGCGCGGTGAATAATTCGACTTGTCTACTTTCAGGTTTTTTGCGTATTCACTTTGATTTTGCAGCGCCTCGAGCTGGTCTAGGGCATCGCTTATGCAGCCTTGCGCCACAGTTCCTATTCTAACCTCCCAATTGCCGTTCATCAATGGTGTCCAAACAATTTGCTCCCGTTTGACAGATTCGTCGTAAGTAATTGATACATAAGACGGGTCAGGAACTATAAACTTCTGGCATCGTGCTGTGAAATGAAGTGATTTAACTTCGTAAATACCGGTAAGCTGTACGCAATAGCCTTCGGCGTTAAGTTCGTATGTCATATAGTATTTTTGCAAATCCGGCATGGCAAACGAAAAGTTCACTTTCTTACCGAAGGGAACGCATTGTTTTTGCCCGGCATAATGCCAATAAAGCATTGTGTCCGGCTCTGTCCATTCTACATCTTTAACAAGCGATTTTTTACTGTCTCTTTCTGTGTAAATCGCTCTTGCTATTTTGACGATTTTATTTGTAATCGGCGCTGCCGTTACTTCAAGAACATATTTTTCGGCCGATGGAATCGGAATGTAGCGAATAATACAATTATCCGGGTCTGCGCCACGCCATAAAAATTCGTAACGCTCGCCGTAAGTGATTGTAACTCTTTGCCCTACGCTATCCCAAAATATGAAGCGCGTACCGTCCGGCTGTGCCGAACAAATGGCAACGGCGGCAATTAGGCCGACTATAAAAAAAATGGATATTTTCATAGAATATTCGCAGGGATATACCGCAATGGCGGAAATTATTTTTTTATTGGAACAATTTGGGGCACGGGAATATATCGCATACCCTTAATCAGAAAATATTTTTTCTCATACAAAGCGTCAAGCCCGGATTGAATTTTTTGCAAAAGTGCAGTCACTTCATCAAAACGGTCAAAACGTAGCTCGTATTTGAGATTTCCCTCGCCGTCATCATGATGCTTAAACTTGGCTTTATCGAATTTCTCAATGCCTAAAGCATTTTCGAGCAAAGGTTCTATTTCTTCTTCGAAATCATTGAATTTTGTCACGTTTTCGGTCTTGGCTTCTATTTGGTATAATTTAATAAAAGCGTATTCGTAATCTTTCGGAATACAATTATATTTTCCGTCCTTATCTCGAATAGTCGAACGAACATAGCCTTCTTCGCAACCTCTGTTTGTAGGAACACAAGTATCGCGCCCTTGTATTGTTTTGCTTCCCGTCATTCCTTCGGCACATACGGAACAATTTGTTAAAGACCATGGCGGCGGACAATTACAATTTCCTGCACTATCTCGAATTTGCCGCTTATCATCACAAGATTTTGGTACACAATTTCCACTTGCAGGGTCTCGTTTCATCCAAGGCTTATCACAAGTTAACGGCTCGCATTGACCGTTTTTGGGATTATATACGAGATTCGTATTGCATTTGGGAACGCAGTTACCGGCGGCATCTCTATGCTGTCCGGGCGGACAGTTTAGTTCTTCACAATCACCTGCAACATTCCTACGTCGGCCGGGCGGGCATTCGAGAACGCAATCAAGTGCCGCATTAAACTCGTAACCCGGAGGGCACTGTTTAGGAAGGCAATCTCCTTTTGCGTTTTTTTCAAATCCGGGCAAACATTCACAGTCTATTCCATTTTGGGCAAGACGTTGATTTGCACCGCAATTCCGAATACATTCGCCATTTGATACAATGAAGCCGGGCGGACAATCTACGCAGTCACCTTCTGAATTTTTAACTTGGTTAGGCGGGCACGGCAAACTGCGAATAGAATCACGTGCTTGCTGTTTGCGCAATTCGTCGGCTTTGCGGGCTTCCTCCGCCAA